>NZ_CP071139.1:4833750-5202500 GCF_017639205.1 Streptomyces nojiriensis | reverse complement strand
GGGGCAGGCCGAGGAGGATGCCGGCGTCGGTCATGGCCTCGACGAGGAAGTAGAAGTAGGCGGGTCCGGAGCCGGAGAGGGCGGTGGCCGCGTCCTGCTGGGACTCGGGGACGCGCAGGGTCTTGCCGACGCTGCCGAAGATCTCCTCGGTGTGGGCGAGGTGCGCCGCGGTGGCGTGGCTGCCGGCGGAGATGACGGACATGGCCTCGTCGACGAGGGCGGGGGTGTTCGTCATGACGCGGACGACGGGGGTGCCGGGGGCGAGCCGTTCCTCGAAGAAGGCGGTGGGGACGCCGGCGGCGCCGCTGATGACCAGGCGGTCGGCGGGGACGTGCGGGGCGAGCTCGTCGAGGAGCTTGGCCATGTCCTGGGGCTTGACGGTGAGGATGAGGGTGTCGGCGCGCTTGGCGGCCTCGGCGTTGGAGACGGCTTCGACCCCGTAGCGGGTGCGGAGTTCCTCGGCCCGTTCGGTGCGGCGGGCGGTGACGAGGAGCTTCGAGGCGGGCCAGCCGCCGCGGATCATTCCGCTGAGGAGGGCCTCGCCGATCTTGCCGGTACCGAGGACTGCGACTGTCTGGGTCATTCCCGATCCACCTCGCCGAACGGTTCTTGCGCGTGAGCTACGTATACGTCCTCATCCTTGCACCCGGGCGGGGCAGGGGGAGGCGCTGTCCGGAGTGCGGTCAGGGGGTTCGGTCAGGGGGTACGGCGGCGGAGGGTGACCGCGCCGAGGGCGAGGACGAGCAGGGCGCAGGCGGCGACGATCGCGGCGTCGCGGACGAAGTCGGCGGTCATGTCGGTGTGGGTGAGCACCTGGGTCATGCCGTCGACGGCGTAGGACATGGGCAGGACGTCGGAGATGCCTTCGAGGACGGGGTGCATGGTGTCGCGGGCGGCGAAGAGGCCGCAGAGGAGCAGCTGGGGGAAGATCACCGCCGGCATGAACTGGACGGCCTGGAATTCGGAGGCGGCGAAGGCGGAGACGAAGAGTCCGAGTGCGGTGCCGAGGAGGGCGTCGAGGAGGGCTACGAGCAGGAGCAGCCAGGGGGATCCGACGACGTCGAGGCCGAGGGCCCAGAGGGCGAGGCCGGTGGCGAGCAGGGACTGGAGGACGGCGACCGCGCCGAAGGCGAGGGCGTAGCCGGCGATGAGGTCGCCCTTGCCGAGCGGCATGGCGAGGAGGCGTTCCAGGGTTCCGGAGGTGCGTTCGCGCAGGGTGGCGATGGAGGTCACCAGGAACATGGTGATGAGGGGGAAGATCCCGAGGAGTGAGGCGCCGATGCCGTCGAAGGTCTGGGGGCTGCCGTCGAAGACGAAGCGCAGCAGGGTGAGCATCAGTACGGGGACCAGGAGCATCAGCGCGATGGAGCGCGGGTCGTGGCGGAGCTGGCGCAGGACGCGGGCGGCGGTGGCGGTGGTGCGGGCGGCGTTCATCGGGTCTGCTCCCGGATGGCGGTGACGTTGGAGGCGGCGGCGCCGTCGGCGGCGGCGGCGTTGGCTTCGTCGACGAGGCGCAGGAAGCCCTCCTCGACGGTGGCGGCGTGGGTACGGGTGCGCAGTGCGTCGGGGGTGTCCTGGGCGAGGATGCGGCCCTCGCGCATGAGGAGCAGGTCGTGGCAGCGCTCGGCCTCGTCCATGACGTGGGAGGAGACGAGGATCGTCGCGCCGCGGGTGGCGGTGATGTCGTGGAAGAGGTTCCACAGGTCGCGGCGCAGGACGGGGTCGAGGCCGACGGTGGGTTCGTCGAGGACCAGGAGCTCGGGGGTGCCGAGCAGGGCGACGGCGAGGGAGACGCGGCTGCGCTGGCCGCCGGAGAGGTTGCCGGCGAGGGCGCCGGCGCGGCTGGTGAGGTCGACGTCGGTGATGGCGCGGGTGACGGCGGCGGCGCGGCGGTCGGCGGCTGCGCGGCCGGGGTCGAGGACGGCGGCGAAGTAGTCGAGGTTCTGCCGGACGGTGAGGTCGTCGTAGACGCTGGGCGCCTGGGTGACGTAGCCGATGAGGGAGCGGAGCCGGGGGTGGCCGGCGGGGTGGCCGAGGACGTCGAGGGTGCCGGTGACGTGGGCCTGGGTGCCGACGATGGCGCGCATGAGGGTGGACTTTCCGCAGCCGGAGGGGCCGAGGAGGCCGGTGATGCGGCCGCGGGGGACGTCGAAGGCGAGGGAGTCGAGGACGGTGCGGGGGGTGCGGCCGGTGCCGCGCCGGACGGTGAGGTCATGGGCGTGGACGGCGGCCGGGTCTCCCTCGGCCTGGTTATTCATCATGTGATGAATAATGCTCCTGGCGGTGCCGGGACGTCAATCGCCGGGATGGATGCGGGCTACTTCTTGCGCTTGGGGCGGCGCGCGGCCGGGTTGCCCGTACGGGTGCTGCGGCGGCGGGCGTATTCGGCCTGGGCGCGCTCGTACTCGGCGCGGCGGAGCTTCTCGCCCGGCGCCTCACCGAGGCAGCGCAGGAAGTACGCGATCAGGGAGCCGATGAAACCGATCGTCTTGAGGCCCTTGAGGGCGGCCTCGTCGGAGGACGGGGCGGGGCGACGGCTGAAGGAGGCCCAGGTCTTGGTGAAGGCGATGGAGCTGGCGATCGCGAAGAGGACGACGACCGAGATGCTGAGGAAGGGGCCGACGTTGCCGATCTCCAGGCCCTCGTAGGCGAAGCGGAGCATCAGGGCGGAGGAGATGGCGGTGGCCAGCGAGCCGATGGCGAGGCCGACGCGGCGCAGGGCGTAGCCGCCGTCGTGCTCGACCCAGGTGGTGCCGAAGAACCGGATCGGCTCGGGCTGCGGGCCGGCGGGCACCGCGGCCTGTGCGGCCGGCTCGGCGGGGGTCTGGTCTCGCTGGTCGTCGCTCACGTCAGCGATTATCCCTCGCCGGGCCGGTCGGGCCGGGTGTGTCTCACGTGTCAGACGGGTCGGGGACGGTCAGCCGCACTGGTTGGTGACGCAGCCGTCACTGCCCGTCCGCGCGTACGCGTCGGAGACCGGCAGAGGTCAGCAGCGCGTGGCGACGTAGCCGTCAGTGCCCGTGTGGACGTACGCGTCCGAGACGAACTGACCGTTGCCGATGCAGTCCCAGATGTTCGTCGTGCCATACGGACCGGAGACCGTCGTGCCGGGGCCCTGGCAGCGGATCGAGACGTACGAGTCGTACGGCAGGACCTTGACGATGGAGTAGCTGGTGCCCGGGCCGCTGCGGACGTTCACCCGGTAGCCGGGAGCAACCGGAAAGGTCTGGAAACCGGACTCCGCGGCAAGGCTCTGGGCCTGACCGGCCTCACTCTTTTCGGACATGCGAAAACTCCCCCCTGAGCGTTGCGTTGCGCAACTCGCGCAGGGTAGCAGGACCTTGGAGATAGCCAGGTGCCATCGACTAGGCTCCGGCGGGGGTGGTCAGCGGTGCAGTCGCTGCGCAGGGATCGGGCGGGCTTTCCGGAGTACGCCGGGCAGTACCGGCTGGAATCCGTCCTGGGTTCGGGCGGTATGGGCGTCGTCCACCTCGCCACTTCCGCGTCGGGGCTGAAACTCGCCGTCAAGATCGTGCACCCCGAACACGCGGTGGATCCGGAGTTCCGGGCCCGGTTCCGGCAGGAAGTGGCCGCGGCGCGTCGTGTGAGCGGGGCGTTCACCGCGCCCGTCGTGGACGCGGATCCGGACGCCGAACGGCCCTGGATGGCCACCTTGTTCATCGACGCACCGACACTCGCCGAGCGGGTGCGGGAGCGGGTGCTCGATCCGGCCGAACTGGCCCGGCTCGGCGCCGGACTCGCCGAGGCCCTGCGGGACATCCACCGGGCCGGTGTGGTGCACCGGGATCTGAAGCCGAGCAACGTCTTGATGGCACCCGACGGGGTACGGGTCATCGACTTCGGGATCTCGCGGCCGACCGACAGCGACCTGCGGACGGAGACCGGAAAGCTGATCGGGACACCGCCCTTCATGGCGCCCGAGCAGTTCCAGCGGCCCAGGGAAGTGGGGCCCGCCGCGGACCTGTTCGCGATGGGCGCCGTACTCGTGCACGCAGCGACCGGGCGCGGCCCCTTCGACTCCGACAGTCCCTATCTGGTGGCGTATCAGGTCGTCCACCACGACCCCGACCTGACCGGTCTGCCGGCGGCCCTGAGGCCGGTCGTCGAATCCTGCCTCGCGAAGGACCCCTCCGAACGCCCGACCCCTGATGCGCTGATCAGCGAACTGCGTGCGCTGGCCTATCCGACGTCGGAGGACACCCGGGCCTTCATCCCCGGGCCGCGCGCACCCAGTCGGCGGGACGAGGCCACCCACCGGCGGGACCGGATGGTCGCCGAGCAGCCCGGCCCCACCCCGCCGCGGCGGCGGTCACGGCTGGTGCTGTCGGTCGGCGGCGCGCTGCTGCTGACCGGCGGGGCGCTCGGCGGATACCTCTCGTACGGGACGGACGCGGGCCCGTCGGCGCACTCCACCGTGCACGCCGGGGCCACGGAGCCCGGTCCCGGTGCGAAGGCCGGGCCGCCGTGGGCGGTACACGTGGGCGAACGGGGCGGGGGCAATCCCGTTCCGGCCTGCTCGTGGTCGGCCGGAGGCCTGTACTGCTCGGGGCCGGGGCTGTCAGCCGCCCGGCTCGACCCCGCGAACGGCTCGGTGATGTGGTCCGTGCGAAGAGCGGCACCCGCTTCGCGGATGACACCGAATCCGGCTCCGCTGCACGCGGCGGGACTGGTGTTCGTGGTGGACGACGACGGAAGGGGCCTGCGGGCCCTGGATGCGGCAGCCGGTGCGCAGCGGTGGAAGCGTGCCCTGCCGGAGGGCGGGCGGGTGGTGCCCGTGGGAAGTCTGCTGCTCGTCACGAGCCCGGACGGAAAGGCCACCATGCTCGACGCGGCCACGGGCGCGACTCGCTGGGAGCACCGCCTCGGCGGGGCCGGCTCCGCTTGGCTCGCCGAACCGGACCTTCCGGGGGGCGCCGGCCTGTACCTCTGCGCGCAGGGAGCGGACGGGAAGTCGACCCAGGTCTCCGCCGTCGACGCCACGAGCGGCGCGGTGCACTGGCAGGTCCGGAGCCCGGCGCTGCTGGAACCGGTCGGCGCGGCGGCCGGCGGGCTCTACCTGCTGGAAGGTGACACGCGGTCCGCGTCCGGTGCTGTGACCAGGGCGGTCGTGCGGGTGGATCTCGCGACACGAGCCGTACGCCGGATCCCCCTCTCGTCGCCGTTGCTGGAGGCCCAGGCCGCAGTCGGCCCCGAGGGCCGGGTGTACGTCTTCGGCACGTCGGGCGCCCTCGCCGCGGTGGGGGCGGAGCGTGAGGAATGGCGGCTGGAGACGGGCGTGGCCGTCGGCTCGCGGCCGATGGTCCACGACGGGCGGATCCACGTGACGGCCTCGGACGGGCGGTTGCTGGCCGTCGACGGCGCGGGCCGGCTCCTGGGACAGACGAAGCCCCGGCTGGGTGGTGAGCCGGGCTACACCTCCACCCTGCCCGCGCCCGTGGTCGGCGACGGGCGGGTGTTCACGGGGGCGCCCGACGGATCGGTGTTCGCAGTGGGGGCGGCGGACCCGGGCGCCTGGTGAGACGGCGGCGCCCCCGCACCGGAGGGTGCGGGGGCGCCGGCGGATTCGGTCGTCAGCCCAGGGTCGTCAGCCCAGGAGGGAGACGTCGCGGACCGCGCCCTTGTCGGCGCTGGTGGCCATCGCGGCGTAGGCGCGCAGGGCCGCGGAGACCTTGCGCTCGCGGTTCTTCGGGGCGTAGACGCCGCCGAGGGCCGCGTGGCGGGCCGCCAGGGTGGCCTCGTCGACGAGGACCTCGATGGACCGGTTCGGGATGTCGATGCGGATCCGGTCGCCGTCCTCGACGACCGCGATGGTGCCGCCCGAGGCCGCCTCCGGGGAGGCGTGGCCGATGGACAGGCCCGAGGTGCCGCCGGAGAAGCGGCCGTCCGTCACCAGCGCGCAGACCTTGCCGAGGCCCCGGCCCTTGAGGAAGGAGGTCGGGTAGAGCATCTCCTGCATACCGGGTCCGCCGCGCGGGCCCTCGTAGCGGATGACGACCACGTCGCCCGCCTTGATCTCCTTGCGGAGGATCTTGTCGACGGCCTCGTCCTGCGACTCGCAGACGACCGCCGGACCCTCGAAGGTCCAGATCGACTCGTCGACACCGGCGGTCTTCACGACGCAGCCGTCCTCGGCGATGTTGCCGCGCAGGACGGCGAGGCCGCCGTCCTTGGAGTACGCGTGCTGCACCGAGCGGATGCAGCCGCCCTCGGCGTCGAGGTCGAGGGTCTCCCAGCGCTTGGACTGGGAGAAGGCGGTGGCGGAGCGCTCACAGCCGGGCGCCGCGTGCCACAGCTCCATGGCCGTGTCGGTGGCCGTGCCGGAGCGGGCGTCCCACTTCGCGAGCCAGTCCTCCAGGCCGTCCGAGTGGACGGTGGTGACGTCCTTGTTGAGGAGACCGCCGCGGTGCAGCTCGCCGAGGATGGCGGGGATGCCGCCGGCGCGGTGGATGTCCTCCATGTAGTACGTGCCGCCGGGCGCCACGTTCGGCGCGACCTTCGCCAGGCACGGGACGCGGCGCGAGACGGCGTCGATGTCGGTGAGGTCGTAGTCCAGGCCCGCTTCCTGCGCGGCGGCCAGCAGGTGCAGGATCGTGTTCGTGGAGCCGCCCATCGCGATGTCGAGGGCCATGGCGTTCTCGAAGGCCTCGCGGGTGGCGATGCTGCGCGGCAGGACGGACTCGTCGCCGTCCTCGTAGTAGCGCTTGGTGATCTCCACGACCGTGCGGCCGGCGTCCTCGTACAGGGCGCGGCGGGCGGTGTGCGTGGCGAGGACCGAGCCGTTGCCGGGCAGGGCCAGGCCGATGGCCTCGGCGAGGCAGTTCATCGAGTTGGCGGTGAACATGCCGCTGCAGGAGCCGCAGGTGGGACAGGCGTTCTCCTCGATGCGCAGCACGTCCTCGTCGGAGACGTTCTCGTTGGACGCATCGACCATCGCGTCGATCAGGTCGAGCTTGCGGACGGTGCCGTCGACGAGGGTCGCCTGACCGGCCTCCATCGGGCCGCCCGAGACGAAGACGACCGGGATGTTGAGGCGCATGGCGGCCATCAGCATGCCGGGGGTGATCTTGTCGCAGTTGGAGATGCAGATCAGCGCGTCGGCGCAGTGCGCCTCGACCATGTACTCGACCGAGTCCGCGATCAGGTCGCGGGAGGGGAGGGAGTACAGCATGCCGCCGTGGCCCATGGCGATGCCGTCGTCGACCGCGATGGTGTTGAACTCGCGCGGGATCGCACCGGCGGCACGGATGGCGTCGGAGACGATGCGGCCGACCGGCGCCAGGTGGGTGTGACCGGGGACGAACTCGGTGAAGGAGTTGGCGACCGCGACGATCGGCTTGCCGATGTCCGCGCTCGCTACGCCCGACGCGCGCATCAGCGCACGCGCGCCTGCCATGTTGCGGCCGTGGGTGACGGTGCGGGACCTCAGCTCGGGCATGCGGTTTCACTCCCCATGAGTGCGGCTGTACGGTCAGCCGCGACTGCGGATATGGCTCAGATACGAGGCTACGCCCACCGCCCGCGATCCGGACAACACGTCCGGATGCCGGGACGGCGGGCTCATTCCTCGGTCAGGTACCGCTGGAGCGTGGGCGCCACGAGGGCCACGATCTTCTCCGGGTCGGCGGACGCGAGGGGCTCCACCTGGACCACGTAGCGCAGGATCGCGATGCCGACCATGTGGGAGGCGGCGAGCTCGGCGCGGAAGGTCGGGTCGGGGACGTCGAGGTCGGCGGCGACCCGCTCCAGGAGCCGCCGCAGCACCAGCTGGCGCAGCACCTTCGCGGCGGCCTCGTGGGTCAGCGCCGAGCGGATCACGGCGAGCAGCGGGACCCGGGTGACCGGGTTCTCCCAGACGCCCAGGAAGTAGCGGGCGAGGCGCTCGCCGATGCCGTCCGGGCCCTCGCCGATGATCGCGGGGACCACCAGGGCGGGCTCGATGCTGACCTCGATGGCGGCGGCGAAGAGATCGTCCTTGGTGCCGAAGTAGTGGTGCACGAGCGCCGGGTCGACGCCGGCGACCTTCGCGATGCCGCGCACGGACGTCTTGTCGTACCCGCGCTCCGCGAACACCTCGCGGGCGGCGAGCCGGATGCGCTCCTGGGTGCCGGGGCCGTCGTCGGCCTCGTCCTGCCGGGGCCGGCCGGGGCCGCGGCGGCGCGGCTTGGGTGCGTCCGGGGTCGGGGTGCCGGTCACGGCCGGCGGGCCTTGTCGCGCTGGGTGGGGGTGGCGGGGCCGGGGGTGGTGGGGCCGGGGGTGGGGGTGGGGGTGGTGGCGGTGGTGGCGAGGTGCAGGCGCGTGAAGGCCAGCGCCTCGGCGAGATCGGCCTCGCGCTCGGCGGAGGACATCGCCCGGCGGGTGTTGACCTCGATCACCACGTGCCCGTCGAACGAGGTCCGCGCGAGGCTCTCCAGCAGCTCGGCGCAGGGCTGCGTGCCGCGGCCCGGGACCAGGTGCTCGTCCTTGGCCGATCCGTTCCCGTCGGCGAGGTGGATGTGCGCGAGCCGATCGCCCATCCGGTCGATCATCGCGGTCGCGTCGGTACGGGCGGTCGCGGTGTGCGACAGGTCGACGGTGAAGTGGCGGTAGTCGTCCTTCGTCACGTCCCACTCGGGGGCGTAGGCGAGCATCTCGCGGTCGCGGTAGCGCCACGGGTACATGTTCTCCACGGCGAACCGGACGTCGGTCTCGTCGGCCATCCGCCAGATACCGCTGACGAAGTCCCGCGCGTACTGGCGCTGCCAGCGGAAGGGCGGATGCACGACCACGGTGCTCGCCCCGAGCCGCTCGGCGGCGGCCTGGGCGCGCTGCAGCTTGGTCCACGGATCGGTGGACCAGACCCGCTGGGTGATCAGCAGACACGGCGCGTGCACGGCAAGGATCGGCACTCCGTGGTGATCCGACAGCCGGCGCAGGGCTTCGATGTCCTGACTGACCGGATCCGTCCAGACCATCACCTCGACGCCGTCGTAACCGAGGCGCGCGGCGATCTCGAAGGCGGTCGCCGTCGACTCCGGATAGACCGAGGCGGTGGATAGGGCGACTTTCGCGGTCGGGACACGGACTGGTTCTGCCACGAGGACAGGGTACGGGCCCGGAAGCGGCGGTGACCGTGACGCGGGCCACGGGGGCGGGAGCCTCTCGGCCGGTATCAGGGATGCGTGTGGGGGTTTCCCGTCAGTCCGATCGTCTCCGGGTCGGGCCGGTCCCTCAAGGGCGCTCCTCCTTCGTCGTCGCGTCGCTTCGCGATGGCCTTCGGCCACCCTTGACCGACCGTCCCGCCCCGGAGGAACGAAGACTGCCGGGAAACCCCCAAAAGAACGGGCCGGGCGTTCCTTTCCAGGGACGGGCCCGTCAGAGATGCCCAACCCGGTTCCGGTGGGGCATGTCCGGCAGGCGGGGCCATCGAGACCATGGCCTGTGTTGGGGGAAGCGCGTCCAATCGCTACGCGCTCCTCATCTCTCAGCGTCCGACGACCGTCTTGGGCTGGACATAAGCCGCCCACGAACTCGGTCCGCCGCTCGACCTGCGTCCGACGACCGTCTGTGGCCGGACATAGGCCGCCCCAGATCGCTACGCGCTTCTCCATGACCGCGACCGACGGCCGCCAGGGGTTGAGGAGAACGGATGGGAGGGGGTGACCGTCGGCACTTCGCCTGATCCGTAGTGGGGCCGGGTCAGTGAGAGCTGCGGTCCGCGAATGGATACTCGAATGGCCGCAATTGGGGCAAAGGGCCGGTCTTTTGGGTGGGTTGCTCCCGCTGACCCGGGTCCACTTCGGAAGAGCCGCTGTCAGACGTCAGGTCGAGGTCTGACATTGGGGCCGCAACCAACACTTTCCCGCCGGCGTCGCTTAGATCATGGGACGCGAATGGCTTTTCTCTCTCATCCCCCTGACGATCGGCGTCTCCTTCCTCACCTTCGGCATCTACGGCCTGCGCTACGCCCGTCTGCTTCGCCACCACGGCGTGAATGCCGAGGCTCGGATCGTCCGTCACCAGGTTTCACGCAACGATGAGGGCGGCAAGTTCTACCACCCGGTTGCCGCTTGGACGGACCGGGATGGGCGCGCCCACGAACACTCCTCCCGGTTCGGCCGTGGAACGGTCGGAAACGCCTTCCGTGTGGGGGCGTGCGTCATGGTGCGGTACGACCCGGGAAAGCCGGACCGGTTCGAGATCGAGGGTTGGGACATGAAGAAGATGGATCTCTTCGCCGCAGTGCTGGGGTCGATCTTCACTGCCGGCACGGTGACGGTGGTGCTCGTACGGCTGCTCACCCTCTGACCACGGCCGGTCGTCGGACGCAGGTCGAGCGCCGGACCGAGCTCGTGGGCGGCCTATGTCCAGCCCAGGGCGGGGTGGAGACGCTGAGAGATGAGGAGCGCGTAGCGATCTGGCGCGCCCCACCGACCCGGGCCCTGGTCCGGATGGGTCCCGTCTCAAGAACATGCTCGCCGGGACAGGGCTGGGCATCTCTGATCGCCCCGTCCTGATCCTTGAACGCCCGGCCCGTTCCTTTGGGGGTTTCCCGGCAGTCTTCGTTCCTCCGGGGCGGGACGGTCGGTCAAGGGTGGAGCGCAGCGACATCGCGAAGCGACGCGACGAAGGAGCGCCCTTGAGGGACCGGCCCGACCCGGAGACGATCGGACTGACGGGAAACCCCCACACGCCACTCTGATACCGACCGAGAGGCTCCCGACCACCCCAGCCCCCGCCCCGCCACACCCCGCCCCTACGCCCCCGGTGCCGGCATGTGGTCCAGCCTGCGCAGGATCACGCCCTCGCGCAGGGCCCACGGGCAGATCTCCAGTTCCTCCACGCCGAAGAGGTCCATCGCGCCCTCCGCGACCAGCGCTCCCGCCAGGAGCTGGTTCGCGCGGCCCTCCGAGACGCCCGGGAGGGCGGAGCGCTGGGCCGTGGTCATCGCCGCCAGGCGCGGGACCCATTCCTCCAGGGACTTGCGGCTCAGATCCCGCTGCACGTACAGGCCCTCGGCCGAGCGGGCCGCGCCGGCGATGCGGGCCAGCTGCTTGAACGTCTTCGAGGTCGCCACCACGTGGTCCGGCGTCCCGAAGCGGCTGAACTCGCCGACCGTCCGGGCGATCTCCGCCCGGACGTGGCGCCTTAGCGCCCGGATGTCCAGCGAGTCCGGCGGGTCGCCCGGGAGCCAGCCCGAGGTGAGGCGGCCCGCGCCCAGCGGGAGGGAGACGGCCGCGTCCGGGTCCTCGTCGATGCCGTACGCGATCTCCAGCGAGCCGCCGCCGATGTCCAGGACCAGCAGTTTCCCGGCGGACCAGCCGAACCAGCGGCGGGCCGCCAGGAAGGTGAGGCGGGCCTCGTCGTCGCCGCTCAGCACCGGCAGGTCGACGCCGGTCTCGGTCTTGACCCGCGCGAGGACCTCGTCCGCGTTCGTGGCCTCGCGTACGGCGCTGGTGGCGAAGGGGAGGACGTCCTCGCACCCCTTGTCCTCGGCGGCCTGGACCGCGTCGGCGATCACCGAGACGAGGCGCTCGACGCCTTCGGGGGTGACGGCGCCGCGCTCGTCGAGCAGCTCCGCCAGCCTCATCTCCACCTTGTGCGAGTGCGCCGGCTGCGGGCGCGCGCCAGGGTGCGCGTCCACCACCAGCAGATGGACCGTATTCGAACCCACATCCAGCACACCGAGTCTCATAGGGGGAAACGCTACTGCGAGGAAGACTCGGGGGTTGAGTAAGGGGCGCATAGGCTTGGGTTTGTGCCAAATACGAAGAAGGCCAACAAGACCCGGTCGCAGAAGGACACGGGCAAGGACACCGTCAAGGCCAAGGCCAAGGGTGGCAAGGGCAAGGCCGCGGTCGCGGCCGATGAGAAGGGGCTCGACTTTCCCCGGGCCTGGGTGGAGTTTCCCGATCCCGCCGACGACGAGCAGGTCTTCCGCTGTGACCTGACCTGGCTGACCTCCCGCTGGACCTGCATCTTCGGCAGCGGCTGCCAGGGCATCCAGGCGGGCCGGGCCGACGACGGCTGCTGCACGCTCGGCGCGCACTTCTCCGACGAGGACGACGAGAAGCGCGTCGCGCAGCACGTGGCCCGGCTGACGCCCGAGCTGTGGCAGTTCCACGACGTCGGCAGCGAGAGCGGGTGGACGCAGCACGACGACGACGGGGAGAAGCAGACCCGGCGCTGGGACGGCGCGTGCATCTTCCTGAACCGGCCGGGTTTCCCCGCCGGTGCGGGCTGCTCGCTGCACATCCTCGCGGTGAAGGAGGGCCGGGAGCCGCTGGAGACCAAGCCCGACGTCTGCTGGCAGCTGCCGATCCGCCGGACGTACGAGTGGATCGACCGGCCGGACGACACGCGCGTGCTGCAGGTGTCGATCGGTGAGTACGACCGCCGCGGCTGGGGGCCGGGCGGCCACGACCTGCACTGGTGGTGCACGTCGGCCACCTCCGCGCACGGTGCCGGCGAGCCGGTGTACGTGTCGTACCGCCCCGAGCTGACGGAGCTGATGGGCAAGGAGGGCTACGACGAGCTCGTGAAGCTGTGCGAGGCGCGGCTGGCCTCGCTGCTGCCGATGGCCCCGCACCCTGCGGATCCTGCCTGACCGCAGACCCCGCAGGCCCCGCAGGACCTCTCAGGGTCCCGTCGATGGCGACGGGGCCGGGTCCGGCGCGGGGGAAACCGTTCCGCCTGAGCCCTCCGTCGGGGACGGCTCGGGCGTCGGGGACGGCGGCGGAATCGTCGGCTCCGTCGGGGACGGCTGCGGAGTGGACGGCCGCGTCGGGTCCGGCGAGGGCGCCGGGGGCGTGGGTCGGGTCGGGTCCGGGGTGGGCGCGGGCGTCGCCGCGGGGCGGCCGCGGCCCTGGATGGAGACCACCGCGCCGCTCGGATCGACCCCGACCCGGGCCGTCCAGGCGCCGACGGGCTGGCCTTCCGGGTCCACGGAGATCTTTAGGGTGACCGATTCTCCTGGGGCCAGCGTGCCCGCGGTCCGGCTCGCGCGCAGCCAGGGGGCGTCGGACCAGAGCCGCCAGTCCACGGGGGCGCCGCCGGAGGCGGTGAGGGTGAGCAGGGTGACGGCGCCCTGGGCGGACGCGGCCACGGTGAGGCGGCCGGCGCCGCCGGGGTGGTCGGGGGTCGCGGGCGGGCCGGTGCTGATGACCTCGACGGAGACGTCGGAGGTGGTGTCGCTCTGGGCGAAGCCGGGGCCGCCGGTGGTGGTGGCGTTCCCGGCGTTCTCGTAGGCGGTGAGCGGGCGGCCGTCGGTCCGCGCGGTCGGGAGTTCGGACTCGCTGGCGGAGATACGGGTGGCGTCGCCGCCGGGCTCGCCCGTGTCGGGTCCGCCCCGGTACGCGGCCCACAGCGCCAGGACCGGGGCGGCGACGACGGTGGCGACGACGGTGGTGGTCACCACCCGGGCGCGCAGCCGGTCCCGGCGGGCCGCGCGGTCCTTGGGGTCCATGGGGAAGCCGGTGCGGTCGAAGCGCGGGGCGGGCCCTCGGCCGCGGCCCCGGCCGGAGCGGAGCATCGCGGCGTGGACGGCGCTGCGGGGAGCGGGTACGAGGGGGAGCGCGGCGGTGTTGATGCCGCCGGAGCCGGGCCAGGGGCCTGCGGCCCCCACGCGTTCGGCGGCGCGGCGACATCGGGGGCAGTCGTCGACGTGGCGGACGAGCTCGGCGCGCAGGGTGCTGGAGAGCAGGACGTTGCCGTCGCCGTCGTCGCCGGTGAGCCGGGAGACGCTGGGGCAGTTGCCGGTCTCGACGACGGCGAGGGCGGCGCGGGTGCGCTCCACCTCGCAGGCGGCGCCGGACAGCAGCTCGCGGGCGACGGCCGCGGGGGTGCCGAGGACGGCGGCGAGTTCGGGGACGCCGAGGCGGTGGCGGACGGCGAGTTCGAGGGCCTCGCGCTGCTCGGGTGTGGTGCCTGCGGCTTCGGGCCAGGCGAGCCGGGCCAGCTCCGTACGGCGGTAGGCGCTCACGTCAAGGGGCCGGTGGGCGTCCTGGCCGCGGTCGTCTCGCGTGTCATCACCCGGATCACCCGGCGCACGGTCACGGCCGGCGTGCTCCGGCGCACGCCGAGCGGAATGCGCTCCCTGGCGCGCGCGCCGTTGCTCGGCCAGCCGGTGCAGGCAGCCCCAGCGGGCGAGCGCGTAGAGCCAGGCGCGCCGGTCCCCCTCGTCGGGGCAGCGGCCGGGATGCCGCTCGGCGACGGCGAGGACGTCCCCGAGCACGTCGGTCGCGGTGTCGTGGTCGCACAGGACCGACAGGCAGTACGTGAACAGGCCGTCCAGGTAGGGCTCGTGCCGGAACGGCGGCGGCTGCTCGGCCGCGTGGGGCGTGCGCCCGTGCGCCCGGTGTGCGCCGGTGCGCGCTGAGGAGTGTGCCTGGTTGCTGCTGTTCACCTGGCGACCGTAGGCGGCGCTCCGGTGACGCCCTGGAAGCCTTCGCCACTTTTAGCCCTTACGGGTGAACAGATCGGTGAGGCGCTGACGCAGGCCCTGACGTGGTCGGACCGGCGGTCCCTGCCGCCGTGGATCCGCAGGACCGGCTGGACCCGCGGGACCCACACGCACCTCGCGCAGCAGGGCGCCGTCCTCCCCGAGGAACTCCGCGGAGAAGGGGAGGCCGCGTGCGGACAGCACGGCGGTGAGCGCGTCGAGCCGGCCCGCGTCCGCCTCGCCGTGGATCAGGACGCCGTCGTCGACCGGTTCGATCTCCAGCCGGGCCAGCGGGCTCTCCACCTCGTACCCCTCCCAGGAGGAGGAGCGCGAGCTCCAGCCCGCGCGGACGAAGAACGCGGCGAGGTCTGCGGCGGAGCGGTGGCCGGGGTAGAGCCCCGCCACATCCGCGACGGGCGCGCCGCTCATGTCGGTGTCGAAGGGGGATCCCTCGTCGGACAGGTCCATGAGGACACCCTCGCAGCGCGGCGGCCGCGGACCGCGACCGGTACCCCGCGAACGGTGCCCCGGTCCGGTCTGTCGGTGCGGGCGGCTACCGTGAACGCCATGGCTGCCCGCACCGCTCGTTCATCCGCCAAGGACCGGCCGTCCTACCGCTGCACCGACTGCGGCTGGACGACCGCGAAGTGGCTCGGCCGCTGTCCCGAATGCCAGGCCTGGGGCACCGTCGAGGAGATGGGCGCACCCGCCGTGCGGACCACCGCCGCCGGCCGGGTCTCGACTGCCGCCCTGCCGATCGCGCAGGTCGACGGCCGGACCGCGACCGCCCGCAGCACCGGCGTGGACGAGCTGGACCGCGTCCTCGGCGGCGGGCTCGTGCCCGGTGCCGTCGTACTGCTCGCCGGCGAGCCCGGCGTCGGCAAGTCGACCCTGCTGCTGGACGTCGCGGCGAAGGCGGCCAGCGACGAGCACCGCACGCTGTACGTGACCGGCGAGGAGTCGGCCAGCCAGGTGCGCCTGCGGGCCGACCGGATCAACGCCCTCAACGATCACCTCTATCTCGCTGCCGAGACCGACCTGTCGGCCGTCCTCGGGCATCTCGACGCCGTGAAGCCCTCCCTGCTGGTCCTGGACTCCGTACAGACCGTCGCCTCCCCCGAGATCGACGGCGCGCCCGGCGGCATGGCCCAGGTGCGCGAGGTGGCCGGAGCACTGATCCGGGCCTCCAAGGAGCGCGGGATGGCCACCCTCCTCGTCGGCCACGTGACCAAGGACGGGGCCATCGCCGGTCCCCGCCTGCTGGAGCACCTCGTCGACGTGGTGCTGAGCTTCGAGGGCGACCGGCACGCCCGGCTGCGGCTGGTGCGCGGCGTCAAGAACCGGTACGGGGCCACCGACGAGGTCGGCTGCTTCGAGCTGCACGACGAGGGGATCACCGGGCTCGCCGACCCGAGCGGACTGTTCCTGACCCGGCGGGCCGAGGCCGTGCCGGGCACCTGCCTGACGGTGACTCTGGAGGGGAAGCGCCCGCTGGTCGCCGAGGTGCAGGCGCTGACCGTGGACTCCCAGATCCCCTCCCCCCGGCGGACCACCTCCGGCCTGGAGACCTCGCGCGTGTCGATGATGCTGGCGGTGCTGGAGCAGCGCGGCCGGATCACCGCGCTCGGCAAGCGCGACATCTACAGCGCCACCGTGGGCGGGGTGAAGCTCACCGAGCCGGCCGCCGACCTGGCGATCGCGCTCGCGCTGGCCTCCGCCGCCAGCGACGTCCCGCTGCCGAAGAACCTCGTCGCGATCGGTGAGGTCGGCCTGGCCGGCGAGGTGCGGCGGGTGACCGGCGTGCAGCGGCGGCTCGCGGAGGCGCACCGGCTGGGATTCACACATGCGCTCGTGCCGGCGGATCCGGGGAAGGTGCCGGCCGGGATGAAGGTCATCGAGGTGGCCGACATGGGTGACGCGCTACGGGTGTTGCCGCGCGGCCGCTCCCGTACGCCGGCCAAGGAGCGCTCCGCGCAGTAGCCGGCCCGGGGGTCGGAACAGGGGCCGACCAGGGGGACGATCCCCTGGTCAGGGGGTCCTTACGAGGCCTGCCCGGGCCGTACCTGGCCAAGCCACGGCGGGGCCGTGGCGCGCGCCGGTAGACTTTGTGCTGGTCCGCCCGGCCGTACGCACGCCCTCGTGCCCGCGGCGCGGGGCGGCGCAACCCGCGACCGGAGGAGTGCAGTGGCAGCCAAGGACGGGGCAGCAGCATCCGGGAAGTCGGGCGCGAGCTCCAAGCAGGAGGCCATGATGCGCGCCTCGCTGAGCGCGGTCGCACCTGGTCAGCCGCTGCGTGACGGCTTGGAGCGGATCGTCCGCGGCAACACCGGCGGGCTCATCGTCCTCGGTATGGACAAGAGCGTCGAGGCGATGTGCACCGGCGGCTTCGTCCTGGACGTGGAGTTCACCGCGACCCGGCTGCGCGAGCTGTGCAAGCTCGACGGCGCGCTCATCCTCGACAAGGACATCACCAAGATCCTGCGGGCCGGTGTGCAGCTGGTGCCGGACGCGTCGATCCCGACGGAGGAGACGGGCACGCGCCACCGTACGGCCGACCGCGTCTCCAAGCAGTGCGGCTTCCCGGTCGTGTCGGTGTCGCAGTCGATGCGGCTGATCGCGCTGTACGTGGACGGGGAGCGGCGCGTCCTGGAGGAGTCCGGGGCGATCCTGTCGCGGGCGAACCAGGCGCTGGCCACGCTGGAGCGGTACAAGCTGCGCCTCGACGAGGTCGCGGGCACGCTGTCGGCGCTGGAGATCGAGGACCTGGTCACGGTCCGCGACGTGACGGCGGTCGCGCAGCGGCTGGAAATGGTCCGCCGGATCGCGACCGAGATCGCCGAGTACGTGGTCGAACTGGGCACGGACGGGCGACTGCTGTCGCTGCAGCTGGACGAGCTGACGGTCGGCATCGAGCAGGAGCGGGAGCTCGTCATCCGGGACTACGTGCCGGAGCCGACGGCGAAGCGTTCCCGCACGGTGGACGAGGCGCTGGCGGAGCTGGACGCACTGACGCATCCGGAGCTGCTGGAGCTGGCGATCGTGGCGCGGGCGCTGGGGTACACGGGCTCGCCGGAGACGCTGGACTCGGCGGTGTCCCCGCGCGGGTACCGGCTGCTGGCGAAGGTGCCGCGGCTGCCGGGCGCGATCATCGAGCGGCTCGTGGAGCACTTCGGCGGGCTGCAGAAGCTGCTCGCCGCGAGCGTCGACGACCTGCAGACGGTGGACGGCGTGGGCGAGGCCCGTGCGCGGAGCGTCCGCGAGGGCCTGTCCCGGCTGGCCGAGTCGTCCATCCTGGAGCGGTACGTCTAGCCTGCGGCCCTGCTCGGCCGACTGTCCTGGTTCCGCTGCCCGTTCGGCGTGCGCGCCCCTGCCGGGGCCCCGCCCCGGACCCCGCGCCTCAAACGCCGGCGGGGCTGGAAGCGCCTAGGCCGTCTCTTCCGGATCTTGCCGGGCGACAAGATCCGAAAGAGACGGCCTAGTCCTGCTTGAGGACGAACGAGGTGCGGGCCACCGGCATGCCCGGGGCCTTGACCTCGACCACGTAGGTGTCGGGAGCCGCGGACCCCGCCGGAGGCGTCTGGCACTGGTCGGCCGCGCTGAACTTGCGGTCCCAGTCCAGCGACTGCTTCGTCTCGCCCTGCGCCGGGAGGCGGAAGTAGGCGTTGCCCGCGCCCGCCGGGCAGTCCGCCGAGGACCAGACCGCCTTGCTGCTGCTCGCCTGAAGGATGGTCAGGACGGCCTGCTTCGGGCCGAGGTCGATCTTGCAGGTGGTGCCGGAGGTGTTGCGGGCGACCAGTTCGAGGCGCGGCTTCTCGTTCGCCTCGTACTCGTTCTTCACGCTCTTGACCTCCCACTGCAGCGCACCCGGCGCGCACGTGGGGAGCGGGGAGTCCGCCGGGACCGCAGCCGGGCCGCCCGCGGCGCCGCCGGAACCGGAACCGGAGCCCGAGCCGCCGTTCGAGCCCGTACCGCCGCCCGGTTCGCCGTTCTTGCCCCCGCCGCCCGTGGAGCCGCCCCCGGAGCCGGTGTTCCCGCCGCTGCCCGACTCGGGGCGCCCTCCGGGGGCCGCGCTGATCGCGGGTCCGGTGCCGGCCGGGCCGGGGGTGATCGAGGTGACGGGGTCGGGGCCGTCCTGGCCCTTTCCGTTCGTACTCGTCCTCCCCCCGCCGGAGCTGACGGTCCATACGGCGAGGAGCGCGAGGAGCGCGACAACGGAAGCCAGCACAGCCCTCCGTCGCCAGTAGATGGAGGAGGGGAGCGGCCCGACCGGATTGCGCAGAGATCCCACGGACGGAACTTTACGAGAGTTCGCGACCCGATCCGTGCCCCACATGCCGGGCAGAGGACTCGATTTGCCGATGATCATCCTGCGGGCGCAATCGGAGGCATCGAGATCCGGCCAAAGGGTTCCTGCTCGCGCCGGTGGCGACCGTCGTCGCGTGCGGCGCGCCGGAGTCCGACACGTGCGGCGGTCACCGCCGCGCGGGCGGGTGACGTACCCGCCGTCGTCTGGTTCAGCGGCCGCGGTCCGGCGCGCCGCGGGAAGGGAAACGTGCCAGGATGCCGTCTGCCATGACTGCATCCCCAGCTTCCTCCACGGCCGTATCCCCCGACTCCTCCCACGCGCTGCACTCCCCCGTCATCGCGTGGTTCGACGAGCACGCCCGCGACCTGCCCTGGCGCCGCCCCGAGGCCGGCCCCTGGGGGGTCATGGTCAGCGAGTTCATGCTCCAGCAGACGCCCGTCAGCCGGGTCCTGCCGGTCTACGAGCAGTGGCTCGCCCGGTGGCCCCGCCCCGCGGACCTGGCCACCGAGGCCCCCGGCGAGGCCGTACGGGCCTGGGGCCGGCTCGGCTACCCGCGCCGCGCGCTGCGGCTGCACGGCGCGGCCGTCGCGATAACGGACCGGCACGGGGGCGACGTACCGCGGGACCACGCGCAGCTGCTGGCGCTGCCCGGGATCGGCGAGTACACCGCGGCGGCCGTGGCCTCCTTCGCGTACGGGCAGCGGCACGCCGTCCTCGACACGAACGTCCGCCGGGTCTTCGCGCGCACCGCGACCGGGGTCGAGTACCCGCCGAACGCGACGACCGCCGCCGAACGGCGTCTCGCCCGGGACCTGCTGCCCGAGGACGAGGGCACCGCGGCCCGCTGGGCGGCGGCCTCGATGGAGCTCGGGGCGCTGGTGTGCACCGCCAAGAGCCCCGACTGCGCGCGCTGTCCGGTGGCCGGGCTGTGCGCGTGGCGGCTCGCCGGGAAGCCGGCGCACGAGGGTCCGCCGCGGCGCGGGCAGACGTACGCCGGTACCGACCGGCAGGTGCGGGGCAAGCTCCTCGCCGTGCTCCGGGAGGCGGTGGGCGCGGTTCCGCAGGCGGTGCTCGACACGGTCTGGGACGAGCCGGTGCAGCGGGCCCGGGCGCTGGACGGGCTGGTGGCCGACGGGCTGGTGGAGCCCTTGGACGGAGGCTCCTACCGGCTTCCGCAGACCCTCCCGGGGGCCTGACCGAAACTGACTCCGGGATTCCGCTTAGGGCCGGTAAACCGCAGCTCACGGGGGTTGTTACACAACCTATGGGTGTCCGTGCGCCCACCGAAGGCTGGCTCGCACAGGCCCGTGACAACCCCTCCGTACCTTCGAATCCGTAGGACACGGGGATGAGCGGTCGGACGGGTGGAGGCGGTCTCAGATGGCGCACGGTGAGGTGCTCGGTTTCGAGGAGTACGTACGCACACGGCAGGACGCGCTCCTGCGCAGTGCCCGGCGCCTGGTCCCGGACCCCACGGACGCGCAGGACCTCCTGCAGACCGCGCTCGTACGCACCTACGGCCGCTGGGACGGCATCGCCGACAAGTCCCTGGCCGACGCCTATCTGCGCCGGGTCATGATCAACACCCGTACCGAGTGGTGGCGGGCCCGCAAGCTGGAAGAGGTCCCCACCGAGCAGCTCCCCGACGCCTCCGTCGAGGACGGCTCCGACCAGCGCGCCGACCGCGCCCTCCTCATGGACATCCTCAAGGTTCTCGCGCCCAAGCAGCGCAGCGTTGTCGTGCTGCGACACTGGGAGCAGATGAGCACCGAGGAAACGGCCGCGGCGCTCGGAATGTCGGCGGGAACCGTGAAGAGCACTCTGCACCGCGCGCTGGCCCGCCTCCGGCAGGAGCTGGAGAGCCGGGATCTGGACATGCGCGCGCTGGAGCGCGGTGACCACACCATGCGGTACGAGGGGCGTGAGCGGTGCGCGGCCTGAACGGCCAAGGTTTGTCCGGAGGTTCTCTGGTGCTGATGTCGGCGGGGACGGTCGTCCTCGTCGGCACAGCCGTGTTCGCGGTCGGGTGCGCCACGGGCGGCACCGGCCTGCGCGACGGCGGCCCGGCCCGCACCGAGGCCGTGGCCAAGGCCACGCCTTCGGGGCCCACCCCGGAGGACTCCGCCTCGGCCTCGTCCGGCCGGCCGCTGAAGAAGGTCGATCCCGTCGGGCTGCTGATGAAGGACCCCAAGGTCAGCACCGAGGTCAAACGGGACCTCAAGCCCTGCTCGGGCAAGGAGTACCCGGTGGACGTGAGCTACGGGAAGGTCACCGGCGGCCCCGTCGTGGACATCGTGGTGAACGTCCTGTCCTGCGCCGATGCGCTGGGCCGCGGTACCTACGTGTACCGGTCGGACGGAACCGCGTACGAGAATGTGTTCTCGGACGAACAGCCACCCGTCTACTCGGAGATCGACCGGGGCGACCTGGTGGTCACGAAGCAGGTCTACGGAAAGAGCGACGCGCTCGCCTATCCGTCGGGCGAGGACGTGATCACGTACCGCTGGAACGGGGAGAAGTTCACCGAGCAGGACCGAGTTCACTCGGAGTACAGCAACGTGGTCGACGGCGGTGTCCAGCCCGCCCCGGTCACGAGTCAGAAGAACTGAGCACAGAAGAACCGAGCGAGGCTGCCGCATGGCCGAGACCCATGTCCTGTTCGTGGAGGACGACGACGTCATCCGTGAGGCCACGACCCTGGCGCTGGAGCGCGACGGGTTCGTGGTCACGGCCATGCCCGACGGCCTGTCCGGACTGGAGTCCTTCCGCGCGAACCGGCCCGACATCGCCCTGCTGGACGTGATGGTCCCGGGCATGGACGGCGTGAGCCTGTGCCGCCGCATCCGCGACGAGTCCACCGTCCCGGTGATCATGCTCTCCGCGCGCGCCGACTCCATCGACGTGGTGCTGGGCCTGGAGGCGGGCGCCGACGACTACGTCACCAAGCCCTTCGACGGATCCGTGCTCGTGGCCCGGATCCGCGCGGTGCTGCGCCGCTTCGACCACTCCGGCGGCCCGCAGAACGGCGCGGCGAACGCGGCCGACAACGGCTCGGGCCCCGAGCGCGGGGTGCTCTCCTTCGGCGACCTGGAGGTGGACACCGAGGGCATGGAGGTCCGCCGGGCGGGCGCCGCCGTGGCCCTGACCCCGACCGAGATGCGGCTGCTGCTGGAGTTCTCCTCCGCGCCCGGCACCGTGCTGTCGCGCGACCGCCTGCTGGAGCGGGTCTGGGACTACGACTGGGGCGGCGACACCCGCGTCGTGGACGTCCACGTCCAGCGGCTGCGCACCAAGATCGGCCAGGACCGGATCGAAACGGTCCGGGGCTTCGGATACAAGCTCAAGGCATGAGACGGTTCACCTTCCGCACGGGGATCCGCTGGAAGATCACGGTCGCCATCGCCTCCGTGGGCGTCCTCGTCACGATCGCGCTGAGCCTGGTGGTGCACAGTGCTGCCCGCGTGTCGATGCTGGAGAGCGCCCGCGAAGTGCAGCTGGAGCGCGTGCAGTTCATCTCCCGTAACGCCGATGCCGGACGCAAGCCGCCCATGGGGGCCAAGCTCAACGATCCCGAACTGCCCGCCGAGCTGCGGCACAAGGCGCAGTCGGGGCGGCGCGGGACCTACGTCCAGGAGCGGCCGGGCGGGGGGCTGCCCGAGGTGTGGGCCGCCGTACCGCTCGGCAACGGGATGGTGCTGTCGCTGCACACCCCGTTCCGGGAGAGCGCCAATCTGCTCCCCGACCTGGACCGGGCCCTGGTCATCGGCGGCCTGTCCGCCGTGATCGGCGGCTCGGCGCTCGGCGTGCTCATCGGCGGGCAGATCTCGCGCCGGCTGCGCAAGGCCGCGGCCGCCTCGCAGCGGGTGGCGCACGGCGATCCCGACGTCCGCGTACGGGACGCGGTCGGCGGTGTCGTACGGGACGAGACGGACGACCTCGCGCGGGCCGTGGACGCCATGGCGGACGCCCTGCAGCAGCGACTGGAGGCCGAGCGGCGGGTGACCGCGGACATCGCGCACGAACTGCGGACTCCGGTGACGGGCCTGCTCACGGCGGCGGAACTGCTGCCTCCGGGGCGGCCGACGGAGCTGGTGCGGGACCGCGCCCAGGCGCTGCGCGCGCTGGTCGAGGACGTGCTGGAGGTGGCCCGGCTGGACAGCGCTTCGGAGCGGGCGGAGCTCCAGGACGTGGCGTTGGGCGAGTTCGTGAGCCGGCGGGTGGCGTCGCTGATGCCGGAGGCGACCGTACGGGTCGTCGCGGACGAGATCGTCAGCACCGACCCGCGCCGCCTGGAGCGGATCCTGGGGAACCTTCTCGCCAATGCCGCACGGTACGGGCAGCCGCCGATCCAGGTCGACGTCGAGGGCCGGGTCGTACGGGTCCGGGACCACGGGCCGGGCTTCCCCGAGGCGCTGCTGCGCGAGGGGCCGAGCCGCTTCCGCACCGGGTCGACGGACCGCGCGGGCGTGGGGCACGGGCTGGGGCTGACCATCGCGGAGGGCCAGGCGCGGGTGCTGGGCGCCCGGCTGACCTTCCGTAACGTGGCCGCCCGGGGCGGCTCGGAGCGTGAGGGCGCGGCGGCGGGTGCGGTGGCGGTCCTGTGGCTGCCGGAGCACGCGCCGACGACGACGGGCAGCTTCCCGATCCTCGAACTGCCGCAGGGCTGAAGCGGGGCGGGGCGGGCAGGTCGGGCGGGACGGGTACCGGGCCGTATCCGCCCGGGGGTCCGTGACTTAGCATCCGTGGCATGACCGACGGTACGAATCCCCCGAGCCACCCGCAGCCCGAGCCCGCTCCCGGGAGCGGCGGATACGGGTTCCCGCCGGGACCGCCCGCGCAGGGCGGCTACGGCTACCCGACCCCGTCCGCCGGCTACGGCTACCCGCAGCCGGGGCAGCAGCCGAACCCGTACCAGCAGGACCCGGGGGGCGGTTACGCGCAGGACCCGGCGGGCGGCTACCCGCAGGACCCGGGCGGTTACGCGCAGGACCCGGGCGGCTACCCGCAGGACCCGGCGGGCGGTCAGTGGCCTCCGGCGGCCCCGGCCCAGCCGGGCTTCACGAAGCTGGCCGGTCCGGACCTGCCCGGCGGATCGTCACAGCCGGACTGGGAGGCCATGGCGGACCGCTCCGCGGCCGAGCGGCGCAGGAAGCGGCTGTGGATGCTGGGCGGCGGGGTGACCGTGCTCGCGCTGCTGGCCGGCGGTGGAACGTTCTTCCTGCTCGGCGGCAACGAGGACGGACAGGACGCCCAGCCCTCGAACTCGGCCTCCGCCTCGCCCGAGCCGGAGGACGCGAAGGAGCCCGCCGCCTACACCGCGACCGTCGCGGGTGACGACACCCTGCTGCGGGACAGCTACGGCAGCATGGGGATCCGGCTCGGCCCCGACCTCAAGGTCAGCCCGCTGGGCAAGCGCTTCCAGGTCATAGGCAAGGGCAACGGGAACTCGTGGGGGCAGTCCGCCGAGCCGGTCGTGGACGTGACCAAGAGCTTCACCGTCACGGCCCGCGCCTACAACTCCGCCGCCAAGGGCTCGCGGATCGTCATGAGCCAGGGCGACGGGGAGTCGTTCTCCTTCGAGCTGGGCGTGAACGAGGTGAACGGCAAGCAGGCCTGGATCTTCCGCGTGCAGACGGGCGACAAGGGCGCCGCGGCCACCACGCGGACGGTCACCGCGGAGGGGCTCAGCATGGTGAAGACGCCCACGCTGCTGATGGCCACCTACGACGCCGAGAAGAAGGCCATCGCGCTCTACGTCGACGGCAAGAAGGCCGGCGAGACCCCGGTGCCGCCGATCTGGCAGGCCCCCGGTCCGCTCCAGCTCGGCCGGTCCAAGCACCACAACATCTGGACCGGTGCGTGGCAGGGCGCCCTGCACAGCGTGAAGACCTACGACATGGCCTTCACGGAGGAGCAGGCCGCCGGGTACAAGGAGGGGAAGCTCGAACCATCGCCGAAGCCGACCCATGCCTGGCTGCTCACCTGATCGGTGAGCAGGGCGGGTCGGCCGGTACGACGGGTGCCGCGGATGCGGCGGGTGCTGCGGTCGGGACGGGTCAGACGGTGACGCCGTTGCTGCGCAGGAAGGCGACCGGGTTGACGGCCGAGCCGTAGTTCGGCGTGGTGCGGATCTCGAAGTGCAGGTGCGGGCCGCTGGAGTTGCCGGTGTTGCCCGACAGGGCGATCCGCTGCGAGGCGTCGACCTTCTGGCCGATCCTGACCTGGATCTTCGAGAGGTGCGCGTACTGCGAGTACGTGGCGTTCGCGTGCTTGATCACGATGGCGTTGCCGTACGCGGGGCCGTCGCCGCCGCCGTTCGGGCCCGCCTTGACGACGACACCGGCGGCCGCGGCCTTGACCGGGGTGCCGACCGGGACGGCGAAGTCCTGGCCGGAGTGCTTGTGGGACCACATGTTGCCGCCCTTGCCGAAGGTCGCGGACAGCGTGTACTTCTCCAGCGGCTTGCCCCAGAGACCGGTCTTCGAGGCGCCCGCGGCACCGGCGGCGCCGGCGGCCTTGGCGGAGACGGCGGTCTGCGGGGCGTCTGCGAACGCGGCGGTCGTGCCCGCCCCGAGGGCCAGGACGGCACCGAGAGCGGTGGTGCCGACAGCGATACGGGTACGACGGGTGTAGACGCGCTTCGCGAACATGTGCAGACCTCCGGGGCCGGGGACAAGGGGGGTTTCACACCTGTAAGAGGCATGAAGTGACCCGGCACGATCGAGCGAGTGCCGGGCTGGCTCATCTTTGGTAACCCGTGCCCCGGGACTTCCCCAAATGTCCCGATTACTAGCGGAACTCGTAGCGGCACCCCTGTGACGTGCCCCGTTGACGGCCCCTCTCCAGGGACGAAGGTCCCGCGGCAGGGCCTTTTGGATCTACGAAACGACCTAGTACGTCCGATTTGTCTTGTGCGCCTTGTCACCGGCCCCCACCCCCGCCTGAGGCCCAGGTCACTGGGGGGTGTCTTGCCGATCAGGCCGGGCTCGCGGGGTCTGGCACCGCTCCCTGATCCGGCCCGATCGGCAAGACACCCCCTAAGCTCCGATGCCGTGGACGCATCGGTGGTGGGGATCCGGCTGGCCTCGGGGGTCGTGGCACCCCTCGTCAGGAAGCTCTTCCGGCAGGAGGGGGCGGGCGCGGGGCTGGTGGACCGGCCGCACCGCCTCTCCTCCTACGTGGCATGGCGCGAGAAACGCGGTCTCGACGCCGCCGACCTGCGCAGACTCGCCGACCGCCTGGTGAAGGAGGCGTTAGCGGCCCCCGGAGAACGCCCGCTGCCGCCCGGCGAGGAGGCCGGCGTGTCCGCCGCGCTCGCCGCCACCCTGCACGCGCTGGGCGACCTCGCCCTCTCCGACGTGGACGCCGTCCGCCTCGGCCCGCAGGCCTTCGCCCGCAAGCTCCGGGCCGCCGCACCGCACCCCGGCCTCTCCCGGGACGCCGAACTCTTCCACTCCCGCCTGGTGGACCTGGCCTGCCTGCACATCCTGAACTTCTTCACCCAGCGCTCCACCTTCGTGGCGGCGACCCTGGTCGAACAGAGCCGGCTGCACGCCGAGACCATCACCAAGGTGGACGAGCTGCTGACCCGCGTCCCCCGCCAGGACGGCCGGGACACCGCCTTCGAGGCCCGCTACCTGGAGTACCTGGCCGGGCGCCACAGCACCCTCACCATCTTCGGCCTCGACCTGGCCCCCGGCTCCTCCCGCTGGCCGCTGGACGCGGCGTACGTGAGCCTGGAGGGCTCCGCCGCCCCCGGGGCCGGGGGCGGGGCCGGAGCCGACGCGCCCTCCTCCCCCTGCTCCCTGCCCGCCGACCGGCTCCTCGACGAGCACCACCGCGTCCTGCTGCGCGGCGAGGCCGGATCCGGCAAGACCACCCTCATCCAGTGGCTGGCCGTCTCCGCCGCCCGGAACCCCGGCACGGGGGTCGTCCCGTTCGTCCTGCCGCTGCGCACCCTGACCCGGCACGGCGAACGGCTCCCCGCGCCCCGCGACTTCCTCGCCGGCACCCCGCTGGCCGGCGAGGCCCCGGGCGGCTGGGAGAGCCGGGTCCTGCGCGACGGGCGCGCCCTGCTGCTGGTCGACGGCATCGACGAGATCCCGGAGACCGAGCGCAACCGCGCCCGGGAGTGGCTGGCCGACCTGATCACCGCCTGTCCCGGCAACCGCTGGCTGGTCACCTCACGGCCCTCGGCGGTCCGGCAGGACTGGCTGGCCGACGTGGACTTCTCCGAGGTGACCCTGGCCCCGATGAGCCGGGCGAACGTACGCGCCTTCGTCGAGCGCTGGCACGCGGCCGCGGACCACGCCCCGGCGGAATACCGGGAGCAGCTGCTGGACTCCGTCGCCAGGAAACCGGACCTGGCCAGGCTCGCCACCAATCCGCTGCTGTGCGGCCTGATCTGCGCGCTGCACCGCGAGCGCCGGGGTTTCCTCCCCGCGGGCCGCAAGGAGCTGTACGCCGCCGCCCTGTCGATGCTGCTGGACCGCCGCGACCGCGAGCGGGGGGTGCGCCTGCCGTACCTGGCCGAGGAGCCCCAGCTCCAGCTGCTCCAGCGGCTCGCGTACTGGCTGATCCGTAACGGCCGCACCGAGATGGACCGCTCCCGCGCCGAGGCGCTGATCGCGGACGCGCTGCCCGCCGTACCGGCCGCCGGTGCCCTCGGCGACGCACAGGCCGTGTTCGGCCACTTCCTGGAGCGCACCGGCCTGCTGCGGGCCCCGACGGAGGACACGGTCCAGTTCGTCCACCGCACCTTCCAGGACTTCCTGGGGGCCCGGGCGGCCCTGGACGAGGGCAGCCTGGGCGAGCTGACCGGCCACGCGGACGACGACCAGTGGGAGGACGTCATCCGCATGGCGGTCGCCCAGGGCCGCCCGCGCGAGCGCACCGAGATCATCCGGAGCCTGCTGGCCCGCGACTCGCAGCGGTCGGTCCTGCTCGCCCTGGCCTGCCTGGGATACGCCGCCGAGCTCGATCCCGTGCTGCGCGCGGAGGTCGAGCAGCAGGCGGGCCGACTGGTTCCGCCCACCAGCGTGGGCATGGCTCGCGAGCTCGGGCGCATCGGGCCGCTGGTCCTGGAACTGCTCCCGACGCCGGAGCGGGCCCCCGCCGGTCCGGCGGCCCTGCACACGGTCCAGGCCGCGGGCGGGGTGCTGTCGGAACTCGCGATCCCCTTCCTCGTCCGCTACACCGGCCACCCCTCCCACCAGGTCCGCGCGGAGCTGGCCAGGCTCTGGCCGCGCTTCGAAACGCGCCGGTACGCCGCGGAGGTCATCTCCTCGCTGCCCGCGGACCAGAACGTGACGGTCGTGTCGGACGCGGAGCTGGCCGCCCTGGCCGAGTTCTCGCCCCGCCGGGACCTGAACGTGGTCGGTGACGTGACCGGCGAGGCCCTCGCCGCCTATCTGGGCGCGGTCCGGGCCCAGTACCTCGCCGTGCGCGGCAACGGCCTGATCACCGACCTCGGCTTCCTGAAGGGCCAGGACGCGCTGCTCGCCATCGAGGTCTCCCGCTGTTCCGGGATCCGGGACCTGGAAGGGCTGAGGGGGCTGCCGGTCCGGTCGGCCGTGCTCGACCTGCGCGGCGACCTCCTCCCCATCGGCCCCGTGCTCGCCGGCTGGACCTCCCTGCGCGGCCTCGTGCTCCGCGGCACCCACGCCAACTGGTCGCTGGACGGGTTCGCCCCCCGCGTCCGGCTGGACAGCGTGAACGTCTACTCGGTGACGCCCGACGCCGCCGGACCCGTCGGGCTGTCCCGCCACCGCGGGCTCCGGTCCGTGTCCCTCGGGGAGTGCTGGGCCCCGCGAGACCCGGCCGAGTGGCAGGAGCTCGCCCTGCTCACCGAGCTGACCGAGCTCGCCGTACCGGGCCCGTCCCTCGATCTCGTCCCGGACGGCCTGCGCATGCCCTCGGTGGAGCAGCTCCACCTGCCCCGGAGCATGAGCCTGGGCCCGGAGATCACCCGCCGGCTGCCCGGCGTCTTCCCCGGCCTGAGGTCCGTGTCCGGGGATTTCGACGAGTCGGCCGTCGGCGCGCTGCCGCCCCACATCCTGGTGACCCGTTCGTAAGTGCCCGTGCCACTCCAGCCGCAGTCGCTCGCGCTTGGGGAACGGTCACCGTGACCGCTCCCCGAACGCTTACGCAAAGCGCCTATTGCGGACCGGCAACCCTTGGCCTGCTGGTTCTCAGGCACTCAGCGTGGTCGATGCCTGCCGGAGGCCTATCGCACGCCGCACGGCGGCTGCCGGCGTAGGTCCAGTCAGAAGCCAGTGCCGTCCTGCCTTGCGACGGTGGCGGTGTTGTTGCTCTGGTCGACGTCGGTAATCCCCGGGGGCAAGGAGGTGACCGTTGCGGTCCCTGCCACGCGGTGCCACGGCGCGTAGTGGCCAACGGTCCAGCGGTACGTGACTGCTTCGCCGGGGGCGAGGTCCCTGGTGGTGATGATCATCCACGGAGGGACGGCATTGTCAATGACGGGGGTGGGCACCGCGGTGGTTCCGTCCCCGCCGAGCACACCGACGGCGTGGATTTCGCTGCACATCCGGCTGGAGTCGCCGTGTGCGCAGATCAAGGGGGGTACGGCGAGATTGCGGACGGTGAAGTACACCTTGACGCCTGCGGGGATGGTGGTGTCCCCCGTGTTCGTGATCCAGCCGCGGCCGGACCCCCCGAGGACGGTGTTTGGCTCCCATTGCCGCGGCGAGTCCAGGGCCAGGGAGACGGCGATGTCGGGTCCTGCCGCAGCCGATGCCAGGCCGCCGGCGAGCAAGGTTCCCAGGACAGCGGTCGCTGATACCAGGGCGATCCGGCTACGGTGCCGTGCCAGGCGCTTGGCACCGGTCAGCATGTGGTGCGTCACGGGCTTCCTTTCTGTAGGGGTGTACCGAGGGGAGGATCTTGCCCGACCGGGATGACGCCGCGAAGGGAGGGAAACGCCGATTCAGGAAACACGACTCGCAGGGGTGACACCCCACCATGGCCATCTGGCAGATCGGCCAGAGCGCGAACAGCGTCGTCGCAGGCAGCAGTTGGATCAACCCGCCGACCAGGCCGCTCCGCCACCGACGTTGATCGGCAAGTCCCCGCGGTTTCCGTAAGGGGCGCTCATAGGGCGCTGACAGTTGACAGACGCACCAACAAGCGCCGGGCCGCAGGTGGGACCAGCCGGTCGTGGCCAACGCGCGGCACTTGCTCTCAGGGCCGTGCCGCCGGAAAAGGGGCGGCCCCGGAACCGAAAGGTTCCGGGGCCGCCCCTTGGTGCTGATCCGCGTTACGCGCCCTTCGACAGGTCCGGGCCGGAGCCCGTGGCCTCGATCGGGGGGAGGTCGGGCAGAGCCGACTTCTCCTCGCCGCGGAAGGTGAACTTGGCCTCCTCGCCCTCACCCTCCTTGCCGACGACCACGATGTGACCGGGACGCAGCTCGCCGAAGAGGATCTTCTCCGACAGGACGTCCTCGATCTCGCGCTGGATGGTCCGGCGCAGCGGCCGGGCACCCAGGATCGGGTCGTAGCCGCGCTTGGCGAGCAGGAGCTTCGCGTCACCGCTCAGCTCGATGCCCATGTCGCGGTCCTTCAGGCGCTCGTCGACCTTGGCGATCATGAGGTCGACGATCTGGATGATGTCTTCCTCGGTGAGCTGGTGGAAGACGACCGTGTCGTCGACACGGTTGAGGAACTCGGGCCGGAAGTGCTGCTTGAGCTCTTCGTTGACCTTCGCCTTCATCCGCTCGTAGCCGGTCTTGGTGTCGCCCACGGCCGCGAAGCCGAGGTTGAAGCCCTTCGAGATGTCCCGGGTACCCAGGTTGGTCGTCATGATGATGACCGTGTTCTTGAAGTCCACGACCCGGCCCTGGGAGTCGGTCAGACGACCGTCCTCCAGGATCTGGAGAAGGGAATTGAAGATATCCGGGTGGGCCTTCTCGACCTCGTCGAAGAGGACGACGGAGAACGGCTTGCGGCGCACCTTCTCGGTGAGCTGGCCGCCCTCTTCGTAGCCCACGTAGCCGGGGGGCGAACCGAAGAGACGGGAAACCGTGTGCTTCTCGCTGAACTCCGACATGTCGAGGGAGATCAGCGCGTCCTCGTCGCCGAAGAGGAATTCGGCGAGCGTCTTGGAGAGCTCGGTCTTACCGACACCGGACGGACCGGCGAAGATGAACGAGCCACCCGGGCGCTTCGGGTCCTTCAGACCCGCACGGGTACGGCGGATCGCCTGGGACAGCGCCTTGATGGCGTCCTTCTGCCCGATGACCCGACGGTGGAGCTCGTCCTCCATGCGGAGCAGTCGCGAGGACTCCTCCTCGGTGAGCTTGAAGACGGGAATGCCGGTCGCGGTCGCGAGGACTTCGGCGATGAGCTCGCCGTCGACCTCGGCGACGACGTCCATGTCGCCGGCCTTCCATTCCTTCTCGCGCTTGGTCTTCGCCGCCAGCAGCTGCTTCTCCTTGTCACGGAGAGACGCCGCCTTCTCGAAGTCCTGGGAGTCGATGGCCGACTCCTTGTCGCGGCGCACGCCCGCGATCTTTTCGTCGAACTCGCGGAGGTCCGGCGGCGCGGTCATCCGGCGGATGCGCATCCGGGAGCCGGCCTCGTCGATCAGGTCGATCGCCTTGTCCGGGAGGAAGCGGTCCGAGATGTACCGGTCCGCCAGCGTCGCCGCCTGGACGAGGGCCTCGTCCGTGATGGAGACGCGGTGGTGGGCCTCGTAGCGGTCGCGCAGGCCCTTGAGGATCTCGATCGTGTGGGGGAGGGAAGGCTCCGCCACCTGGATCGGCTGGAAGCGGCGCTCGAGGGCCGCGTCCTTCTCGAGGTGCTTGCGGTACTCGTCGAGCGTCGTGGCACCGATGGTCTGGAGCTCACCACGGGCCAGCATGGGCTTGAGGATGCTGGCGGCGTCGATCGCGCCCTCGGCGGCACCCGCACCCACGAGGGTGTGGAGCTCGTCGATGAACAGGATGATGTCGCCGCGGGTGCGGATCTCCTTGAGCACCTTCTTCAGGCGCTCCTCGAAGTCACCGCGGTAGCGGGAACCCGCGACCAGGGCGCCGAGGTCAAGCGTGTAGAGGTGCTTGTCCTTGAGCGTCTCGGGAACCTCGCCCTTGACGATCGCCTGGGCCAGGCCCTCGACGACGGCGGTCTTGCCGACGCCGGGCTCGCCGATGAGGACCGGGTTGTTCTTCGTACGGCGGGACAGCACCTGCATGACCCGCTCGATCTCCTTCTCGCGCCCGATGACCGGGTCGAGCTTGGATTCGCGGGCCGCCTGGGTGAGGTTGCGGCCGAACTGGTCCAGGACGAGCGAGGTCGAGGGCGTGCCCTCGGCCGGGCCGCCGGCCGTGGCCGACTCCTTGCCTCCACCGGTGTAGCCGGAGAGCAGCTGGATGACCTGCTGCCGGACTCGGTTGAGATCGGCGCCCAGCTTCACGAGGACCTGGGCGGCGACGCCCTCGCCCTCGCGGATCAGGCCGAGCAGGATGTGCTCGGTGCCGATGTAGTTGTGGCCGAGCTGGAGGGCCTCTCGGAGCGAAAGCTCCAGGACCTTCTTCGCCCGCGGAGTGAAGGGGATGTGGCCGGACGGGGCCTGCTGCCCCTGACCGATGATCTCCTCAACCTGCTGGCGAACAGCCTCGAGCGAAATCCCGAGGCTCTCCAGGGCCTTAGCGGCGACACCCTCACCCTCGTGGATCAAGCCCAGGAGGATGTGCTCGGTGCCGATGTAGTTGTGGTTGAGCATCCGGGCTTCTTCCTGAGCCAGGACGACAACCCGCCGCGCGCGGTCGGTGAACCTCTCGAACATCGTTTATCGCTCCTCAGAGCGGTCGGGCAGTTCGGGGTCGGTCCCCGCCCTGTCCTTCCGCATGCTAGTCCCGCGGGGCGGGACAGCTCATTCCAACTGCCGACATCCGTCCGCGGCTCACCCCTGCATCAGCGGGAAAACCGGCCCGAACAGCCGACAACTGCTCCAACTCGATGGTGCGAGACGATGTTCCCGCAGGCCAGGCAGATACCCGTCATGCGTGTACGCCGACGGCGAACGGATGCCCGTCAAATCAGCGTGTCGCCCCGATCCACTAGGAATGTCTTACCCGTAAGGACTGACACTCCATGCCGGTGCCACCGGTTCCCTCCGCTAAGGGCGAACACAGTTGCGTCCCGAATGCGGACTCCCCACTCCACGGATCTTTACGTTCCGCATGCCGGTGAGTGCGGTGTGTCACATCGAGCGTAACCCCGGGGCGTTTCGGAAGTTGCTCCGGACATGGCCGTGCCACTCCCGCCGCTCGCCCCGCCGACCGTGCCGCCGCCCCGCCCGGCGCCCGAGGAGGACGCGTACGCCTCCTGGTACCGCAGAGTGCTCGGCTGGACCGTCCTGGGCGGGCCGCCCGCCCAGCTCGCGACCGGGATCCGGTTCGACGTGCTGGAGCTGCCGTCCGACGCGGGGGCCGCGCTGTTGCGCAGGCCGGTCGCCACGGGCCCGGTGGCCCTGATGGGGCGCCGGATGCGGTTCCTGGTGGCCGCGGGGAGCGCAGAGGAGCTCGACGGACTGCTCGACTGGCTGGAGTGGGGCGGGGTCGCCCTCGATCTCGCCGCCCTGGGTGCGGGTGGCCGGATCACCGCCCCGGTGCCGCCGGGGCATTGCGTACGGGACGGGAGTCCCCGGGGGGCCGCCGTGTGGCTACGGCCCCCCGAGCAGGGGTGCGAGGCACTTCTGCCTGCCCTGTCCGGTCCCGGACAGGGCGCCGGTCCCGGGCGGGTGAGCGCCGGGCCCGATCTCGTGCGCCTGGTTTCCGCGGCGGCGACGGAATGTCACCGCGCGCGGCTCCGGCGCCGTACGCCCCCGCGGAGCGCCGTGGCCGGACCTCCCTCGCGGGCCGGCCGGGTCAGTCCCTGACGGGTCAGCCCCGGTTCTCGTACGCGTCGCGGATGTCCTGCGGTACGCGGCCGCGGTCGTTGACGCTGAGGCCCTGGGACTTCGCCCAGGCGCGGATCTCCGCGGTGTCCGGGTTACCGGACGCCACGGCCGCACGGCCCTTGGCACGGCCGGTGGACGCGCGGCCGCCGGTACGCCGGCCGCCCTTCGTGTACGGGTCGAGCAGACCGCGGAGCTTTTCAGCGTTGGCGGTGGTGAGGTCGATCTCGTAGGTCTTGCCATCCAGAGCGAACGTCACCGTCTCGTCCGCCTCGCCGCCGTCGAGGTCGTCGACAAGAAGGACCTGAACCTTCTGTGCCACCGGGATTTCCTTTCATCGAAAAGCAGTACGCGGAAAGGAAACCGCTTTTGCCTGGAAAACACAAACCCCCGGTGAGAGGTTCGAGACCGCAACAGGGCGGGAAACGTACGCGATTCGGACATAGGCCACAGGTGCGCGGAGCGCCGGAAAAGCTGAGGCCATCGATCAGAGGTGCAGAAGCATCCGACTGTTGCCCAAGGTGTTCGGCTTCACTCGTTCGAGACCGAGGAACTCGGCGACACCCTCGTCATAGGAACGCAGCAGCTCCATGTAGACATCGGTCTTGACCGGGGTCTCACCGATCTCGACGAAGCCGTGCTTCGCGAAGAACTCGACTTCGAAGGTGAGGCAGAAAACCCGGCTCACCCCGAGGGTGCGGGCGGTACGCAACAACTGCTCCAGCACCTGATGCCCGACTCCGGCGCCCTTCAAGCCCCGGTCGACGGCGAGAGTGCGTACTTCGGCAAGGTCTTCCCACATCACGTGGAGAGCGCCGCAGCCGACGACCTGGCCGTCGGACTCGCGTTCCGCGACCCAGAACTCCTGGATGTCCTCGTAAAGGACGACCGGAGCTTTGTCGAGCAGGATCCGCTGCTGCACGTACTGGTCGAGGAGGCGGCGCAGCGCGGGAACATCACGCGTCCGGGCACGGCGGATCGTCACTGTTTCTGCATGTGCAGTGGAAAACTCTCCCATGGCTGCGGACGTTATCGCCCTGGCTCCTGCGGGCGCTCGGCGGACTCCCCCTCGGCCACGGGCGGAGCGGCGGGTTCGGGGGCGGCGTCGGCGCCCGACTCGTCGTCGTACTGGACGACCCGCACGGCGTCCCGGAGGGCTTCCCGCTGTTCCGCGGACATCATGCCGAAGAAGGCCACGAGGGCGGCCGCGGGGTTGTCGCTCGTCGACCAGGCTTCGTTCATCAGTGCGGCCGAGTAGGCGGCGCGGGTGGAGACCGCCGTATATCGATAGGCGCGGCCTTCGGCTTCCCGGCGGACCCAGCCCTTCTGATGAAGATTGTCCATAACGGTCATGACCGTGGTGTACGCGATGGACCGTTCCTGCTGGAGGTCTTCCAGTACTTCTCGCACGGTGACCGGGCGGTTCCACTGCCACACCCGTGTCATGACGGCGTCTTCGAGTTCTCCCAAGGGGCGAGGCACAGCAGCACGATAGTGCGGCTTGTGCTGAATTGCCCGACTATTCGCTCGGCAACGCGCAAGAAAATCGGGCGTGCGGCCCGTGGAGCCGCACGCCCTGAGGGTTACTTCTGCTGCTGGGTGGCCTCGGCCCGGGCGAGCACGGCGTCGACCGCCGCGTCCTCCTTGGCCTTGTTGGCACCGCCCTGGCTCTTCACGATCGTCATGACGAGAGCGATGAAGAACACGGCCATCACGAAGGGGGGCACGAGCGCGGAGACGTAGTCCATGCCCCACAGCGTAGCTACCCGACGGCCCGTCCGGCCGCGGGGGGCGGGCCGGGCTTGCGGCGCGGCGGAAACACCTCGCCAGGCGTCGGAATCGGCCGCTCCGGGCGCGGCGGCTCCTTGGGGTGCGGCGCCGGGCGGGCGGGCGGCTCCTCCTTCTCCTTGCCGCCGGCCAGGGCCAGCAGCCGGGTCCGGGGCGCGGGGGCCGTCGACAGCCGCCTGCGTACGGAGCGCTCCGCGACCGTCCGGACCCGTTCCAGCAGCGCGGCGGCGACCGGATTGGCGCGCAGCGCGCGCAGGGCGGCGAGGTCGTCGGGCTCCGGTTCGTACCCGGCGGCCAGGGCGTCCTGCAGCAGCTCCAGGTAGCCGGAGAGACTGCCGGGCAGGGCGCCGCGGTAGCGGGCGAGGTCCGCGAGGAGGAACGCTCTGAGCCGGCCCGCCTCCTGGACCGCTTCGTCCACCGACCGCGCGAGGCGCAGGCAGTCCTGGACCTCCTCGGCCGCCAGGGGGGCCGAGGAGGACTGAAGGGCGTGGGCGAGGAGGCGCCTGAGCAGGTGCAGCTCAGCGGCGCTGAACGCCATGCCGCCGCGGGATCCGTAGGGCGTGGGCATGGGGCCGAAGGTACGCGCTAATCGGACAAAATCCCCTGATCGCGGGCGCGGCGCGCTCGGCGGGTCCCTCAGCCGGTCTCTTTGACCGCGCGCAGGAAGTCGGCCCAGGCGGCCTGGGTGGTGGCGAGCACCAGGTGGGCGGGGTCGGCGCGGTCGGCGACCTTGACGAGGGCTCCGGGGGCGGTGGCGACGTAGACGCAGGCGTCGCCCTCACTGCAGAACGAGGACTTCTGCCACGCGGGCTGAGTGGTCATGGTGTCTCCTCCGGGCACGGTGGCCGGTAATTGCCGTCAATGACGGTAACGCCGTGGCCGGCTTGCGCCGGTACCTTTCGGGAATTCGGTGTTTCGCCCTTGCCTTCCGAGGGGCGCGTGCTGCTGCGCGGACCCCCTCCCCGCCCCGCCCTTTCGCCGTTTCCCGGGGCTCCGCCCCGGACCCCGCGCGAGGGTTGTCGGCGGGGCCGGATCGGAGCGCCTAGATACGGGCCACGAAGGCCGAGACCGCCTCGTGGACGTCGGACTCCGTCCAGGACAGGCCCGGCTGCGTGATTTCCAGTTCCGTCACCGCGAGGCCCGGCGGGCCGTCGGCGGACCAGCGGCGGAAGAGGACCGTGCCCGTCTCCTCGGCCTGCCGCAGGCCCGCCTCCGTCAGCCGGTCCGCCTCGTACGGCAGCCACACCTGGAACTGGTGGGTGTGCGGCTCCTCCGGGTTGATCCGGGCCCACGGGACGCCCGAATCCGCGAACGCCGGACGCAGCGCCCCGGCCACCATCCGCGCCTGGGCCACGTACGACGGCAGCCGGGGCAGTTCCCGGTCCAGTCCGGCCAGCGCCGAGAGGGCCTGCGGGAACTGCCGGAAGACCTGGCCGCCGTAGCGGTGCCGCCAGACCCGGGTCTCCTCCACGAATTCCCGCGGCCCCGCCAGGGCCGCCCCGCTGAGGCCGCCGAGCGATTTGTAGAAGGAGACGTAGACGGAGTCCGCGAGGCCCGCGATCTCGGGCAGGGTGCGGCCGAAGTGGACGGTGGACTCCCACAGCCGGGCCCCGTCGAAGTGCACGACCGCGTCCCGCTCCCGGGCCGCGTCCGTCAGCGCCTCCAGCTCCTCCCAGGTGGGCAGCAGGAAGCCCGCGTCCCGCAGGGGCAGCTCGACCATCAGCGTGCCGAAGGGCTCCCGGAGCGCCTCTACGTCCGCGGCCGACGGCGGGCGGGCCTCCGTGGTCGGGTGCGCCACCCGCAGTCCGGAGACGGCCGTCAGGGCCTCTCCCTCCCACCGCTCCGGATGGCTCATCGGGTGCAGCGCCACCACCGGGTTCCCGGTCCGGCCCGCCCAGCACCGCAGCGCGATCTGCTGGGCCATCGTGCCGGTGGGGAAGAACGCCGCGTCCTCGGTCCCCAGCAGGTCTGCGACCTTGCGTTCCAGCGCGGTGACCACCCCGTCGCCGTAGACGTCGGCCGGCCCGTCCATGTCGTACGGGGCTTCGGCGAGCGAGCCGAGCAGTTCCCCCACGGTGGGCTCCAGCAGGCTGCGGGACAGCTTCCGTTCCGCCCCCCGCCAGGCCGCGACCAGCCGCTTCGTACGTTCTGTTTCCTCGCTGTCGTCACTCATGGGGAAAGATCCTCGCTCCTGTCGCCGCCGACGGGCCAACTGCCCCAGGAGCTAGCATGGCGGCGTATCGTCCGGTACCCCCCGCGGACTGGAACGGAAGGGCCCTCCCCGCGTGAATCCATCACAGCAGCCACGCCCTGCCCGGCTCGCCGTCGGCGTCGTCGGAGCCGGCCGCGTCGGTCCCGCGCTGGCGTGTGCGCTCCAGCAGGCCGGGCACCGGCCCGTCGCCGTCTCCGGAGTCTCCGACACGTCCGTGCGCCGGGCCTCGCGGATGCTGCCCGATGTGCCGCTCGTGCCGCCCGCGCAGGTGCTGGAGCTGGCCGACCTGGTGCTCCTGACCGTCCCCGACGACGCGCTGCCGTCCCTCGTGGAGGGCCTCGCCGAGACCGGCGCGGTCCGGCCCGGACAGCTCCTGGTGCACACCTCCGGCCGGTACGGGACCTCCGTGCTCGACCCCGCGCGCCGCGCGGGCGCGCTGCCGCTGGCCCTGCACCCGGCGATGACCTTCACCGGCACCGAGGTCGACGTGCAGCGGCTCGCCGGCTGCTCCTTCGGGGTCACCGCCCCCGAGGAGCTGCGCCTGGCCGCCGAGGCCCTGGTCATCGAGATGGGCGGGGAACCCGAGTGGATCGCGGAGGAGAACCGTCCGCTCTACCACGCCGCCCTGGCCCTCGGCGCGAACCACCTGGTCACGCTGGTCGCCCAGTCGATGGAGCTGCTGGCCAAGGCCGGGGTGGAACACCCGGACCGGATGCTCGGCCCGCTGCTCGGCGCGGCCCTCGACAACGCCCTGCGCTCCGGTGACGCCGCCCTGACCGGGCCGGTGGCCCGCGGGGACGCCGGTACGGTCGCCGCGCACGTGTCGGAGCTGCGCAGGCACGCGCCCGCCGCGGTCGCCGGGTACCTGGCGATGGCCCGCACGACCGCCGACCGGGCCCTGGCGCACGGTCTGCTCAAGCCCGAACTCGCCGAGGACCTGCTCGGTGTGCTCGCCGACACGGAGTCCGACGGGGGCCACCAGTGACCGACCTGCTGCTGCACACCGCGGAGGAGCTGCACAAGCTGCCGCGCACCGGCCGCCGGGCCGTGGTGATGACCATGGGCGCCCTCCACGAGGGCCACGCCACCTTGATCCGCACGGCCCGTGAACAGGCCGGGCCCGAGGGACAGGTCGTGGTCACCGTCTTCGTCAACCCCCTGCAGTTCGGGGCGGGCGAGGACCTCGACCGCTACCCTCGCACCCTCGACGCGGACCTGGCGATCGCCGAAGAGGCGGGCGCCGACGCGGTGTTCGCCCCGGCGGTCGACGAGGTCTACCCGGGCGGCGACCCGCAGGTGCGGATCAGCGCCGGCCCGATGGGCGGGCGCCTCGAAGGGGCCACCCGCCCCGGGCACTTCGACGGAATGCTGACCGTCGTCGCCAAGCTGCTCCACCTCACCCGCCCCGACCTGGCCCTCTTCGGCCAGAAGGACGCTCAGCAACTGGCCCTGATCCGGCGGATGGTGACCGACCTGAACTTCCCCGTCGAGGTGGTCGGCGTACCGACCGTCCGCGAGGAGGACGGGCTCGCGCTGTCGTCCCGCAACCGCTACCTCTCCGCGGCGGAGCGGCACACCGCCCTGGCGCTGTCCCGCGCCCTGTTCGCCGGCCGCGACCGGCTCGCCGCGCAGGCGGCGCTGCGCGCCCGTGCCGAGGCCTCCCCGGCCAGCGACGAGCGGGCCACCGCCCTGGCCCGGCTCGGCGAGATCCGCGCCTCCGCCGACGCGCACGCCGTCTCGGCGGCCGGCGCCGGGCTGCCGGACGCCGTACGGGCCGCCGCGCTGCACATCCTGGACGAGGCGGGCCGCCACGAGCCGCCGCTCGTGCTGGACTACCTGGCGCTGGTGGACCCGCTGGACTTCACCGAGGCCGGTCAGGACTTCACCGGGCAGGCCGTGCTGGCCGTCGCCGCGAAGGTGGGCTCGACCCGGCTGATCGACAACATCCCATTGGAATTCGGAGCACACTCGTGAGCACCCCAGGCAGAGGCATCCCGTCGGGCGGGGCAGGCACAGGCACCGGCATACGGCTGCACGCGCCGGCCCCCGGCTGGTCCCTCGACGCCGACGTCGTGGTCGTCGGCTCCGGCGTGGCGGGCCTGACGGCCGCGCTGCGCTGCGCCGCCGGGGGCCGGCGTACCGTCGTGGTCACCAAGGCCCGGCTCGACGACGGCTCCACCCGCTGGGCCCAGGGCGGGATCGCCGCGGCCCTCGGCGAGGGCGACACCCCCGAGCAGCACCTCGACGACACCCTGGTCGCCGGTGCGGGCCTGTGCGACGAGGAGGCCGTCCGGCTGCTCGTCACCGAGGGCCCCGACGCGGTACGGCGGCTGATGGCCACCGGCGCGGTCTTCGACACCTCCACGGAGACCGGCGAGATAGAACTGACCCGCGAGGGCGGCCACCACCGCCGCCGGATCGCGCACGCGGGCGGCGACGCCACCGGCGCCGAGATCTCGCGGGCGCTCGTCGAGGCCGTCCAGGCCGCGGGCATCGAGACCGTGGAGAACGCCCTCGTACTGGACCTGCTGCAGGACGCGCAGGGCCGTACGGCCGGTGTCACCCTGCACGTCATGGGCGAGGGCCAGCACGACGGGGTGGGCGCCGTGCACGCGCCCGCCGTGATCCTCGCGACCGGCGGCATGGGCCAGGTCTTCTCCGCGACCACGAACCCGTCGGTGTCCACCGGCGACGGCGTGGCGCTCGCGCTGCGGGCCGGCGCCGAGGTCTCCGACCTCGAATTCGTGCAGTTCCACCCGACGGTGCTGTTCCTCGGCCCGGACGCCGAGGGACAGCAGCCGCTGGTGTCGGAAGCGGTCCGGGGCGAGGGCGCGTACCTGGTCGACGCGGACGGCGTGCGCTTCATGCAGGGGCAGCACGAGCTCGCCGAGCTGGCGCCGCGCGACATCGTCGCCAAGGGCATCATGCGCCGCATGCAGGAGCAGGGCGCGCAGCACATGTACCTCGACGCCCGGCACTTCGGCGCGCAGATGTGGGAGCAGCGCTTCCCGACCATCCTGGCCGCCTGCCGTTCCCACGGCATCGACCCGGTGACCGAGCCGATCCCGGTGGCGCCCGCCGCGCACTACGCGTCCGGCGGTGTCCGGACCGACCTGCACGGGCGGACCACCGTCCCCGGCCTGTACGCCTGCGGCGAGGTCGCCTGCACCGGTGTGCACGGCGCGAACCGGCTGGCCTCCAACTCCCTGCTGGAGGGTCTGGTCTTCGCCGAGCGGATCGCCGAGGACATCGTCGCCGAGCGGGCTGCCGGCAGCGGCCCGGGCATACCGGTCCCGGCGACCGGCCCGCTGCAGCCCGGCTCGGCCCGGTACGAGGTCCAGCGGATCATGACGGAGGGGGCGGGCGTGCTCCGCTCCGCCGACTCGCTCGGTGCCGCGGCCGACGCCCTCGAAGCGCTGTACGCCACCGCCCTGAACGACCTCGAAGCGCACGGCAAGACCGCCGAGCCGGGCGTGGACACCTGGGAGGCCACGAACCTGCTGTGCGTGGCGCGGGTCCTGGTCGCAGCGGCGCAGCGGCGCGTGGAGACCCGCGGCTGCCACTGGCGCGAGGACCACCCCGAGCGGGACGATGCCCACTGGCGCCGCCATCTCGTCGTCCGGCTCTCGGCGACCGAGAAGCGCGCCCTGGTCGTCGTACCCACCGACTCCGCGGACTTCCCGTCCGTGCACCCCCTGAGCACCCCGAGCCTGGAGCAGTGACCGTGAGCACCCCCGAACTTCCCCTGATCGACCAGAACGACGGCGGCTGCGGCGACGACTGCGCCTGCGGTGACGGCGAGGAGAGCGGCCTGGACCCGGCGCTGGCGCAGCTGCTCGCCGACGCCGGTCTGGACCCGATCGAGGTCGAGGACATCGCGCACATGGCGCTGTCCGAGGACCTGGACGGCGGCGTGGACGTGACGACCGTCGCGACCGTGCCGGAGGAGGCCGAGGCCGTGGCCGACTTCGTCGCGCGCGAGGACGGCGTCGTGGCGGGTCTGCGGATCGCCGAGGCCGTGTTCTCCGTGGTCTGCACGGAGGCCTTCGAGGTGGAGCGGCACGCGGAGGACGGCGACGCCGTCACGGCCGGGCAGCTGCTGCTGTCCGTGCGCTCGCGCACCCGCGACCTGCTCACGGCAGAGCGCAGCGCGCTGAACATCCTGTGCCGGCTGTCGGGCATCGCGACGGCCACGCGCCGCTGGGCCGACGTGCTGGAGGGCACCTCGGCGAAGGTCCGCGACACCCGCAAGACCACGCCGGGCCTGCGCTCGCTGGAGAAGTACGCGGTGCGCTGCGGCGGTGGCGTCAACCACCGGATGTCGCTGTCGGACGCCGCGCTGGTCAAGGACAACCACGTGGTGGCGGCGGGCGGTGTCGCCCAGGCCTTCAAGGCCGTGCGCGAGGCCTTCCCGGAGGTCCCGATCGAGGTCGAGGTCGACACGCTGGAGCAGATCGGCGAGGTCCTGGAGGCCGGCGCCGACCTGATCCTGCTGGACAACTTCACGGTCGGGCAGACCGCGCAGGCCGTGGCCCTGGTGGCCGGCCGCGCGGTGCTGGAGTCCTCCGGCCGCCTGACCCTGGACACGGCCCGCGCGTACGCGGAGACCGGCGTGGACTACCTGGCGGTCGGCGCGCTGACCCACTCCTCGCCGATCCTGGACATCGGGCTCGATCTGCGCGAGGCGGTGTAACCCGTGCTCCTCACCATCGACGTGGGCAACACCCACACGGTCCTGGGCCTGTTCGACGGTGACGAGATCGTCGAGCACTGGCGCATCTCGACCGACCCGCAGCGCACGGCCGACGAGATGGCCGTGCTCATGCAGGGGCTGATGGGCATGCACCCGATGCTCGGCAGCGAGCTCGGCGACGGGATCCACGGCATCGCGATCTGCTCGGCGGTGCCGTCGGTCCTGCACGAGCTCCGGGAGGTGACCCGCCGCTACTACGGCGACGTGCCCGCGGTGATCGTGGAACCGGGCACCAAGACGGGCGTGCCGATCCTCATGGACAACCCGAAGGAGGTCGGCGCCGACCGCATCGTGAACGCGGTCGCGGTGGTCGAGCTCTACGGGGGCCCGGCGATCGTGGTCGACCTCGGTACGGCGACCACCTTCGACGCGGTGTCCGCGAGGGGCGAGTACGTGGGCGGGGTGATCTCCCCGGGCATCGAGATCTCGATGGACGCGCTCGGCGTACGGGGTGCCCAGCTGCGGAAGATCGAGCTGGCCCGGCCGCGCAACGTGATCGGGAAGTCCACGGTCGAGGCGATGCAGTCGGGTGTGGTCTACGGCTTCGCGGGGCAGGTCGACGGGGTCGTGACCCGGATGGCGAAGGAGCTGGCCGGACCGCACGGCGACCCGGACGACGTGCGGGTCATCGCCACGGGCGGGCTGGCACCGATGGTGCTGGGCGAGTCCTCGGTGATCGACGACCACGAGCCGTGGCTGACGCTGATCGGGCTGCGGCTGGTGTACCAGCGCAACGCGCCGAGTTTCGAGTAGTGCGGGCGGAGGGGTCCCGGGCCGGACCGGGCTCGGGGCCTCGCCGGTTCAGCACGCCCGCGGGCGGACGAACATCCGGCGCAGGGCGGCGCGCCAGGGGTGGCGGCCCGATCTGCCGTCCATGACGGCGCGGGCCTGTTCGTACGAGCGGAGCGAGCGCAGGACGGCGACGTCGTCGCGCCCGGGCGGCGGGGGCATCGGGGCGCCCTGCTGGGACGCCCGGTAAGTGTCGATCATGTACTGCTCGATTGCGGTCATGACCCAAGCCTCACCCCGTCGGCGGCATCGCGCACGACAGTTGACGTTCCCCGTCAATCGACGGCGAGAAAGCGCCCCCGCGGCCGGAAACGATCACTCGTCCGGCCGCCGCGCCGGGCCGCCCGCGGCCACCCGTACGGCGGGGCCGACCGGTCCGCCCCGGCGTGCCCGGCGGGCGCGGAACGACAGAATGGCCTGATGAGCGTCACGATCGACATCGCAGGCCTGCCCACCGAGCGGATCACTTTCGCGCCGTCCCCGCTCGCCGAGCTCTGCATGGCCCTGCACGCGCTCTCCCAGCCCGCGCACCACCCGGGGCTGACCTCCTGGACCACCGCCACCGCCGCCTCGCTCGATCCGTGCCTCGCGGACCGGCTGCTGGAGGCCGACTTCATGTGGCGGAGCTCGTTCTCCGACATCTTCATGCCGTTCGCAGGGCTGCCCGGCGGAACCGGGCAGCCGGCCGCGACGCTGGCCGAGGCGCTGGACGTGCTCGACCGGCTGGACGACGAGCGGTTCGTGCGGGCCGCCCTGGAGCAGTGCTGGCTGGCGCTCTACAACGAGGGCGGCCCGTCCTCCTCACCGCTGGCGAACCCGGCGGCGCGGGCCAAGGCGCTGGAGACGGCCGCCGCCCGCGGCCCGCGCCAGCTGGACTTCTCCATGCGGCTGCTCGACGACACGGCCGCCGTGCGGGTGTGGATGCGGCGCCTCCTGGAGGACTGCGACGAGGCCTTCTTCGCCGAGACGTGGAAGCGCGTCGAGCCCGGGCAGAGCGCCGACGCCCGGCACAAGACGGAGGTGCTGCGCCGCAAGGGGCTGCCGACCGTGCTGAAGGAGGTCTCGGCGGCGCTGAGCGTGGACGCGGCCGGCACCACCATCACCGCCGACAAGATGGTCCACGGGTCGACGACCGCGACCGATCCCCGAATAGGCGCCGGCCTGGTCTTCGTGCCGACCAACTTCGGCTGGCCGCATCTGCTGGTGCTGCACGCGCCGGGCTGGCGGCCGGTGGTGCACTATCCGCTCGGCTCCCCCGAGCTGGCCTCCGAGCCCGGCTCGGTGGAGCTGCTCCAGCGGCGGATGGAGGCGCTGGCGCATCCGATGCGGATGATGCTGTGCCGGAGCCTGGCCCGGGCCCCGTTCACGACGAGCGAGCTGGCGACCGTGTACGGGATCACCGCGCCGGAGGTGTCGCGGCACCTGGCCGTCCTGAAGAAGGCCGGTCTGATGCATACGCGGCGTCAGGGCCGGTACGCCCAACACCAGTTGGACCTGCCGGCGGTCGCTCGCATCGGATCGGACTTCATCGAGGGCATCCTGCGCTAGACACCCCCTGGGACGAACCAGCGTGCGGTTGGCTTGATTTGGGCGGCCCAGACTCACCGATATACGGAATTCATAAACCGGAATCGGCGAAAACTCTGGCCATGGTGGCCACTTGCTGTCTAACGTGCGTCCACCGATCCCCCACGTAACGCGCACCACTTCTGCTCACGCGCTCCACCACGCTCCGCCTCACTGTGCCTCGCTGTGCCCTGCTCCGCCCTGCCCTGCTCGCCTTTGCCGTGAAAGGACCTTCATGCCCTCACGCCGTATAGCCGCAGCAACCGCCGCCCTGGCAGCCGCAGCCCTCGTCTCGCCGCTGCTGCTGGCCGGACCGGCCGGAGCCACCGCAAGCCCGCAGAGCGACGCCGCCCGGGGTGACGCGCTCGCAAAGAAGCTGGTCAAGGAAGCGACCGGCAAGGGCGCCTACAACCACCTCAAGGTCCTGCAGTCGCTCGCCGACTACAACAACGGCAACCGCGCGGCCGGATCCAAGGGGCACGTGCAGTCGGCCAAGTACATCGAGGCCGTGATGAAGGCGGCCGGTTACCAGGTCACCAAGAATGAATTCGACTTCGTGTACGTCGAGACCATCGAGGAGAAGCTGACGGTGGGCGGCGCGAACCAGCGCGACGTACCGATCCACCTGATGTCGTACACGGCGAACAGCCCGGAGGGCGGTGTGACCGCCGGCGTCGCCGTCGCCCCGGTCGACGCGGACGGGACGAACGGCTGCGAGCCCGGCGACTTCGCCTCCGGCACCTTCACCGGCAAGATCGCCCTGGTCAAGCGCGGCGGCTGCACCTTCGCGGCGAAGCAGGCCAACGCGGCGGCGGCCGGCGCGGTCGGCGCGATCGTCTACAACAACACCGCGGGCGCCCTCAACGGAACCCTCGGCGACCCGAACGCCGGCAAGATCCCGACGGGCGGCATCACCCAGGAGGACGGCGAGAAGCTCGCCGCCGAGGCCGCGGCCGGCCCGGTCGAGGTCACCCTCGACATCCGGCAGCTGCGCGAGAACCGCAAGACGTACAACGTCATCGCCGAGACCAAGGGCGGCGACGAGAACAACACCGTCTTCCTCGGCTCGCACCTCGACTCGGTCGCGGCCGGCCCGGGAATCAACGACAACGGTTCCGGATCGGCCGGCATCCTGCAGGTCGCACAGCGCCTCGCGAGCAGCCAGACGAAGATCAAGAACAAGGTCAGGTTCGCCTGGTGGTCGGCGGAGGAGTTCGGCCTGCTCGGCTCCGAGGCGTACGTCGCCGGGCTGTCGGACGCGCAGAAGAAGCAGATCAAGCTCTACCTGAACTTCGACATGATCGCCTCGCCGAACGCCGCGTACTTCGTCTACGACGGCGACGACTCGGACGCGACCGGCGCGGGCCCCGGCCCGGAGGGCTCCGCCCAGCTGGAGAAGGGGATCAACGACTTCCTCGACTCGAAGAAGATCCCGCACGAGGGCACGGACTTCTCGGGCCGCTCGGACTACGGCCCCTTCATCGAGGTGGGCATCCCGTCCGGCGGTACCTTCACCGGCGCCGAGGGCACCAAGACCCCGGAGCAGGCCGCGAAGTTCGGCGGCCAGGCGGGCGTCGCCTACGACGTGAACTACCACGGCAAGGGTGACGACATCACCAACATCGACCAGAAGGCGCTCGACGTCAACGTCGACGTCATCGCGGACGCGGTCGGCCACTACGCCTTCGACCTGGCCCCGCTGTCGAAGCCGGTCGTCTCGCAGCCGACGGGCGGCACGGGCAGCGGCGGCGGCCTGCACCAGGGCCACGACGAGCTGACGCAGTAGGCACGCGCGCAGATGCACAGGAGGGCCGGGATCCCGCAGCGGATCCCGGCCCTCCGCGTTCTCGGCGGGTCAGTGCGCGGCCCGCGCTCCCGGCCACGCCGGGGCCGCGAGGCCGGCCGGCTGGACCAGCCAGCCGAAGGCGCCCAGCCCGGCGCGGTCCGTGAGCTCCGCCGCCTCGCCGGCCGAGGACAGGGCCCGTACGTAGGCCACCGGGTCCGCGGAGGCCAGGGCCAGCGGGGGCCGGGCGCCCGAGACGCCGAGCGCGGCCAGGGCCTCGCGCTGGGTCAGCAGGACCGCCCCCGGGCCCGCGCAGGAGTCCAGGGCCACGTGGGCGGTGACGTCGCAGGAGCCGTCCGGCACCGGCGGGACCTCCCGCCCGCCGCGAAAGCCCGTCAGGGTGCCGTACGGGGGCCGTGCGCCCCGGGTGTGGGCGTAGTCCACCGCCACCGCCAGGCCCCGCTCCAGGGTCGCGGCGGCGGCCGCCCAGGCCTCGTCCCGGGCCCGGCCGATCTCGGCGCGGCCGCCGCCGGGCCACCACCGCTCCAGCCAGGCCCGGTCCGCGGCGTCCAGCGGGCCGCCCGCGCTCTCCGTGCCGTCCGGGGCGACCAGCACGTAGTGCCCGTCCTCGGCGACCTCCAGCGGCACGTTGTCCAGCCACTCGTTGGCGAAGAGCAGCCCCGTCGTCCCTTCGGGCGGTGCCGCGGCCCAGCGGATCCGCGGGTCGAGCCCGGCGGGCCGCTCCGCGCGTTCCACGGCGTACGGGCGCACCCGCGCGGCCGTCTCCGGCTCCAGCGCGGCGAGCACCCCGGCCAGCAGCTCGCCCCGCCCGGCCCCGACGTCGACCAGGTCCAGCTCCGCCGGGTGCCCGAGCTCGGCGTCCACCCACCGCAGCAGCCGGGCCACGGCGGCGGCGTACAGCGGCGAGGCGTGCACGGAGGTCCGGAAGTGCCCGGCGGGTCCCGGCCCGCCGGGCCGCACGTAGAAGCCGTCGGGCCCGTACAGCGCGGCCTCCATCGCACTGCGCCACCGGACCGGAGTCACACCTTCACCCTGAGAGCTCACCGGACAAAGGCTAAGCTTCCGTCCACCTTGGGGAGTACGCCCCCGGTGTCAGGTTCGAACCTCTGGTTGACTCCAGCACCTATCTGCGTTCCCTACTCTGGGTTACGTGCAGCGCCTCTACGACTTCCTCCGCAGACACCCGACGGGCGTCGACAGCTTCTGGGCTGTCTTCCTCTTCGGGATCGGGATGCTGCAGGTCGCCGACGACAGTTTCAGCAGCACCACCGCGCGGCTGCTCGTCATCCCGGCGGTGGTCGCGATGAGCCTCGTGGTGGCCCTGCGCCGCAAGTGGACGCAGGCGATGTTCTGGGTGGCCGTCGGCACCGGCGTCTACAAGCTGATCATCCACGCCGAGGTGAACAACGCCGACCTCGCGATGCTGATCATCCTCTACACGGTCGCCGCCTCCGCCGAGGTCTCGCGCCGGATGTCCCGCACCGCGCTCGCCATCGGCTTCCTCGCCTCCCCCCTGTACGCCCTGCGCTTCCAGGTGGACAAGGGCGGCTTCCGCGACAACGTCCTGTTCACGCTCTTCGCCATGGTCCCCTTCGCCCTCGCCTGGGTGCTGGGCGACTCGCTGCGCACCCGCCGGGCCTACTACGCCCAGCTCGTCGAGCGGAACCAGCGCCTGGAGAACCAGCGCGAGGCCCAGGCCAAGGTGGCCGTGGCCGCCGAGCGCGCCCGGATCGCCCGCGAGCTGCACGACGTCGTCGCGCACAACGTCTCGGTGATGGTGGTCCAGGCGGACGGGGCGGCGTACGTCATGGACGCGGCCCCCGAACAGGCCAAGGAAGCCCTCCAGACCATCTCCGGCACCGGGCGCCAGGCCCTGGCCGAGATGCGGCGGCTGCTGGGCGTGCTGCGCACCGGCGAGCCGCAGGAGTCCGAGGACTACGTGCCCCAGCCGGACGTCGAGCAGATCGAGGTCCTGGTCGAGCAGGTGCGGACGGCCGGGCTCGCGGTGGACTTCGAGGTCGAGGGCGCGCCCCGGCGGCTGCCCAGCGGGGTCGAGCTGACGGCGTACCGGATCGTGCAGGAGGCGCTGACCAACACCCGCAAGCACGGCGGCCCCGACGCGAAGGCCAGCGTCCGGCTGGTCTACTTCGACGACGGGCTCGGCCTGCTGGTCGAGGACGACGGCCGGGGCGCGGCCCACGAGTTGTACGAGGACGGCGGCGCGGACGGCGCCGGACACGGGCTGATCGGCATGCGCGAGCGGATCGGTATGGTCGGCGGAACCCTGGACGCGGGGCCGCGGCCCGGTGGCGGCTTCCGGATCAGCGCTCTGCTGCCCCTGAAGAAGAGATGACGAGGACGAGGTAACTGATGTCCATCCGCGTGATGCTGGTCGACGACCAGGTGCTGCTGCGCACCGGTTTCCGTATGGTGCTCGCCGCCCAGCCGGACATGGAGGTGGTCGCCGAGGCGGGCGACGGCCTGGAGGCGCTGGAGGTGCTGCGGGCCACGAAAGTGGACGTGGTGCTGATGGACGTCCGCATGCCCCGGCTGGACGGGGTGGAGGCGACACGGCGGATCTGCGAGCCGGAGGAGCACCCGAAGGTGATCATCCTGACCACCTTCGACCTGGACGAGTACGCCTTCTCGGGCCTGAAGGCCGGCGCGAGCGGATTCATGCTGAAGGACGTCCCGCCGGGCGAGCTGCTCGCGGCCATCCGCTCCGTGCACAGCGGCGACGCGGTGGTGGCCCCCTCCACGACGCGGCGCCTGCTGGACCGCTTCGCGCCGATGCTGCCGACGACGACCCAGGAGCCGCAGAACAAGGAGATCGAGCGGCTGACGGAGCGCGAGCGCGAGGTCATGCTGCTGGTGGCGCAGGGCCTGTCCAACGGCGAGATCGCGGCCCGGCTGGTCCTGTCGGAGGCGACGGTGAAGACCCACGTGGGCCGGATCCTGACCAAGCTGGGGCTGCGCGACCGCGTCCAGGTGGTGGTCCTGGCCTACGAGACGGGCCTGGTCCGCGCAGGCGGCGGCGGAGCCGGGTAGCCCCCTTACGCCCCCGCCTCCGGGGCCGGTGGCCGTGCCGTCATCCAGCGGTCCGGGCGGGCCGAGGCGCGGGAGGTGCGGGAGCGGGCGGCCTGGGCGTGCAGCAGGGCCGCGGCCTCCGGCTCCGGGCGGAGCCGGGCCGTGACCGTGCAGTTCGCCCCGGTGTCCACGTGGACGTCGGCGACGCCGCGGGCGCGTTCCCACGGGCCCTGCGTGAGGCGGACGCTCTGCACCTTGGCGTGCGGGACGATGTCCGTACGCCGGCACAGGCGGCCGTGCCGGGCGGCGAACACCTCCGGGGAGAGCGCCAGCGCGTAGCCCTTCCACCACACCGGGACCACCCAGCGGGACCCGGTCCGGGGGGATCCGGAGAAGGTCAGGGCGGCCAGGTCCACCCCGGGCAGCACCCGGGCGATGACGGCGGTGGCGGCGGCCCGCGTGGCCACCGGGACCAGGACGGTGTTGTTCGAGCCGGCGACCTTCAGTTCCACCCGGACCAGGCCGCGCCGCCGCCACAGCAGCGGCTCCACGATCCGTACGTTCTGCACGCGCCCCGGCGGCACGGTCTCGTGGGCCCGGTCCAGCAGCCCGTGGTCCAGGCGCAGCCCGTCCGGGGACTCGGCGACCCGCCAGTCGTGCTCGGTGAGGAAGCGGCCCGCGGTGCCCGCCCAGACAGCGCCGAGCATCGGGAGCACGGCGACGAGGGCCGCCCACGGGCTGGAGCTGAGCCACCACACGACGACCGGCACGGTCAGCCCGGGGACCAGCAGGGCCCAGACGCCCAGGTTGAGCAGCAGCGACACGACGAGCTCGCGCGGGGTCACGCGCAGCAGTTCGTGCTCGGGGGCCTCGCCCAGGCTCACGGCCTCCTCGGGGGCGAAGCCGGCCGCGCGGGCGAGGAGCTCGGCGCGCAGGGCGACGGCCTCCTTCTCGCCGAGGAAGGACAGCTGGTCCTTCTCCTCGGTGCCGATGACGTCGAGCCGGAGGCTGGCGACGCCGGTCAGCCGGGCCAGGAGGGGGCGGGTGACGTCCACGGCCTGGAGCCGGTCGAGGCGGATGTGCGCGGTGCGGCGGAAGAAGAGCCCGCTGCGGATGCGCAGTTCGGTGTCGGTGATGGCGTAGTGGGTGAACCACCAGCTCAGGAATCCGTAGGCGCCGAAGACCATGATCAGGCCCGCCACCGCCGCCACCCGCAGGAGGGCGGACAGGTCGGCCACCCACCGCCCGGCCTGGTCGCCCTGCTGGGCGATCACGCCGACGGTCGCGGCGATCGGCACCCAGGCGCGGCGCAGCGGGGTGAAGGGGTGCAGCCGGCGCTCCACGGCGGGGGCGCTCGCGGGGCCGGCCGTGGGATCGGCCGTGGGATCGCCCGTGGGATCGCCCGTGGCGGGTTCGCCGGCGCCGCCGGCCGGGGCGGGGCTCACAGGCCCGCCGACCTTGCCTCGCCGAGGGCGGTGAGCCGGTCGCGCAGCCGCTCCGCCTCGGCCGGCACCAGCCCGGGGATCTTGGCGTCGGTGGCGGCCGCGGCCGTGTGCAGCTGTACGGAGGCCAGGCCGAAGCGGCGCTCCAGCGGGCCGGAGGTGACCTCGACCAGCTGCATCCGCCCGTACGGCACCACGGTCTCCTCCCGCCACAGCACGCCCCGGCTGATCAGCAGGTCGTCCGCGCGCTCGGCGTACCGCCAGGACCGCCAGTTCCGGCCCAGGAGCACCCAGCCCCAGGCCAGGACCGCGAGCCAGAACGCTCCGAGGGCCGCCCACGCCGGCCCGAGCGTCAGCCCGGGCACGACGGCGGTCACGACGGCGAGCAGCACCGTCCATATCAGCAGCAGCGTCCGCCGCAGAGTGAGCAGCCCGCCGGGCAGCCCGACCCATGCGGGTCCGTCCGTCTCACCCATCGTCCCCGTTTCCATGCGTCCACCCTAGGGCTGAGACAATGCCCGCATGACGGAGACCACGGTCGGCATCGGCGGAGCGGCGGAGAGCACCGACATGGTGCTCAACATCGGCCCCCAGCACCCTTCCACGCACGGCGTGCTGCGCCTGCGCCTCGTCCTGGACGGCGAGCGGATCGTCAGTGCCGAACCGGTGGTCGGCTACATGCACCGCGGTGCGGAGAAACTCTTCGAGGCCCGCGACTACCGGCAGATCGTGATGCTCGCGAACCGCCACGACTGGCTGTCCGCGTTCTCGAACGAGCTGGGCGTGGTCATGGCCGTCGAGCGGATGCTCGGCATGGAGGTCCCCGAGCGGGCCGTGTGGATGCGGACGCTGCTGGCCGAGCTGAACCGGGTGCTGAACCACCTGATGTTCCTCGGCTCGTACCCCCTCGAACTGGGTGGTATCACCCCGATCTTCCACGCGTTCCGGGAACGCGAGGAGCTCCAGGCCGTCATGGAGGAGATCTCCGGCGGGCGGATGCACTACATGTTCAACCGCGTGGGAGGCCTCAAGGAGGACCTCCCGGCCGGCTGGCTCGGCCGGGCCCGCGCCGCGATCGCCGACGTCCGGACCCGGATGGACGTCTACGACAAGCTGGTCCACGGGAACGAGATCTTCCGCGCCCGCACGCGCGGGGTCGGCGTCCTGTCCGCCGAGGCGGTGCACGCGTACGGGGTCTCCGGCCCGATCGCCCGCGCCTCCGGCGTCGACTTCGACCTGCGCCGTGACGAGCCGTACCTGGCCTACGGCGAGCTCCAGGACGTCCTGAAGGTGATCACCCGCACCGAGGGCGACTGCCTGGCCCGCTTCGAGTGCCTGCTGGACCAGACCCACAACGCGCTCGACCTGGCCGTGGCCTGCCTGGACCGGATGGACGACCTCCCGCCGGGGCCGATCAACCAGCGGCTGCCCAAGGTCCTGAAGGCGCCCGAGGGGCACACGTACGCCTGGACCGAGAACCCGCTCGGCATCAACGGCTACTACCTCGTCTCCAAGGGGGAGAAGACCCCGTACCGGCTGAAGCTGCGCAGCGCCTCGTACAACAACATCCAGGCGCTGGCCGTGCTGCTGCCGGGGCAGCTGGTCGCCGACATGGTGGCGATCCTGGGCTCGCTCTTCTTCGTCGTCGGCGACATCGACAAATAGCCTGCTCGGGAGGAGACGGCGGATCTAGGGTGATCCCATGATCATCTCTGGCATATACGCCGCGTACCTGGGGCGGATCGGCATCACCGAACCCGGATCCCCCTCCGTCGAAGGGCTGTTCGCGCTCACGCGGGCCCATCTGGAGCGGGTCCCCTTCGAGAACACCGAGATCCAGCTGGGCCGGCCGCCGGGCATCGACCCCGAGCTGTCCGTGCGCCGCATCGCCGCCGGACGCGGCGGTTACTGCTTCCACCTCAACGGCGCCTTCGCTGCGCTGCTGGAGCACCTCGGCTACGACGTGACCCGCCACCTCGGGGGCATGTCCGCGGATCGCGAGTCCACGGAGGTCAGCGGGGACCACCTCACCCTGACCGTACGGATCGACGGGGAGGCCTACTTCGTGGACGTCGGCCTGGGCGACGGCCCGCCCGAGCCGCTGCCGCTGCGCGAGGGCTCGTACGAGCGTGGCTTCCGGTACGGACTGCGGCCGCTCGGGAGCGCGGACGGGCCCGACGCGGGCTGGACCTTCCTCAACGAGAGCTCGCCCTTCCCCGCGATGAACTTCCGCTCGGCCCCCGCGACCATGGCCGATTTCGCGGACGAGCACCTGCGCCTGTCCACCGCCGAGGACTCCCCCTTCCTGCAGTCCTTCTTCATGCTGCGGCGCAACGCCGGGGTCATGAACCGGCTGCACGGCAAGATCCTGCTGACCCTCGACCCGCAGGGCGGCCGCGACAAGCGCGAACTGGCCGGTCCGGAGGAGCTCTTCGAGGCCATGGCCACGGTCTTCGGGCGGGAGCTCGACGACCTGACGGCGGCGGACCGGGCTGCGCTGTGGGCCCGGGTCGAGCGGGCGCACGAGGCGTGGCTCGCCTCCCAGCAGGACTGATGTCGGTGCGGCAGGGCAGACTGGGCGGCATGTCCCACTCTCCCCGCCGGGCCTGCCCCTCCTGCGGCCGCGACTGCGCCGTCACCGCCGGACGGATCGCCCGCCACGATCCGCCCTCCGGGCGGGGGCACGGCGACCTGGTGTCCTGCCCCGGGTCCCGGGCCCGGGTGGTGCTCGGCGCGTCCGCGCCGACCCTGGACGGCTTCGTGCTGTCCGAACACCCGGGGCAGCTCCCGCTGTTCTGAGGATCTGAGTACGGGGACCGCGCGGGCCGAGTACCCGCGCGGATCCGCGTACGGCGGCCGCGCGGCACGGTGGTGGCATGACCCGTACGCCCCAGCCCGCCACCGTCCCCGCGTCCCGGATCCGGTCGCGCTCGCTGCTCGCCGCCCTGCTGTTCCTGCCCGCCCTGTTCGTCGTGAAGATCCTGGTGCTGGCCACCGACACGGGCGGCCGGTGCTTCGTGGACGACATCGAGTGCGCGCCCTTCCCGGTCGGCGCCTTCGGGGCGCTGCTCGCCGCCCTGGTGGTGTCCTTCGTCGTCGCGACGGCCGCGCCCGGGCGGGCGGGACGGATCGCGCTCGCCGCGCAGGTGGCGCTGGAGGCGGTGGCCGTGCTGCTCGTCCTGGCCTTCCCCTGACCCCCGGCGCACTCCCCCGGCGGGCCTGGGGACAACCCCCGCGACGGACGGGTGCCGCCAGGATGTCGGGGCGCGGCGGGCGTCCGTAGCGTTCCCGGCATGACGATCACGCAGCACAGCAAGCAGCAGCGCCGGCAGTGGCTGCGGCGCGGCGCCGCAGCGGTGGCCCTGGCCGCCGTCCTCGGCGGGATCGCCGCCCCGGCGGCGCTGGCCGCGCCCGCCGCACGGGCCGCCGCGTCCGATGCGTCCGCCGCCCGGGGCGCGCTGGTCTCCGTCGTCCCGCTGGACACCCTCGACCGCGACCAGGTCGTCGCCGAACTCGGCACGCTGGGCATCGATCCGGCGACCGTCCGGTACGGCGTGCGCGCCTACCGCCTGACCTACGCCACCGTGGACCCGCAGGGCCGGCCCACCACCGCGACCGGGCTGCTCGTCCTGCCGCGCGGCGGCCCGCACCGCCTCGACCTGGTCTCCGACACCCACGGTACGGTCGCCACCCGCGACGACGCCCCGTCCGGGGGCGCCGGCTCCAACCGGCTCACCCCCTACCTGCACGCCTCCGCCGGCCGGGCCGTCGCGGCACCGGACTACCTGGGCCTGGGCGGCGGCCCGGGCAGCCACCCGTACATGGACACCCGGTCCTCGGTCACGGCCTCCGTCGACATGCTGAAGGCCGCCCGCACCGCCGCCGACCGGCTGGGACGCCCGGTCAGCCGGGACGTGTACGCCACCGGCTTCTCCCAGGGCGGCCAGGTGGCGATGGCCCTGGGCCGCGAGCTCTCCCGCGGGCGCGACGGGCTGCGGCTGCGGGCGCTGGCCCCGATGGCCGGGCCGCACGACCTGCTCGGCACCGAGTTCCCCGGGCTCACCGACGGCCGGGTCGATCCGCGCGTCGGCGTCTTCTACCTCTCCTACTTCCTCACGGCCCAGAACCGGCTCCACCCGCTCTACGAGGACCCGGCGGAGGTGTTCCGCACGCCCTATGCACAGGCTGTGGAAGGCCTGTTCGACGGGAGCCACCAGCCGCAGGACATCGTGGCCGCGCTCCCGGCGACGCCGCAGGAACTGCTGACCCCGCAGTGGGCCGAGAACATCCGCAGCCCGCGCGGGGCCCTGCTGGAGGCCATACGGGCCAACGACGGCGTCTGCGACTGGAAGCCCGCCGCGCCCGTACGCCTCTACGCGGGCGGGGCCGACACGGACGTCCCGGCCGCCAACTCCCGCGCCTGCGCCGCAGATCTGGCCGCTCACGGGGTCCGGGCGAAGGTCGTGGACCAGGGCCCGGACGCCGACCACACGGCCACCGCGGTCCGCTCGGCGCCCCAGGTGGTCCGCTGGTTCGACTCGATCCGCCAGACCCGGACCGGCTAGGCCGCCTTTCGGCCAAGGCCGTCTCTTTCGGATCTTGTCGGCCGAGCCCGCGGCGTCCGGTGCCGTACATGGCAAGGCGGAGGGGCGCCCGTGTACTGGACGTACTCGGGTGCCCCGACAACGCGGCCAGGTGCGGTGCCGGGCGTCGCGGGCCCGGCAAGATCCGGAAGAGACCGCCTAGGCCTTGCCGCCCAGCAGGCCGATCAGGCGGGAGCTGCTGTCGGCGCCGAAGCCCGCCTCGACACCGCGCCGGTAGAGCTCGGCGTGCGCGGCCAGGATCGCGGTGTCCACACCGGAGTCCGCGGCCGTGTGCAGGATGTGCCCGACGCTCGCGGCGCACATCGCGAGGCGCTGGTGCTCGCCGCCGTGCTCCTCGGCGTCGATGAGCGGGGAGCCCGCGGTGTAGAAGCCGCGCATGGTGTCGGCCGTGTAGCCGGCGTACGGAAGGATGTCGGCCGCCGTCAGCCCGTTGGCGCGGGCTACGGCGACGGCCTGGTACCAGCCGGTGTAGGCGGTCCAGAAGAGGATCATGTTGAGCTGGTAGTAGAGCTGCGCGTGGCCGGGGTCGGCGCCGCGGTAGTCGGTGGCGGCGAGCAGGTCGAGCGCGGCGCGGTGCTGCTCGTAGACCTCCTGCGGGCCGCTGATGAAGACCGAGGACCCCTCCTGCCCGATGCCGGTCGGCGGTACGTTGACCCCGCCGGTGAGGTACGCGGCCCCGCGCTCCTCCGCCCAACGGGCGGCGGCCCGGGCCTTGTCCGGGACGTCCGAGGACAGGTTGACCAGCACGCGGCCGCGGAGATCGGTGTCGCCGAGCGTGCCGTACATGGCCTCGACGTCGATGAGGCTGAGCACGGTCAGCGGGCTCGCGGCGACGGCCTCGGCGATGCCGGCGGCGCGGCGGGCCCCGCGGGCGACGAGCTCGTCGTCCTTGCCCGCGCTGCGGTTCCACACGGTGACCTCGTAGCCGGCGTCGAGATAGGCGGCGGCCATGGCGCGGCCCATCGGGCCGAGCCCCACGACGGTGACCTCGGCGCCCTGGGCCCGGGTGGTACGGATCTGGTTCATGACGGAGTTCTCCCCCAACGCATCGTCTAGAACGAACGCTCTATCCAGCGCTCGGGACGACCGTAACACGAGGCTAGAACGAACGCTCTATCTAGATTCGGCGGTAACATCACGCCCATGGCAACTGCAGCGACGACCACGGCACCCGGGACGCGCGACCGGCTGGTGCGCACCGCATCCCGCCTCATGCAGCGCGGCGGATACGAGAACACCCCGGTCAAGCAGCTCGTCCGCGAGGCCGAGGCCACCCTCGGCTCGCTGTACCACTTCTTCCCGGGCGGCAAGCAGGAACTCGCGGTGGCCGCGATCCACTTCGGCGACGAGGAGTTCGCGGAGCTGCTCCGCGCCGGACTCGCCGCCCACGCCGACCCCGCCGAGGCCGTCGAGGGCGTGGCCGCCGCGCTCGCGCAGGCGCTGGAGGCCTCCGACTGGCGGGACGGCTGCCCGGTGACGGCCACGGCCCTGGAGACGGTCGGCCGCCTGCCGGAACTCCAGGCGGCCTGCGCCCAGGCCTTCGCCAACTGGCAGCACCTGGTGGCCGCGAAGCTCCTGGCGTCGGGCTATCCGGAGCCGGACGCCCGCGATCTGGCGATCACCGTGATCAACACCCTGGAGGGCGCCGAGACGACCTCACAGGTCACCATGAGCCGCACCCCGCTCCTGGTGGCGGGCCGGCACCTGGCCCGGCTGGTGGCCTCGTACCGGGACTGACCCCGGGCCGCTGCTACGAGATGGCGGTCCGGAGCCGGACCACGTCGATCGGCTCGGTCTCGTCGTGGGCCGTCAGATCGATGACCTGGCCCACCGCGCGGGTCTCGTCGGTGGCCGGCTTGAACTCCGGTCCCGACACGGCCCGGTCCGACTCGGCCTTGTGCACCGCGAGGGCCTCCGCGCCGACCACGTCGGCCAGGTCCTCGTTCTGGACCGCCTCGATCACCGCACGGGCCTGCGCCGCGTTCTTGGTCCCGAAGAAGTCGAAGCCGCCCTCGACGCGCGAGGTCGTGCGCCGCTGGGCCGCGTACGGGGCCACCGCGGCCGCCGGACGGCGCGCGGGGACCGAAGACGCGGCGGCGTGGGCCGGAGCGTGGCCGGGACCGGAATCGGGCTCCGGGGCCGACGGCCCCGCGGGCAGCGCCCGCGCCTCGCGCCGGCTGCGGGCCAGCGCGTCCAGGGCCGAGTGGGCCCGGGCGTAGCCGACCGCGGTGGGCGCGCCCGCCGAGGTGCGCTCCTCGGTGACGGCCGGAAGTTCCTTCGGCGCGGCCGGCGCCGCGGAGGCCTCGATGGCCAGCAGCCGGCGGCCCTCCAGGGCACTGGCGCGCTCGGTCTCGGCGGTCGCGTACCGCCGCAGCAGCGCCGCGTGCTCGCCGCGCAGGCCCGCCAGTTCGACGCGCTTGGCGCGCAGCTTGGCGTCGAGCCTGGCCCGCAGCATCCGGGCCTCTTCGAGGTCGGATTCGAGTTCGGCTATCCGCTCGTCCGTCCGCCACTCGTCCTTGACCCGCTCGCGCGCGAGCTCGGCGACGCGGCGGCCGGCCGAGCGGTCCCAGGCGCGCATGACGACGGCGCCGGCGACCCCGGCGGCCGCCGTGACGGCCACGAGGAGCCGGAGCGCCATCGGTTCCGCCAGCAGCCAGGCCGCGCCGGCTCCGACGACGGATACACCGGCCACGGTCGTCGGCGTGAGCAGCCGGTGCAGGGGTTCGGGATTGCGGTGGCGTCCACGGGGCATGGCCCGAAATTTACAGGGCATGGGGGTCGAGTGGGATACCCGCCCGGCAAACTCTTCCCGGGCAGTTAAGCCACTTTTCTCCATGAACCCCGCCCGCGCTACTTCTTCAGCAGGCCCTTGGACTCCAGGTAGGCCTTCGCGACGTCGGCCGGCTTGGCGCGCTCGGCGTCCACCTTGCGGTTCAGGTCGACCAGATCGGCCGTCGTGAGCGCCTTGGTCAGCTTGTCGAGCGCGGCGGCGACCTCCGGGGTTCCGGCGTCCTTGGCGTTGACCACCGGCAGCACGTTGTCGGCGTTCTGGAGCTTCTTGTCGTCGTCCAGCAGGACCAAGCCGAAGCTGTCGAGGGTGGCGTCGGTGGTCGTGGTGAGCACGAGCTGGTCGGCGCCGTCCTTGACCGCCTGCTTGGCCTGCGGGGTGCCGACGCCCTTCGGGTCGATACCGGAAACTTGAATTCCGTACGTCTTGGTCAACCCCGGTGCGCAGAAGGGCCGGACGCTGCATTCGTCGCCCGCCGCGATCTTGACCTTGAGTCCGGACTTGCCGAGATCGGAAAGCGTCTTCAGGTTGTTCTTCTCGGCGAATTCCTTGGTCACGGCGAATGCGTTCTGGTCGACCGCCGCACCGGCGGCCAGCGCCTTCAGACCGAGCGGGGCCGCGAGCTTCTCCAGGCCCGCCACCGTCGCCGCGACGTCGCTGGAGGCGATCGGCTTCTCCTCGGGCGCCTTCGGGCCGTTGACCTTGGCGTTGAGGAACTCGGCGAGCGTGGCCGCGTACTCCGGGACGACGTCGATCTCACCCTTCTCCAGCGAGGGCTCGTACAGCTCACGGTTGTTGACCGTCTTGATCGACGTGCTGTAGCCCGCGTCCTTCAGGACCTGCGCGTACAGCTCGGCCAGCACGTTCGACTCGGTGAACCCGGCCGCGCCGATCACCAGGGCACCCTTGCCGCCGCCCCCGGCCGAGGAGGAGCCGGCGGAGGCCGAGCCGCCGTCCTTGCTCTTCTCCAGGCTGTCGCCGCCGCACGCGGCCAGCGACACCGTCAGGGCCAGGGCGCCCAGGGACGCGCCGAGGACGCGCGTGGTCTTGGTCATGGAGGTACTCCGTTCGAGGCGATGGACAGGAATCAGCGGGACGCCGCGGCCCGCGGCAGCAGCAGCCGGTCCGCCGCCACCAGCGCGCCCTCGACCAGCAGGGCGAGCGCGGCCACCAGCAGGGCGCCCGCGACGACCTGCGGGGTGTTGTACGTGTTGAAGCCGGCGGTGATGATCCGGCCGAGGCCGCCCTGGCCGACCATGGCGGCGATCGTGGCCGTGGCGACGACCTGTACGGCGCCCGAGCGCAGCCCGGTCATCACCATGGCGCGGGCGAGCGGCAGTTCGACGCGCAGGAAGAGCTGGGTCCCGGACATGCCCATGCCGCGGGCGGCCTCCACGACCGAGCGGTCCACCTCGCGCATGCCGACGTACGCGTTGGTCAGCAGCGGCGGAACGGCGAACAGCACGAGCGCGGCGATGGTCGGCAGATAGCCGGCGTTGCGCAGCGGGGAGACCATGAACAGCGCCAGCACCGCGAAGACGGGGACGGCCCGGCCGATGTTGGAGATGTTGATCGCGAGGGTGCCGCCCCTGCCGAGGTGGCCGAGGAACAGGCCGATCGGCAGGGCCACCGCGCAGGCGATCGCGAGCGCGACCGCGCTGACGTAGACGTGCTCGCCGAGCCGGTGCCAGACACCGCTCTCCCCGGACCAGTTGGCGCCGTTCGCCAGCCAGTCCCAGGCCCCTGTGATCGCGCCCACGGCTTCAGGCCCCCTTCGCCGGAGCCGGAGCGGGAGCCGGAGCCGCGGGCCGGGCGCCGGCCCGGGTCCACGGGGTGAGCAGCCGCTGTACGCCGAGCAGCAGCAGGTCGACCACGAGCGCGAGCAGCACGCACAGCACCGAGGCGGTGAGCACCTGGGCCTTGAAGGAGCTGTTCACGGCCGGGGCGATGAGATTGCCGAGGCCGCCCTTGCCGACGATGGAGCCCACCGTGGTCAGCGCGACCGTCGAGACGGTGGCGATCCGGACGCCGGCGAGCAGGGCGGGCAGCGCGAGCGGCAGTTCGACCTGCCACAGCAGGCGCCCCGGGCCGTACCCCATGCCGCGCGCGGCCTCCCGTACGTCCTCGGGGACGGCCTCCAGGCCGGCCAGGACGTTGCGGACCAGGATCGTCAGCGAATACAGCACCAGCCCGGTCACCACCAGCGCCGCCGAGAGCCCGAAGAACGGCAGCAGCAGGGAGAACATGGCCAGCGAGGGGATCGTGTAGAGCAGGGTGGTCAGGCCCAGGACCGGCGCCGCCCAGTGGCGGCCGCGGCGCGCCAGCAGGGCGAGCGGCACGGACACGGCGATGCCGATCAGGACCGACACGCCCGTGATCCAGATGTGTTCGAGGGTGGCGTCGGTGAGTTCCCGGGAGCGGGAGGTGACGTAGTCCCAGCAGATCCAGTCGTTCGCCACCAGGCAGTTCTGCGCCGCCACGCCCCTCACCCCCACCCCGTCATTCGAACGTACGTATTCACGGCCACCCGTCACAGTGACCCTAACCCCCAACACCCCCGATGGCCGGAATCCTTCGCAGGGGGGCAACACGCCCTTCACAAATCAGCGGCCGACGTGCGGAAGGATGGGACGGTGATCCGATTCGAGCATGTGACCAAGCGCTACCCCGACGGGACGACAGCCGTCGAGGACCTGTCCTTCGAGGTGGCGGAGGGTGAGCTGGTCACGCTCGTGGGACCGTCCGGCTGCGGCAAGACGACCACGATGAAGATGGTCAACCGGCTGATCGACCCGACCTCCGGCCGGATCCTGCTGAACGGCGAGGACATCGCGGCCGCCGATCCGGTCGAGCTGCGCCGCCGGATCGGGTACGTCATCCAGCAGGTCGGGCTCTTCCCGCACAAGACCGTGCTGGAGAACACGGCGACCGTGCCGCAGCTGATCGGCACCCCCAAAGCGCGCGCCCGCGCCCGGGCGGCCGAACTGCTGGAACTGGTGGGCCTTGACCCGGCCGTGTACGGGGGCCGGTACCCCGAGCAGCTGTCCGGCGGGCAGCGCCAGCGCGTCGGCGTGGCCCGCGCGCTCGCCGCCGACCCGCCGGTGCTGCTGATGGACGAGCCGTTCGGCGCGGTGGACCCGGTGGTGCGCGAGCGGCTGCAGAACGAGTTCCTGACCCTGCAGAAGACGGTCCGCAAGACGATCCTGCTGGTCACCCACGACCTGGAGGAGGCGATCCGGCTCGGCGACCGCATCGCGGTCTACGGCACCGGCACCATCGAGCAGTTCGCCCGCCCGGCGGCGGTGCTCGCGGCGCCCGCCACCGACTACGTGGCCTCCTTCGTCGGCGCCGACCGGGGGCTCAAGCGGCTCGCGGTCACCGCGGTCGGGGCGGCCGACCTGGCCGCGTCCCAGGGGACGGACCCGGCGGCCTCGGTGGAGTTGGGGTCGACGCTGCGCGAGGCGCTCGCCGCCCTGCTGCAGGAGGACTCGGGGCGGATCGGGGTCAGGGACCCCGAATCCGGCGCGCTGGTCGGCGTACTGACGCCGGAGGGCGTCCACCGGGCGCTGCGCCGGGCCCGGCTGCAGGAGGCGTAGGCCGCCCCGGAAACAGTTGTGACCGGCCTCAGGAGGCCGGTCACGGGTGCGTCGGGCGGTCGGGGCGCCGAAAGGTCGGCGCGAGGCCGGTCAGGCCTGGATGCGGCCGCTCATCCACATCAGCATCGGCGGGATCTCACGTCGCCACGTGTTGAAGTTGTGGCCACCGCTGTCGAGGATGATGGAGGAGACCCGGTCCGGGCCCTGCACCTTCTTGATGAACTTCTTGGTGTCGGCGAGGTTCGGCTCGCCCTTCTCGCTGCTGGTCACGAGGAAGGACGTACCGGTCGGCTTCTTGTGCTCGACGCTGTGCAGCACGTCCGCACGCTTCTTCAGCTTCTCGTCCCCGTGGAACAGGTCACCGGTCGTCGGGTCGTCCGGGGCCTCGTAGTACGCGGACAGACCCGCGGCGGCGCCGAAGGTCTGCGGGTAGTGCGCGGCGATCTTCAGGGCGCAGTAGCCGCCCGTGGAGTTGCCGATGAAGCCCATGTTCTGGGGCTTCTTGCCGACCCGGAAGGTGTCCGTGATGGCCTGCGGAAGGTCCTCGCCGAAGAAGGTCTCGGTCTGCGGGCCACCGGGTATGTCGACGCACTCGGTGTCACGCGGCGGCGCCACGGTCGGGCGCAGCATGACCAGGATCATCGGCTTCATCTTGCCCGACTTGGACAGGCTGAAGGCCTTCATGGGGTAGTCGAGCCCTTTGATGAGGTTCTCGGCGGTGCCCGGGTAGCCCGTCAGGACGATGGACGCGGGGAAGTTCTGGTCCTTGTGCTGGGGCTGGAAGTACTCCGGCGGGAGCCAGACGTAGCCGGGGCTCGTTATCTTCGACTTCTGCCCGGTTATGGCAACCTTCAGGATCTGACCACCGACCTGGGGCTTGGCGCCACCGGGTACGTCCAGCTTCTGCTTGTCGACGACCTTGATGTCCTTGCTGCTCATCGAGTGGTCGACGACCTTGCCCATGGACGTCTCCTGACCGAGCAGGTCGGCCCAGGAACCGTAGAAGAGGAACGACTTGTTAGCCGCCAGCCCCACAGCCGAGAACAGCGCCAGCTGGGTCGCCAGCAGCAGCCCGATCCGGCCGGCGAACGCGCGCCAGGTGCGGCCCGAGAGCTTCGGCCAGAACCACACCGTGGCCGCGAAGAGCAGCACACCGGCGATGATGGCCAGCGCCAGAACCGTATTACTGGTGAGACCCATGAGCAGTCAGTCGACTTTCTGGTGGCAGGACTGTTTTTTTCCGACGAAAGAGTGAACCCGCTCCTCGTCGATGTCGTCCTAAGGGACGCACCACACACCGGAGGCTGTCGCGGCCTTCGGCCACATGATCTCTCGCGGAGCAACGGGAAGCGATGTCTAGCAGGATAGATGGCGATAAGTCGGGACAGGTTCCGAGCAGGGTCCGCCGAATCCTCCGAGGCCCACAGCCGGAGTCGGTGCCCGGCCTGGTAGGTACGGCCGTCATGATCGTCGGCCTTCTGGACGTCGCGGCAGGGGTGTTCCCGCGGTTCCGGCACAGCCGGATCCACGCGCTCGCCGAGGTGCTGCCGGTGTTCGGCCCCTTCGCAGCGGCCCTCGCCATCAGCGCGGGCGTACTGCTCCTGCTGCTCGCGCACGGCCTCAAGCGCCGCAAGCGCCGGGCCTGGCGGGCTGCGGTGGTGCTGCTGCCGGCCGGCGCCGTGGCGCAGTTCCTCTACCGGCACTCGATCCCCGGCGTGATCATCGCGGCGGTGCTCTTCGCGCTGCTGCTGCGCCACCAGAACGAATTCAAGGCGCTGCCCGACCCGCGCAGCCGCTGGAGGGCCCTCGCCAACTTCGTACTGATGAGCGCCGGCTCCATCGGGCTCGGCCTGCTCATCGTGAACGTCCACCCGAACCGGGTCGTCGGCAACCCGAGCCTGTACGAGCAGATCACGCACGTCGTCTACGGCCTCTTCGGCTTCGAGGGCCCCGTCGACTACGCGGGCCAGGTGTCCTGGACCGTCGGCTACTCCCTCGGTGCCCTCGGCATGCTGACCGCCCTCACCACCATCTACCTGGCGTTCCGCCCCGAGCACCCCGCCGCCCGGCTCACCGCCGACGACGAGGGCAAGCTGCGCGAACTGCTCGCCAAGCACGGCGGCCGCGACTCGCTCGGCCACTTCGCGCTGCGCCGCGACAAGGCCGTCGTCTTCTCCCCCAGCGGCAAGGCCGCCGTCACCTACCGCGTCGTCTCCGGCGTGATGCTCGCCTCCGGCGACCCCATCGGTGACGTCGAGGCCTGGCCGGGCGCGATCGAGCGGTTCATGGAGGAGGCCAAGGCCCACTCCTGGACCCCGGCCGTCGTGGGCTGCAGCGAGACCGGTGGCGAGGTCTGGACCCGCGAGACCGGTCTGGACGCCCTGGAGCTGGGTGACGAGGCGATTGTCGATGTCAAAGACTTCTCCCTCGCGGGCCGTCCCATGCGAAATGTCCGCCAGATGGTGAAGCGCATCGAGCGCAACGGCTACACCACCCAGGTCCGCCGGGTCAGCGAGCTGACCGACGAGGAGCTGGAACGGGTCCGCGGCGCGGCCGAGGCCTGGCGCGGCACCGACACCGAGCGCGGCTTCTCGATGGCCCTGGGCCGGGTCGGCGAGGAGGGCGACGGCGACTGCTTCATCGCCACCGCGCACCGCGTGGAGGAGGGCGACACCAGCCCGTTCGGCGACCTGAAGGCCGTCCTGCACTTCGTCCCGTGGGGCACCGACGGCATGTCGCTGGAGCTGATGCGCCGCGACCGCGCCGCCGACCCCGGCATGAACGAGCTGCTGATCGTCGCCTCCCTCCAGGCCGCCCCCGACCTGAAGATCGAGAAGGTCTCGCTGAACTTCGCGATGTTCCGCGCGGCCCTCGCCCGCGGCGAGAAGATCGGCGCCGGCCCGGTCCTGCGGATGTGGCGCGGCCTGCTGGTCTTCCTCTCCCGCTGGTTCCAGATCGAGTCGCTCTACAAGTTCAACGAGAAGTTCCGCCCCCGCTGGGAGCCGCGCTTCATGGTCTACCGCACCACCCGCGACCTGCCCCGCATCGGCTTCGCGGTGATGCAGGCCGAGGGCTTCGTCACGGTGGCCCTGCCCCGGCTCTTCGCCAGCCGCCGCCGTCCCAGGCCGGTGCGCACCTGCACGCACAACCACATGACGACCGTGCCCAAGCAGTCGGAGCGCGAGGTCCAGGCCGCGTAGACCCGGGCCGCGCGGGTACAAGACCCGTCAGCCGGGCCCCGGCCGCCGCACGGCGCCGGGGCCCTGTCGTATCCAGGTCAGCCCTACCCTTGGACCTATGAACACGAAGCGCGGAGCCACCAGCAGGGGCCGGGTCGCAGGTCTGCCGGACTGGGACCGCTGCGCCGTCATGGGCGTCGTCAACGTCACCCCCGACTCCTTCTCCGACGGCGGTCGCTGGTTCGACACCACCGCCGCGGTCAAGCGCGGCCTCGACCTCGTCGAGCACGGCGCCGACCTCGTCGACGTCGGCGGCGAGTCCACCCGCCCCGGTGCCACCCGCGTCGACGAGGAGGAGGAGCTGCGCCGGGTCGTCCCCGTGGTCCGCGGCCTGGCCTCCGAAGGCGTCACCGTCTCCGTGGACACCATGCGCGCGACCGTCGCCGCGCGGGCCGTCGAGGCCGGCGCGGCCCTGGTCAACGACGTCAGCGGCGGCCTGGCCGACCCCGGGATGATCCCGGCCGTCGCCGCCGCCGAGGTGCCCTTCGTCGTGATGCACTGGCGCGGCTTCAGCGCCGGAATGAACAGCCTCGCCGTCTACGACGACGTGGTCGCCGAGGTCACCGCCGAACTGCGGACCCGGATCGACGCGGTCGTGGCCGGCGGGATCGCCCCCGAGCGGCTCCTCGTCGACCCCGGACTCGGCTTCGCCAAGAACGCCGAGCACGACCTGGCCCTCGTCGCCCACCTGCCCGAGCTGCGCGCGCTGGGCTTCCCGCTGCTGGTCGCCGCGTCGAGGAAGCGTTTCCTCGGCCGGGTCCTGGCCGGCGGGACCGACACCACCCCGCCCCCCGCCCGCGAGCGGGACGCCGCCACGGCCGCCGTCTCCGCGATCGCCGCCCACCAGGGCGCCTGGGCCGTACGGGTGCACGAGGTACGGGCGACCGCGGACGCCGTACGGGTGGCCCGCGCCGTCGAAGGGGCAGTCTGATCCTCACCCACCGACAAGGAGCACCGTGAGCAGAACCGACATCGAGGCGGTCGAAGAGGTCAACACGGCCTTCTACGAGGCAATGGAGCGGGGGGACTTCGACTCACTGTCGGCGCTCTGGCTGGAGGACGAGATCTCTTGCGTCCACCCCGGCTGGCCGGTGCTCTCGGGCCGCGGCGAGGTCCTGCGCTCGTACGCGCTCATCATGTCGCACACGGACTACATCCAGTTCTTCCTCACCGACACCAAAGTGGCCGTAATAGGTGATACCGCCCTGGTGACGTGCACGGAGAACATCCTCAGCGGCGGCCCCGCCGAGGACGGCGGGGAACTCGGCCCGCTCGTCGGTCAGCTGGTCGTCGCGACGAATGTGTTCCGACGCACATCCGAGGGCTGGCGGCTCTGGTCCCACCACGGTTCTCCCGTCCTCACGGAGTCCGACGACGACGAGGAGGAGGACGCCTCCTGACCCCTCCGGCGGGAGCCGGAGTATTTCGCAGGTAAATTCGAAGACGGACGACGCCGACCGCACTCGGCGCAGCCATGGCCCCGGGGAGCCCCGGGACCGGAAGCACCTACGAAAGCAGGAGTGATTCGCGTGGATCGTGTCGCGCTGCGCGGCCTCAAGGCTCGCGGGCACCACGGCGTCTTCCCCCGGGAACGCGAGGAAGGCCAGACCTTCATCGTCGACCTCGTGCTGCACCTCGACACCCGCCCCGCGGCGGCCGGAGACGACCTGGCGAAGACCGTGCACTACGGGGTCGTCGCCGAGGAGGTCGTCGACGTGGTCCAGGGCGAGCCCGTCGACCTGATCGAAACCCTGGCCGAGCGAATCGCCCAGCAGTGCCTCAAGCACGAAGCGGTGGCGCAGGTGGAGGTCGTCGTCCACAAGCCGGACGCGCCCATCACCGTCCCCTTCGACGACGTGACCATCACGATCACCCGGAGCCGCGCATGAACAACGGACTGAACGCTCAGAGCGACCCCACCGTCCAGCCGGTACCCGCCTCCGTCGTGGAGACGGTCGACGCGGCGGACGTGACCCTGTCCAACCCCAAATGGGCCGTGATCGCGCTCGGTGCGAACCTCGGCAACCGGCTGGAGACCCTGCAGGGCGCCATCGACGCCCTCGGCGACACGCCCGGCATGCGGGTCAAGGCCGTCTCCCCCGTCTACGAGACCGAGCCGTGGGGCGTCGAGCCCGGCTCGCAGCCCTCGTACCTCAACGCGGTCGTCGCCGTGAAGACCACCCTGCCGCCGTCCTCGCTCCTGGAGCGCGCGCACGCCGTCGAGGAGGCCTTCGACCGCGTCCGCGAGGAGCGCTGGGGCCCGCGCACGATCGACGTGGACATCGTCGCGTACGCCGACCGGGTCTCCGACGACCCGGTCCTCACCCTCCCGCACCCGCGCGCCCACCAGCGTGCCTTCGTACTGGCCCCCTGGCACGACATCGACCCGGAGGCCCAGATCCCGGGCCGCGGCCCGGTCACGGCGCTGCTGGCCGAAATCGGCCTGGTCGGCGTGGAGCCGCGTCCCGACCTGGAACTCCACCTCCCCGAGTAGTCGTTAGTAGCCTGTTCACGGCTACTCGCTGAAAGTGGGGAACGGGCAAGTGAAGCAACTGAGGCCGGGGGTCCTGGCGGGCATCTTCGTGGTCGCCGGGGTCCTGTCCTGGGCCGGTGCCCGGCTGTGGAACGCGTACGGCACCCTGCCGGGCGTTCCGCTGGCCGCGCCGATCGTCCTGGGCGTCATCGCGGCGGTGCTCCTGGCCACGGCCCTGTCCATGCGTGCCCGCCTCAAGGCCCAGCGCGAGCGCCGCCCGGGCGCCAAGGGAGTGGAGCCGCTGATGGCGGCCCGCGCGGTGGTGTTCGGGCAGGCCAGTGCCCTGGTGGCGGCGCTGGTGGCGGGCATGTACGGCGGTGTGGGCGTCTTCCTGCTGACCGACGCCCTCGACGTCCCCGCCCGCCGCGACCAGGCCTGGTACGCCGGCTTCTCGGTCCTGGCGGGCGCGGCGGTCATCGCCGCCGCCCTCTTCCTGGAGCACGTCCTCAAACTCCCGGAGGACGAAGACCCGGGCAAGGCCCCGGCCCGCGCCTAGGCCGAAGTCGTACGGGGTGGACGGCTTGGCGCTGGGTGCACGTGGCGTGACGGCTCCGACCTCGACCCACGCCGACTCATCGAGTTCGAGAGGGTGCTCCTCCGTCTCGCGGTACGCCCCAATGCATCGGTCCCCCTCCGTGACGCCTTGGAGGGGGACCGTAGCGGACAGTGCCGACAATCCGGCTAGCGCGCCATGATCAGGCTCATCGCCTCGGCACGGGTGGCCGTGGCGCGGAGCTGGCCGCGGACCGCGGACGTGGTGGTCTTGGCGCCCGGCTTGCGTATGCCGCGGACCGACATGCACATGTGCTCGGCCTCGATCACCACGATGGCACCGCGCGCGTCGAGGATCTCCATCAGCGAGTCCGCGATCTGCGTGGTCAGTCGCTCCTGCACCTGCGGTCGGCGGGCGAAGACGTCCACGAGGCGAGCCAGCTTCGACAGGCCCGTGATCTTGCCGTTCTCCGCCGGGATGTAGCCGACGTGGGCGACTCCGTGGAACGGCAGCAGGTGATGTTCGCACAGGCTCACGATTTCGATGTCCTTCACCAGGACCATCTCGTCATGCCCCAGGTCGAAGACCGTCGTCAGGACGTCTTCGGGCTTCTGCCACAGACCCCCCAGGATCTCCTTGTACGCCCGCGCCACGCGCGCCGGGGTCTCCAGGAGGCCCTCGCGGTCCGGGTCCTCGCCGACCGCGATCAGGAGCTCACGGACCGCCGCCTCGGCGCGCTTCTCGTCGAACACGCCGATCGTGCCCTCATCGCCGGTCAGGGTCACTGGGTCCGTCATCGATTCCTCGTTCCTGTGAAAAAAACACCGCGCCCCCCAGGCTAGAACCTGGGGGGCACGGCTTCCATTCCGGGTGGATCGGCCCGCGAACTACTCTGCGCGGTCCTCGGGAGCCACTTCGATGCCCTTCTCCGTGGAGACCGGCGCGACACTGGCCGACGTGCCGTTCGCCGAGTTCGTCAGCTGGAGCTCCTTGGGAGAGAGCACCGGCGGACGGGTGGAGGGGGTGCGGCGGGCGGAGCCGGTCCACGCGGGGCGGGCCGGACGCTTCACGATCGTCGAGAAGATCTCGGCGATCTGCTCCTTGTTCAGCGTCTCCTTCTCCAGCAGCGCGAGGACCAGGTTGTCGAGGACGTCACGGTTCTCGACCAGGATCTCCCAGGCCTCGTTGTGCGCGGTCTCGATGAGCTTCTTGACCTCTTCGTCGACCAGCGCCGCGACCTCTTCCGAGTAGTCCCGCGGGTGCGACATCTCGCGGCCCAGGAACGGCTCGGTGTTGTCGCCGCCGAACTTGATCGCACCGAGACGCTCGGTCATGCCGTACTGCGTGACCATGGCCCGCGCCGTGGCGGTGGCCTTCTCGATGTCGTTCGCCGCGCCGGTGGTCGGGTCGTGGAAGACCAGCTCCTCCGCCGCGCGCCCGCCCAGCATGTACGCCAGCTGGTCGAGCATCTCGTTGCGCGTGGTCGAGTACTTGTCCTCGTCGGGCAGGACCATGGTGTAGCCCAGGGCCCGGCCGCGGGACAGGATCGTGATCTTGTGGACCGGGTCGGAGTTCGGGGAGGCCGCCGCGACCAGGGCGTGTCCGCCCTCGTGGTACGCGGTGATCTTCTTCTCCCGGTCCGACATGATCCGGGTCCGCTTCTGCGGGCCCGCCACGACGCGGTCGATCGCCTCGTCCAGCGAGTGGTTGTCGATCAGCTTCTTGTCCGAGCGGGCCGTGAGCAGCGCGGCCTCGTTCAGGACGTTGGAGAGATCGGCACCGGTGAAGCCGGGCGTGCGACGGGCGACGGCGCCCAGGTCGACGTCCGGGGCGACCGGCTTGCCCTTCTGGTGGACCTTGAGGATCTCCAGACGGCCCTGCATGTCCGGGCGGTCGACCGCGATCTGCCGGTCGAAGCGGCCCGGGCGCAGCAGCGCCGGGTCGAGGATGTCCGGGCGGTTCGTGGCGGCGATCAGGATGACGCCGCCCTTCACGTCGAAGCCGTCCATCTCGACCAGCAGCTGGTTGAGGGTCTGCTCGCGCTCGTCGTGACCGCCGCCGAGACCCGCACCGCGGTGCCGGCCGACGGCGTCGATCTCGTCGACGAAGACGATCGCCGGGGCGTTGGCCTTGGCCTGCTCGAACAGGTCACGGACACGCGAGGCACCGACACCGACGAACATCTCGACGAAGTCGGAACCGGAGATCGAGTAGAAGGGGACGCCGGCCTCGCCCGCGACGGCACGCGCGAGCAGGGTCTTGCCGGTGCCGGGCGGGCCGTACAGCAGCACGCCCTTGGGGATCTTGGCGCCGACGGCCTGGAACTTCGCCGGCTCCTGCAGGAACTCCTTGATCTCGTGGAGTTCCTCGACGGCCTCGTCCGAGCCCGCGACATCGGCGAACGTGGTCTTCGGGGTGTCCTTGGTGATGAGCTTGGCCTTGGACTTCCCGAAGTTCATGACCCGGGAGCCGCCACCCTGCATCTGGTTCATCAGGAACAGGAAGACAACGACGATGAGAACGAAGGGCAGGAGCGAGAGCAGCACGCTCAGGAACGGGCTGGTCTTGTCCGGAGTGACGGAGTACCCGTCCGGGATCTGACCGGCGTCGTACTTGGTCTGGAGGCTCTGGGCGAGCTGGACGCCCTGATCCCCGATGTAGTTGGCCTGGAACTTGGTGCCGTCGTGCTTGCCGAGCTTCTCGCCTTGCTTGAGCTCGATCTTGATCATCTGGCTGTCGCCGGTGGTCAGCTTGGCTGTCTCCACCTGGCCAGTGTTGATCGCCTTGATGACCTCGCTGGTGTCCACCGACTTGTAGCCGCCGCCGGAGCCGACGACATTCATCAACACGACCACGGCGAGGACGGCCAGCACGATCCACATGACCGGCCCACGGAAGTATCGCTTCACGTCCATCCATACGGGACGCCAGGCGTCCCGTCCCTCCTGCCCGTAGGTAAATGCTGCTGTGAGTAAAGACTGTTCTTCGGAATGTACCCCTGAATTGTCACCCGCGGCCCTGTGGGACGGCTGACAGACCCGTCTTCCCCTGCTTCAACGGCGGGGAACGCCCCCAGGTTCCCCGCAGACCGGCGGGGTTCCCGGGGGCGGAAGCGGGATCAGCCGCCGTAGACGTGCGGGGCGAGCGTGCCGACGAACGGCAGGTTGCGGTACTTCTCCGCGTAGTCCAGGCCGTAGCCCACGACGAACTCGTTGGGGATGTCGAAGCCGACCCACTTCACGTCGATCGCGACCTTCGCCGCCTCGGGCTTGCGCAGCAGCGTGACGACCTCCAGGGAGGCCGGCTGGCGGGAGCCCAGGTTCGACAGCAGCCAGGACAGCGTCAGGCCGGAGTCGATGATGTCCTCGACGATCAGGACGTGCTTGTCCTTGATGTCGGTGTCCAGGTCCTTGAGGATCCGCACCACGCCGGAGGACTGGGTCCCGGCGCCGTACGAGGACACCGCCATCCAGTCCATGGTGAGCGGGGTGGACAAGGCACGCGCCAGGTCCGCCATCACCATCACGGCGCCCTTGAGCACACCGACGATGAGCAGGTCCTTGCCCGCGTACTCCGCGTCGATCTTCGCGGCCAGCTCGGCCAGCTTCGCGTCGATCTCTTCCTTGGTGATGAGCACCGACTGGAGGTCGTTGCCCATGTCCTTCTCGTCCACCCGCATCACTTTCGTTGTCGGCCGGGGCTCCGGGGGCGACCCCGGAGGACTCAGCCGTGTTTCAGCACCAATCAGCCCTGCCGGATGACAAGTCTGCCACCCTGCCGCTGGGCCTCGACCCGGCCGGGCAGGTTGATGGCGCCCTGACCGCGCCATCCGGTGATGAGGCGGTCGACTTCTTCGATGTGGCGGGCGAAGAGGGAACCCGCGGGGGAACCCGCCGCGACGACGGCCCTGCGCAGCACGCGGCGGCGGACGGCCGGGGGCAGGGCGTAGAGCTTGGCGCACTCCAGGCGGCCGTCGGCGTCGCGTACGCCGGTCTCCGCCTCGGCGGCCCAGGCGTCCAGGGCGTCGGCGTCGTCCCGGGAGAGCTGCGCGGTGCGGGCGAGTGCCTCGACGACTCCCTTGCCGAGCGCCTTCTCCAGGGCGGGCAGTCCCTCGTGGCGCAGCCGGGAGCGGGTGTAGGCGGGGTCGATGTTGTGCGGGTCGTCCCAGACGGGGAGGGACTGGACCATGCAGGCCTTGCGGGCGGTCTGCCGGTCGACCTGGAGGAAGGGGCGGCGGTAGCGGTTCGTGCGGCCCGCGCTGCCGCCGGAGACCTCCGGCATGCCGGAGAGCGAGCGGATGCCGGAGCCGCGGGCGAGGCCCAGCAGGACGGTTTCGGCTTGATCGTCCCGGGTGTGGCCGAGCAGCACGGCGGCGGCGCCGAGGCGGTCCGCGGCTTCGTCCAGGGCCCCGTAGCGGGCGTCGCGGGCGGCGGCCTCGGGTCCGCCGTCGCGGCCGACGCGCACGGCGACGGACTCCACCGGGTCGAGGCCGAGTGCGGTCATGCGGGTGACCACCTCGGCGGCGCGCAGGTCGGAGCCGGGCTGCAGTCCGTGGTCGACGGTGATGCCGCCGGCCCGGATGCCGAGCTTGGGGGCCTCGAAGGCGAGGGCGGAGGCGAGCGCCATGGAGTCGGCGCCGCCGGAGCAGGCGACGAGGACGAGCGGCAGGGGGCCCCCGGCGCGGCGGGGGCCGGCGGAACTGCCCGTGTGATCGGTGAGGACGTCGTGGAGTACGCGGCGGACCGCCAGGCGTATCGCCGCGACCGCAGGATGGGGACCCATGTCCGGTGCCCTTCGATGGAGTTCGGATGCCTCGGAGGCGTTGGGGTGGTGTGCTGGGGTGCTGCTGCCCGGCGCCCCCGGGGAACGGGAGGATGTCACTCAGAGTGCGTCGATGGTGACAGAACCGAGCCGTTCCCCGAGCATCGCACGCCCTTCCACGGCCCACGGTCCCTCGGACGGGTGACGCTGCTTCCCCCAGTGAGACATGTTTACGCCCCCTGTGTCACTCCGCTTCGCTCTGTTCGCTCCCCTTGCTGTGCACCCGGGACACCCAGTCGGCGGGCCTGGCGATCTCGGCCTTGGTCGGCAGTGTGTTCGGGGAGGTCCACACCCGGTTGAAGCCGTCCATGCCGACCTGGCCGACGACGGCGCGTACGAAGCGCTCGCCGTCGCGGTACTGGCGCAGCTTGGCGTCGAGGCCCAGCAGCTTGCGCAGGGCGGCGTCGAGGCGGCCGGCCCCGCTGGCCCTGCGCTGCTGGAACTTCTCCCGGATCTCGGCGACCGAGGGCACCACCTGGGGGCCGACCCCGTCCATGACGAAGTCGGCGTGGCCCTCCAGCAGGGACATGACGGCGGTGAGCCGGCTCAGGATCTCGCGCTGCTCGGGGGTCTGCACGAGCTCCACGAGGGAGCGGCCCTCGTCGCCGTGCTCGGCGTCGGGGCGGGCGCCCGCGAAGGACTGGGCGGCCTCACGGATGCGTTCCAGGACGGTGGACGGGTCCACTTCGGTGGCGCCGAGAAACGTCTGGATTTCGCCTTCGAGGTGGTCGCGCAGCCACGGGACGGCCGTGAACTGTGTACGGTGCGTCTCCTCGTGCAGGCAGACCCACAGCCGGAAGTCGTGCGGGTGCACCTCCAGCTCGCGCTCGACGTGCACGATGTTGGGGGCGACGAGCAGCAGCCGGCCGCCGGCGGCGGAGGCGGGCAGGTCCCGGGAGACGGGCGCGAAGGTCTCGTACTGGCCCAGGACCCGGGAGGCCAGGAAGCTCAGCAGCATGCCCAGCTCGACGCCGGTGACCTTGCCGCCGACGGCGCCGAGGACGGCTCCGCCGGAGGCGCCCGCGCGGCGGTCCTGCATCTTGCCGAGGAGCGGCTGGAGCAGTTCGCGGAAGCCGGCGACGTTGGCCTTGACCCAGCCGGCCCGGTCGACGACCAGGACGGGCGTGTCGGGGACGGCCGACCCCTCGGGGATCATCCGGGTGAACTCGCGCACGTGCCGTTCCGAGGTCCTGGCGTGCCGCCGCAGCTCGGCCACGACGGCCCGCGCCTCGTCCCGGGTGACCTCCGGGCCGGGTCGTACAAGTCGGGTCGCGGTCGCCACCGCGAGGTTCCAGTCGACCATCTCCGCACCACCGATGCTCGTCATGCGTCAACCGTACGTGGACCGGCCCTCCGGCGGACCCCCTACGAAGCGGTCGCGACGGCGGCGGCCAGCTTGTCGAGGGCCTTCTCGGCGCCCTCGGGGCCGGGGGTGTTCGCCGTCAGGAAGGCGAAGGCGAGGAGCCGACCGGAGGGGTCGACGACCGTCCCGGAGAGGGAGTTCACCCCGGACAGGGTGCCGGTCTTGGCGCGGAGCAGGCCGGCGGCCGGGGAGCTGCCGGAGTTGCGGGCCTTGAGGGTTCCGGTGAATCCGGCGACGGGCAGTCCGGTGAGGACCGGCCGCAGCTCGGGGCGCTGGGGGTCGGCGGCCTTGGTGAGGAGCCCGGTCAGCAGGCCCGCGCTGATCTTGTCGGCGCGGTTCAGGCCGCTGCCGTCGGCGAAGCGGGAGCCGGAGGTGTCGATGCCGAGGGCGGTGAGCCGGTCGGTGACGGCCTGCTCGGCGCCCTCGAAGCTGGCGGGGCGGCCGGAGGCGAGGGCGGTCTGCCGGGCGAGGGCCTCGGCGATGTCGTTGTCGCTGCTGGTCAGCATCCGCTCGACGAGCCCGGCGACGGGGGTGGAGAGGGTGACGGCCAGCGGCTGGACGCCGGCGGCGGCCTTGGCCTTCGCCGGTTCGCCGGTGACCTTGATGCCGCGTTCGGCCAGCAGGGTGCGGAAGGCCCGGGCGGCGTCCCTGGCGGGGTCGTCGGACCGGTCCACGGGCCCGGAGGTGGAGTCGTCGGGGCGGCCCTCGTCGGCGGTCAGGGCGGCCACCGGAGCGATGTTGGGGTTGACGCCGATCGGGTGGCGGGCGGGGCCGGTGTAGAGGCTGTCGTCGTACCCGAGGGTCACGGTGTCGGTGCCGGCGGCCTTGAGGGCCTGCGCGGTGTCTCCGGCGAGGGCGACGAGGCTGCCGCCGGATCCGGCGGGGCTCTTCTTCTTCGCGGTGAGCGAGGGGTCGCCGCCGCCGACCAGGACGATCTGTCCGGGGGCGGCGTCGGGCGTGACGGTGGTCCGGATCCGGTGCTCGGGGCCGAGGGCGGCCAGCGCGGCCGCGGCGGTGGCGATCTTGACGGTGGAGGCGGGGGTCATCGCGTCCCGCGCCCCGGACTCGTAGAGGACCTGGCCGGTGGCGGTGTCGACGACGGACGCGGTACGGACGGTGCCGAGCGCGGGGTCGGCGAGCAGCGGCTTCAGCGCGGCGGCCAGGCCCCCGGCGGCGGCGGGCGCGGCGGGGGCGCTCTGCCCGCGCGGGACGCCGGGGCCGATCGCGCCGAGCACTCCGGGGGCGCTGGGCGCGGCCTCGGGCAGGGCCCCGGAGCCGGGCCCTCCACCGTGATCTGCGCCACCCGTACGGCTCCAGGAGGCGGCCCTGTCCCGCTCGGCCTTACGCTGGCCGGAGTCCCAAGGACCGGCAGCGGCCACCGCTGCCACCGACAGGGCGAGGCCGGCGACGGCCGACCCCGCGATGAGCTGCCAGGTCTTGACCAATGGCACCTCGGACCAGCCCCTTTCGCGATCACACATATGCGTGAGGGACACTTAACCACTGCGTCTTGCCGCGAGCATGGCACCCCACCCGGCAGGGCTGGGCCGGACGCGCACGCAGACGAATCGACGCAGTCCCGAAGCAATGCAGCTGATCATGGAGGAGCAGGACGTGGAGTTCGACGTCACCATCGAGATCCCCAAGGGTTCGCGGAACAAGTACGAGGTGGACCACGAGACCGGCCGGATCCGTCTGGACCGTCGCCTCTTCACCTCGACCAGCTACCCGGCCGACTACGGCTTCGTCGAGAACACCCTGGGCGAGGACGGCGACCCGCTGGACGCGCTGGTCATCCTTGACGAGCCGACCTTCCCGGGCTGCCTGATCAAGTGCCGCGCCATCGGCATGTTCAACATGACGGACGAGGCGGGCGGCGACGCCAAGCTGCTGTGCGTGCCGGCCTCCGACCCGCGTGTCGAGCACCTGCGCGACATCCACCACGTGTCCGAGTTCGACCGCCTGGAGATCCAGCACTTCTTCGAGGTCTACAAGGACCTGGAGCCGGGCAAGTCCGTCGAGGGCGCGAACTGGGTCGGCCGCACCGAGGCCGAGGCCGAGATCGAGGCCTCGTTCAAGCGCCTGGAGGCGCAGGGCGGCCACCACTGAGCTCGCGCTCGGCGGTAACGGGCCGGGGCACTCCCCCGCGCCCCTCGTGACATGGCGGGCGGTATCCCTCGGGGATGCCGCCCGCCGTCGCGTTCGCGGGCCGCTGCGGCGCGCGCGGCCGGGCGGGTACCGGGTGGAAGCTGGGTGTGCGGCGGGAGGAAACGATTCCGCATACTGATACCCCGGGTGATCACGGACTGGAGGACGCGTGGCGGAGGCCGACGGGGCCGAGGACAGGAAGCCCCAGTCCGACGAGGCGCACAGCGCCTTCACGCCGCCGCCCGGAATCGAGCCGGGCGTTCCCGAGGAGGACCAGCCCACCTCGGAATTCGCCCGTCCGGCGGGCGCCGATCCGGTGGAGCCCGAGCCCGAGGGGTCGGCCTTCGCCGCCCCGGCCACCTACCGGGCCGCGCAGTCCCCGCCCGCCTACACCCCCGGCCAGGGCTTCCCCGTCGCGCAGATGAAGGAATCGCCCTGGCAGGACCGCATGCGCACGATGCTGCGCATGCCGGTCGACGTGCGCCCCGTACCGGAGCTCGTGCAGCGCCACAGCGAGACCGGGCCCGCCGTGGGCCGCGTGCTCGACCTGACCCTGCGCATCGGGGAGCTGCTGCTCGCGGGCGGTGAGGGCGCCGAGGACGTGGAGGCCGCGATGTTCGCGGTGGCCCGCTCGTACGGGCTGGACCGCTGCGAGCCGACCGTCACCTTCACCATGCTGTCGATCACCCACCACCCCTCGCTGGTGGGCGACCCGGTCTCGGCCAGCCGGACCGTGCGCCGCCGCGGCACCGACTACAACCGGCTCGCGGCCGTGTTCCGGCTCGTGGACGACATCAGCGCCCACGAGATCGACGTGTCGCTGGAGGAGGCCTACCGGCGCCTCGCCGAGATCCGCCGCAACCGGCACCCGTACCCCGGCTGGATGCTCACGGCCTCCGCCGGACTGCTCGCCGGGGCCGCCTCCACCCTCGTCGGCGGCGGGGTCCTCGTCTTCTTCGCCGCTGCGATCGGCGCGATGCTCGGTGACCGCCTGGCCTGGCTGTGCGCCGGGCGCGGGCTGCCCGAGTTCTACCAGTTCGTGGTCGCCGCGATGCCGCCGGCCGCCCTCGGGGTCGCGCTCAACATGACGGGGATCGACGTCAAGGCCTCCGCCGTGATCACCGGCGGGCTGTTCGCGCTGCTGCCGGGGCGGGCCGTGGTCGCGGCCGTGCAGGACGGCCTGACCGGCTACTACATCACCGCGTCGGCCCGGCTGCTGGAGGTCATGTACCTCTTCATCGGCATCATCATGGGCGTACTGGTGGTGCTCTACGTGGGGCTGCAGTTCGACGCCTCGCCGCGGCCGGAGGAGGTCCTCCAGATCCAGCAGCGGCCGCTGATCCAGATCGCCGCCTCGATGGTGCTGGTGTTCACCTTCGCGATCCTGCTCCAGCAGGAACGCTCCACCGTGTGGATCGTGACGCTGAACGGAGCGGTCGCCTGGGTCACCTTCGGGGCCCTGCACTACGCGGGGGGCATCCCGCCCGTACCGTCCACGGCCATCGCGGCGGGGCTCGTGGGCCTCTTCGGGCAGCTCTTCTCCCGCTACCGCTTCGCCTCCGCCCTGCCGTACGTGACGGCCGCCATCGGCCCGCTGCTGCCCGGCTCGGCGGTGTACTACGGGCTGCTGCTGATCGCCGAGAACCGGCTGAACGAGGGCCTGGGCTCGCTGGTGAACGCCGCGGCCGTCGCGCTGGCCATCGCGATCGGGGTCAACCTCGGGTCGGAGGCCTCGCGGCTGTTCATGCGCATCCCGGGGGCCACGAGCGCCGCCAAGCGCCGTGCGGCGAAGCGGACCCGCGGCTTCTGAGCGCCGGAGCCCCGCAGGGCCCCGTACGCGGCCTCCCACGGGCACACGTACGCCCCGGGGCCTCTCACGGGCCTCCGGGGCGGTACGGGCTTGCACGGGGTGCTGCGGACGGGCCTCAGCGCTTGGCGTGGCGGCCGCGCGCGCCGGGGGCCTGCGGGGCGGAACCGTCGGCCACGGCCTCGGCCGCCACGGCGCCGGCGTTCGCCTTGCCCTCCTTGCGGGCCTTCAGCACCTCGAAGATCACCGGGATGACCGAGATCAGGACGATGCCCACCAGGATCGGCTCGACGTTCGTCTTGATGAACTCGATCTGGCCGAGCCAGTAGCCGGCGATCGTGACGCCCGCACCCCAGCCGATGCCGCCGATGACGTTGTAGGTCAGGAAGGTGCGGTACTTCATCGTGCCGGCGCCCGCGACCATCGGGGCGAAGGTGCGGATGATCGGCACGAAGCGGGCGAGCACGATGGCCTTGGGGCCGTGCTTGTCCATGAACTCGTGCGCCTTGTCCAGGTTCTCCCGCTTGAAGAGCTTGGACTTCGGCCGGTTGAAGAGCTTGGGCCCGAAGAACTTGCCGATCATGTAGCCGACCTGGTCACCGATGATCGCGGCGGCCACGATCAGGGTGCAGACCAGCCACAGCGGCTGCTTGATGTACTGCCCGTCCGCGACCAGCAGGCCCGCCGTGAACAGCAGGGAGTCGCCCGGGAGGAACGCGAAGAGTCCCGACTCGGCGAAGACGATGACCAGGATGCCGATCAGACCGAAGTGCGAGATCAGATAGTCCGGGGACAGCCACGTAGGGCCGAGCGCAAGCGTATACACGGGTTCCGGGCTCTCCTGGATCGGGGGACGTGCAGCGGGACGGGCGGTTTTCAATTATCAACGCACACGACCCCCACCCAGTTCCAGGTACGGGTGGGGGGCGCATGCGTGACATTCCGCTTACACCTTGCGCACACCGTTCGCCAGGATCGCGTCCCGCAGGTGCTCGGCGAGCCCCGGCTTCATCGCGTCGTAGAACGCCGTGAACCGCTCGTCCGCCACGTACATCTCGCCGAGGCACGTGTGCATCTCGTACGGGCAGTCGTAGAACCACTTGTGGATGTGCAGGCGGTGCTCCTCGGCCAGGTCCATCGCGCGCTCGCCGTCGGCGGGCTCGCCCGCCTCCATGGCCGCCACGTACCGGCGGCCCCAGTCGGCGGACTCGTCCTGGATCCGCTGCCAGTCGTCCTTGGTGTACGAGGCCGCCCGGCGCTGCGACTCGGCGTACGCCGGGGTGTCGCCCCAGCGCTCCTCGACCTCCTGCGCGTACTGCTCCGGGTCCTGGTCCCCGAAGACCTCGAACTTCTCCTCGGGCGTGAGGTTGATGCCCATCTTCTTCGCCTCCATGGCGTGCTCAACGGCCTTGGCCATCTGCTGGAGCCGGGCGATCCGGTCGGTCAGCAGGGCATGCTGCCGGCGCAGATGCTCCTGCGGATCCGAGTCCGGGTCGTCCAGCAGGGCCGCGACCTCGTCGAGGGGGAAGCCGAGCTCCCGGTAGAACAGGATCCGCTGCAGCCGGTCCAGGTCGGCGTCGTCGTACCGCCGGTGGCCCGCGCCGCTGCGGCCGCTCGGCGAGAGCAGACCGATCTCGTCGTAGTGGTGCAGGGTGCGCACCGTGACTCCGGCGAATCCGGCGACCTGGCCCACGGAGTGGCCCATCTCTTCCCTCCTCTGGTCGGGTACGCCCTTCACTGTGGTTCCTCACGCCGCGTGAGGTGCAAGTCCTCTTCGGCGGCTACCTGCTCAGGCCCCGGTAGCGGCCCACCGCCAGCGGGAAGAAGACCGCGAGCAGCAGGAGCGGCCAGACGACGGCCAGCAGGGCCGCGTGGTCGGCGGCCCACGACGGCGGGGCCGCGGCCGGGTTGCCGAACAGGTCGCGGACGGCCGTGGCCGTCGCCGAGAGCGGATTCCATTCCACCACCGCTCCCAGCCAGCCCGGCATCGACTCCGGCGTGGCGAACGCGTTGGACAGGAAGCCCACCGGCCACACCAGGATCTGCACCGCCTGCACCAGCTCCGGCCGGCCCGCGACCATGCCGAGCCAGATCCCGATCCACAGCATCGCGAAGCGCAGCAGCAGGAGCAGCCCGAAGGCGAGGAGGGCGGCCGCCGCGCCGTCGTGCCAGCGCCAGCCGAGCAGCAGCCCGACCGCGGCCAGGACCGCCAGCCCCACGGCCGACTGGAGCATGTCGGCGGCGCTGCGGCCCACCAGGACCGCGGAGGAGGACATCGGCATGGCGCGGAAGCGGTCGATCACCCCCTTGCTCAGGTCCTGGGTGACCGCGGTCAGGGTGGCCTCCAGCCCGAAGGCCATGGTGAGGGCGAGCATCCCCGGGACCAGGAACTCGACGTACTCGCCGTCGATCCCGCGCCCGCCGCCCACCAGGAAGCCGAACATCAGCAGCATCATCACGGGGAAGACCAGGCCGACGACCATCTGGACCGGCTGCCGCGCCCAGTGGGCCAGCTCGCGCCGGGTCATCGTCCAGGAGTCCGAGACCACCCATGCCGCGCTCATGCGGCCACCTCCTCGCGGTCCGTCAGGTGCAGGAAGACCTCGTCCAGCGTGGGGCGCCGGACGGCGAGGTCGGCCGCCTCGACGCCGGCCTCCTCCAGCGTCCGCAGGGTCCGGGCCAGGCCCGCCATCCGGTCCGCCACCGGGAAGCTCAGGGTCAGGGTGTCGGGATCGACGGAGGGGTCGGGCAGCAGCCGCGCCGCCTCGGCCAGCCGTGCCGCGTCCCGCAGGACCACGACGATCCGGTCCGCCCCGACCAGGGCCTTCAGTTCGTCGGCCGTGCCCTCGGCCGCGACCCGGCCGCCGTCGATCAGGGCGATCCGGTCGGCCAGTCGGTCGGCCTCCTCCAGGTACTGCGTGGTGAGCAGGACGGTCGTGCCGCCGCCGACCAGGGAGCGGACCGCGCCCCACACCTCGGCGCGGCCGCGCGGGTCGAGGCCGGTGGTCGGCTCGTCCAGGAACAGCACCTCCGGGTCCGTGATCAGGGAGGCGGCGAGGTCGAGCCTGCGCCGCATGCCGCCGCTGTACCGCTTCACCGCCTTGCGGCCGGTGTCCGCGAGGCCGAAGCGCTCCAGCAGTTCGTCGGCGCGCCGCCCGGCCCGGCGTGCGCCCAGGTGGTGGAGGCGGCCGAACATCTCCAGGTTCTGCCGCCCGGCCAGTTCCTCGTCGAGCGCAGCGTGCTGGCCGAGCAGCCCGATCCGGGCGCGGACGGCCGCCGGGTCCGCGGTGACGTCGTGGCCCGCCACCCGGACCGCGCCCTCGTCGTGGCGGAGCAGGGTGCTCATGATCCGTACGGCCGTGGTCTTGCCGGCGCCGTTGGGGCCGAGCACCGCGTGCACGGTGCCGCGCGCCACCTCCAGGTCGAGCCCGGCCAGGGCCTGCTTGTCGCCGTAGCGCTTGTGGACACCTTCGACGGAGATCGCCAAAACCGTTCCTCACTAATCAAATTTGATTACCAGGATCCGCAAAGGTAGTGCCCACCCATGGGCTAGTCAAACTTGATTAGGCGTACGGGTTCTCCTGGCCTTCCGCCAGCACCCCCACGAACGGTTCGCCGCCCTCGCCCGCGAAGGAGTACGCGCCCCCCTCGATCCGGGCGATCAGCCCCCGGGTCCACTCCGCCTCCGCGTCGGCGGAGTGGACCCACATGTGCATGATCTCGCCGATGTGGCCGAGCGCCTCCGGGCCGCCCTCCGGCGTGTAGTACTCCGTCACCGACGACCGCCAGAGCGCCAGCTTCGCCAGCCGCTCCCGGAGCAGCGCGAGCACCTCCGCCCGCGGCAGATCGACCATGAAGCCGATCGCCGCCGACAGCACGTCCGTCTTCTGGTCGTACGCCGCGAGCGCCTCGCGCAGCAGCCGGAAGTACTCCTCGCGGCCGGCGTCCGTCACCTCGTACTCGGTGCGCGGCGGCCCGCCCGCCGCGCTCGGTGCCACCTCGTGCGCGTGCAGGACGCCCTGCTTCGCCATCTGCTTCAGCGCGTGGTAGATCGATCCGGGCTTGGTGTTCGACCACTCGTGGGCGCCCCAGTACTCCAGGTCGTTGCGTACCTGGTACCCGTGGGCCCGCCCGTGCTGGCGGACCGCGCCGAGGACAAGAAGCCGGATCGCTGACATGGGGCCAGGCTAAGCCCCCGCCGTCTAGCCCATGGCCTTGGTGCCGTCGAGGGATTCGCGGACGATGTCCGCGTGGCCCGCGTGCCGGGCGAACTCCTCCACCAGGTGCAGGAGCATCCAGCGCATCGAGACCTTGGCGTCCTTGGGGAACCAGGGCGCCGGCGGCAGGGGGAAGGTCTCGTCCAGGCTCGGGAGGGCGGCGACGAACTCCGCCGTCTGCTGCGCGACCTCGTCCCAGAAGGCGAGGACCGACGGGATCGACTCGCCGTCGACCAGACGGAAGGCCTCGCCCCAGGTCTCCTGGGTGCGCTGCTTCTCGTTGGGCACCTGCTGGGCCATGCGCAGCCAGTTCAGCTCGACCTCGGCCACGTGCTTGAGCAGCCCGGACAGGGTGAGCTCGCTGGCGCTGGGGCGGCTCGCGGCCTGCTCCTCGCCGAGCCCGAGCAGCGACTCGCGGATCGCCGTGCGCTGGGCCTCGACGAAGGCGAGGAGGGTGCCGCGCTCGTCGCCGGGGACTTCGGTGGAAATCTGGGCCATGACCGACCGCCTTCTGCGTGAGGTGTCCTGCCGGGGGGCCTTTCCCCCCGACAGGACACACGCTACGGAGCCTTGCGGTCAGATCCTGTCCTCATTGGCCCTTCAGTTGCCTTCGGTCTCCCCGTCGGGGTGGATCGCCGGCAGGGCGGCCGCGGGCTGCGGGAGCAGGGCCTTGGAGAGGTCCTGCCTGCCCGTCGGGTCGAGGCCGTACATCGCCTCGTAGATGCTGCGGACCGCCGGTCCCGAGGCGCCCGAGCCGGTGCCGCCCTGGGAGATCGTCATGACGATCGCGTAGTCCTCGGTGTACGAGGCGAACCACGAGGTCGTCTGCTTGCCCTGGACCTCGGCCGTGCCCGTCTTGGCGTGCATCGGGATCTGCTTCTGCGGCCAGCCGCCGAAGCGCCAGGCCGCGCTGCCGTTGGTGGCGACGCCCGCGAGGGCCTCGTCGATGTTGTCGCGGGTCTTCGCGTCCATCGGCAGCCTGCCCTGCTCCTTCGGCGCGATCTCCTGGACCGACTTTCCGTCGGCGCTGACGATCGCCTTGCCGATGCTGGGCTGGTGGAGCGTGCCGCCGTTGGCGATGGCCGCGTAGACGGAGGCCATCTGGACCGGGGTGACGAGCGTGTCGCCCTGACCGATCGAGTAGTTGATGGCGTCACCCTCACGCATCTGGTTGCCCTGGCGGCAGTTCTCGTAGGCGATCTTCTCGGCGAAGGAGCCGTTCTTCTTGCCGTCGCGGCACCAGGCGTCCTTGTTCGCGTCGAAGAAGTCCTGCTTCCACTTCCGGTCGGGGACCCGGCCGGGGACCTCGTTCGGCAGGTCGATGCCGGTGCGCTTGCCCAGCCCGAACTCGTGGGCGGTCTTGAGGAACCAGTCCTTCGGGTCCTTCTTCGGCTTGATGCCGCCGTCCTTCTTCCACTCCTGGTCGGCGATGGCGTAGTAGACGGTGTCGCAGGAGACCTCCAGCGCCCGGCCGATGGTGATGTCACCGTGGCCCTGCGACTCGAAGTTCGTGAAGGTCTGGCTGCCGACCGAATACGAGCTGGGGCAAGGGTAGCGGTTGTTGAACGGGTACCCGGCGTTGACCGCGGCCGTGGAGGTGACCACCTTGAAGATGGAACCCGGCGCCGCCTGGCCCTGGATGGCCCGGTTCAGCAGCGGGTAGTTCGACTCCTTGTCGGTGAGGGAGGCGTAGTCCTTGGCGGAGATGCCGCCCACCCAGGCGTTGGGGTCGTACGTCGGGTTCGAGGCCATCGCCACGACCCGGCCGGTCTTGGTCTCCATCACCACGACCGCGCCCGAGTCGGCCTCGTAGTCGCGGCCGGTGTTCTTGTCCCGGACCTTGCGGGCCTCGATCATCGCGTTGTTCAGCTCGCGCTCGGCGACGGCCTGCACGCGGGAGTCGATCGAGGTCACGATGTTCGAACCGGGCTGCGCCGGATCGGTCTGACCCTGCCCGATGACGCGGCCGAGATTGTCCACCTCGTAGCGGGTGATGCCCGCCTTGCCGCGCAGCTCCTTGTCGTACGTGCGCTCCAGACCGGAGCGGCCCACCTGGTCGGAGCGCAGGTACGGGGAGTCCGACTTCTTCGCCCTGGCGATCTCATCGTCGGTGACCGGCGAGAGGTAGCCCAGCACCTGCGAGGTGTTGGCCGCGTCCGGGGCCGCGTAACGGCGCAGGGCGGTCGCCTCGGCCGTGATGCCCGGGAAGTCCTCGGGGTGCTCGCGGATCTGCAGGGCCTGCTCGGTGGTGGCCTCGTCGCTGACCGGGATCGGCTGGTAGGGGGAGCCGTTCCAGCAGGGCTGCTTGGTCTTGGCGTCGCAGAGCCGGACCTTGTCGACGACCTCCTGGGCGTCCATGCCCAGCACCCCGGCGAGCCGGGTCAGGACGGACTTGCCCTTGTCCTTCATGGTCAGCAGCTCGGTGCGGCTGGCGGAGACCACGAGGTGGGTGGCGTTGTCGGCGAGCGGGACCCCGCGCGAGTCCAGGATCGAGCCGCGCACGGCCGGCTGCACCACCTGCTGGACGTGGTTGTTCTTCGCCTCGTCCGTGTACTCCGAGCCATTGCGTATCTGGAGGTACCACAGGCGTCCGCCCAGCGTGAGCAACAGCGAGAAGACCACGATCTGGATGACGACGAGACGGTTCTGGACCCGAGGGGTCCGGCCGGTCTCCGGTATGTTGCTCAACTCGTTCTCCCCCGGGCGGCTTCCTACGCCCGGCCGAGTCTAGGGGGTGTCTTGTCGATCAGGCCGGATCGGGGAGCGGGGTCCGGTGCCGTGGATCGCAAGGCGGACGAGGGAGGCGACGCGGAGCGTCGCCGACCGAGGACAACGCGGCGAGGCGCGGCACCGGGCGCCGCGAGCCCGGCCTGATCGGCAAGACACCCCCTAGGGGTGCGACCTGTGAGACCTAGAACGGGAAGGTCGTCCGGCCGTGCTGCACGGAGATCCACTTCTGCGTGGTGAAGGCCTCGACCGTGGCCTCGCCGTTCAGCCGGCCCAGACCCGAGGCCTTCTCGCCGCCGAAGGCGGCCAGCGGCTCGTCCCCGATGGTGGAGTCGTTGACGTGGATCATGCCCGTCTCGATCCGCTGGGCGAAGCGGACGCCCCGCTCCACGTCCCGGGTGTGCACGGCGCCGCTCAGCCCGTAGGGGGTCGCGTTGGTCAGCCGTACGGCCTCGTCCTCGCCGTCGAAGACCACCAGCAGGGCCACCGGGCCGAAGATCTCCTGGCTCAGCAGCGGGGAGTCCTCGGGGATCCCGGCGAGCACCGTGGGTTCGACCAGGTTGCCGCGCGTAGACCCGCGTACGAGCGCCTGCGCGCCGGATTCCACGGCCTGGTCCACGAGCGCGGTCAGGGCGTCGGCCTGGAAGGAGTTGATCAGGGGGCCGATGTGGGTGTCGGCCTCGTGCGGGTCGCCCGTCTTGAGGGCGCGCACGCGCGCGGTGAACTTCTCGGTGAACTCCTCCGCGACGGAGGCGTCGACGAGGATCCGGTTCGCGGCCATGCAGACCTGGCCCTGGTAGACGAAGCGGCTGAAGACGGCCGCGTCCACCGCGTAGTCGAGGTCGGCGTCGTCGAGCACGACGAGCGCGCTGTTGCCGCTGAGCTCCAGGACCGTGCGCTTGAAGTGGCGGGCGGCGATCGCCCCGACGTGCCGGCCGACCCGGTCCGATCCCGCGAACGAGATGACCTTGGGGACGGGGTGGGTCAGGAGCGCGTCGCCTATCTCGGCGATGTCGGTGACCAGGACGTTCAGCAGGCCGGCGGGCAGCCCGGCGTCCTCGAAGATCTTGGCGATCACGCCGCCGCCCACGACCGGGGCGTTCTGGTTGGGCTTGATGACGACCGCGTTGCCCAGCGCCAGGGCCGGGGCGACCGACTTCAGGGTCACCAGGAAGGGGAAGTTGAAGGGGCTGATCACCGTGACGACGCCCACGGGGAGCCGCTGGACCCGGTTCTCCTTGCCCTCGACCGGCGAGGGCAGGATCCGCCCTTCGGGCCGGACGGCGAGCTGGAGGGACTCGCGGATGAACTCCATCGCGAGGTGGACCTCGTACTCGGCCTTGGGACGCGTCCCGCCGAGCTCGTCGATCATCGCCTCGACGATCTCCTTCTCGCGCTCCTCGGTGATCCGCAGGGCGCGCTCCAGGACGGCGCGTCTGATGTAAGGGCTGGTGGCGGCCCACTCGCGCTGGGCGCGCTCGGCGCCGCGGTAGGCCTGGTCCACCTGCTCGACGGTGGCCACGGTGATGGCCGCGAGCTTCTCCCCGTTGAAGGGGTTGACGTCGATGATGTCCCACGAACCGGTACCGGCCAGCCATTCGCCGTCGATGTACTGGTGAGCCAGGTCGCTGAATATGGACATGCCATCCCTTACTGCGAGCGCGCACCCGTGCGCTGCACCGGAGACCGATCGGTCATCATGCACTGATCAGACGTCATACTACGTGCGAATCAAGACAGTTGGAGCAGGCCGCGCAGAAGATCCCGGGTCCGCTCGGCGTCGGGGCAATCCGCCTGGAGCCGCTCCATCGCCCGCTCGTACTGCCCCACTTCCTCGCCCTTGTCCAGGTAGAGGGCACTGGTGAGCTGTTCCAGATAGACGATGTCCTGGAGATCGGACTCGGGGAAGCGCAGCAGGGTGAAGGCTCCGCTCTCGCCCGCGTGGCCGCCGAAGGAGAAGGGCATCACCTGGAGCTGCACGTTGGGCCGCTGGGAGACCTCGATGAGGTGCTCCAGCTGACCGCGCATGACCTCGCGGTCGCCGTACGGGCGGCGCAGCGCGGCCTCGTCGAGGACGGCGTGGAAGACGGGGGCGTTCTCGGAGACGAGGACCTTCTGGCGCTCCAGGCGCAGGGCGACGCGGCGGTCGATCTCGGCGGCGGTGGCGCCGGGCATCCCGCGGCTGACGACGGCGTGGGCGTACGCCTCGGTCTGCAACAGTCCGTGGACGAACTGGACTTCGTAGATCCGGATGAGCGAGGCGGCGCCCTCCAGGCCGATGTACGTCTGGAACCACCCGGGCAGCACGTCGCCGTAACTGTGCCACCAGCCGGTCGCGTTGGCCTCCCGGACCAGTCCGAGCAGCGACTCGCGCTCCGCGCTGTCAGTGACTCCGTAGAGCGTGAGGAGGTCCTCGACGTCCCTGGCCTTGAAGCTCACCCTTCCCAACTCCAAGCGGCTGATCTTCGATTCGGATGCGCGGATCGAGTAGCCGGCCGCCTCACGGGTGATGCCGCGGGATTCTCGGAGTCGCCTGAGCTGGGAGCCCAGGAGGATGCGGCGCACCACAGAACCGCTTGCTTCTGCGGTCACTAGTACTGCCCTCCCCATCGCATTGGCGTGCGCGTGGTGTGCGCGAGCGTCTCGGGGCCCCCGTACCCCAGGGGCCGCAGTCTGCCACCAAAACGCATCGGCTCGTACTCGTTCTGTAACGGAATCCCGTCTTCGGGAAAAGAAGTCCGTCAGTATGCGTAGGAAGAAATGAGTCAGAACCGTCACGGGAGTGGACAGGTCCGGCGCGTGCACGTGCATCTGCCCTTGCATCCGGCTCCGGCATTCGGAACGATGGTCCCCGCGCACCTGCGTGCTGTTCGCGCCGGCGCCGGACCCACCCCGCAGTTCTTTCTGGACGGAGATGACCGCTCCGCCCGCGAATCCCGGGAGTGCCTCGCATGGGGACGAATGGATCGACCATGCTCGAGCCGTTACGGCAGGGGCTGCCCCCGGTCGACCCCACGGCTGTCTCCGGGTCCGCCTCCTGCGCCCTGCCCGCCCGTTACGAGGCGGTGCGCGGAGCCCGCTCCTTCTGTCGTTCGACCCTGTCCCAGTGGGGCCTGGACGACCGCTTCGACGATGTGGCCCTGGTCGTCTCCGAGCTCGTCACCAACGCGCTGCGCCATGCCCTGCCCGAGGACACGCGGGGGGCGGACGCCGAGCCGGAGCCGCCCGTACGGCTGCACCTGATGCGGTGGAGCACGCGGCTGGTGTGCGCGGTGCGGGACCCCAGCGAGGACCGGCCCGGCGGGGCGTTCTCACCGGAGCGCACCGAGGAGAACTTCGACCTGGAGTCCGGGCGCGGGCTGTTCCTGGTGGACTCGTACAGCGACAGCTGGGGCTGGCACCCGCTCGCGGGCCGGCTGACCGGCAAGGTGGTCTGGGCGCTCTTCCTGCTCCAGGACTGAGCGCCCGACGGCCGCCGATCAAGGGCGAACACAGGACAACTGGCCGGGACCGATCATTGCGATCGGTCCCGGCCAGTGCACGTGCATGGCTTGATGGGTGCGCTGTTCCGTCAGCTGATCAGGTGATCGAACTCGCCGTCCTTGACGCCCAGGAGCAGGGCCTCGATCTCGGCCGGTGTGTAGACGAGCGCCGGTCCGTCCGGAAAGCGCGAATTGCGCATGGCGACATCGCCTCCCGGCAGCCGTGCGAACTCCACGCAGGAACCCTGCGAGTTGCTGTGTCTGCTCTTCTGCCACGTCAGCTCAAACAAGGTAGCGAGTTCTGCAGCTGCCATCCCGTTGTACGCGTGGTCCACAGGAAGCCCCCGATAGTGCAGATGTCAACTCCTCCGGATCATAGCTGTGTTCATGAGCGGCTGCACGGGCAGATGCACGTGCACGCGGGGTGGTCCGTTGATCACAGACAGGTCCGTACCGCCCTCGGGCGCCCGGGGGCGTCCCGTGGCGCCGGCCTCGCCGGTTTTCAGGACTTCTTCAGATTTGTCCCGGCCCGGGCTGTGCCTGTTCCATGAGCCGGTCGTTCGAAAAGAAGCCGGCCCGTCCGAAAGGTGGAACGCCCGTGTTCCGCAACGCCCTCCAGCCGTGGCACCTGGTCCTGGTCCTGGTGGTCTGCCTGCTGGTGTTCGGTTCCAAGAAGCTCCCCGACATGGCCCGCTCGCTGGGCCGGTCGATGCGCATCCTGAAGTCGGAGGCGCGCGCCCTGCGCTCGGACGACGCCCGTCCGGACGCCCGGACGGACACCCCCTAGGCCGTCTCTTTCGGATCTTGTCGGCCGAGCCCGCGGCGTCCGGTGCCGTGCTTGGCAAGGCGGAGGAGCGCACCGTGTACCGGACGTACTCGGGCGCCCCGACAACGCGGCCAGGTGCGGTGCCGGGCGTCGCGGGCCCGGCAAGATCCGAAAGAGACGGCCTAGCGGGGCAGCGGCTTCTGCCGGCCGCCCATGTGGGCGCGGTCGGCGGCGGCCGTGCCGTCCTCCCAGCCCGCGTGGTCGGTGGCCCCGCGCAGCCGGGTCGTGGTGGTCCGGGGGAACATCTCCTCCGCCCGCGAGGTGACCGCCACGTCGCGGGCCACCAGGGCCGGCAGGTTGTCGGGGGCCTCCGTCGCCGTGTGCTCGGCGGTCTCGGCGAGCCGGTGGCCGAGCCGGCTGGCGTAGGCCAGCAGGAAGGACTGCCTGAAGGTCTTGGTCCGCTTGCGCCCGCCGGAGCGCTGCGCGGCCTCCGCGCGGGTCATCGCCGCCGTGCCCTGCACGAGCAGCGAGGTGTAGAGCAGTTCCACGGCCTCCAGGTCGCTCTCGAAGCCGACCACCGTGGAGAACTCGAAGCCGCTGTTCCACACCGCCCGGCATCGGTTGGCGGTGGCCACCGCGTCGAGCAGCACCGCCTTCGCCTCCTCGTACGGCGGCTCGACACCGATCCGGCAGGCGCCGGGCACCTGGGCCGGGCCCTTGCCGCTCGCCGCCAGCAGTGCCTCGTCCACGGTGTGCCGGGCCATCAGCTCCTGGGCCTTGGCGCTGAGCGCCTCCGCCTCCTCCGGGAAGTTCGTCGCCTCGGCCTTGGCGAGCAGGGCCCGTATCCGGCCCAGCATGCGCGGCTCGATGTGGGCGTGCTCGGCGAGCGCGTCGGCCGGGTCACCGGGCAGCGGACCCACCGGTTCGATCGAGGGCAGCCGGATCAGCAGCCGCAGCACCTCCAGGAAGGCGGTGGCCAGCGTGAACCGGTCGGCCCGTTCCCGCTGCGCGAGCCGGTCGGCGTACTCCTCGTCGCCCGTCCACCACACCTCGGCGGCGCCCCAGCGCGCCGGGAGCCGGGCGTAGCGGCGCGCCTCGGCGGCGATCAGGTCCCCGGTGATCCGCAGGTGCCGCTCGTCGAGGTCCCGGCGGACCAGCCGCAGCACGTCGGCCGGCTGCCAGCCCCGCTCCCAGCCCTGGCGTACGTACGCCTCCCCGCGCGCCAGCAGCTCCCGCCCGACCCCGGGCCAGCCTCCCTGGTCCGCGACGAGCAGCGAGGCGCCGGTGTCCAGCCCGGCGTCGTCCTGGGCGTAGAGGGCGGCGGCGAAGGCTCGGTCGACGGTCTCGGCAAGGTCTCTCACACCCCTCAGCTTGGCATGTCCGCCTTCGTGTCCCATTCCCGGCGGGCGGCTTCGATCCGTGCGCGGTGCGCCAGCGACCAGTCCGCGAGGCCCTTGACCAGAAGGGTCAGGCTGCGGCCGAGGTCGGTCAGCTCGTACTCGACCTGGGGCGGCACGGTGGCGTGCACGGTCCGGGTGACCAGGCCGTCGCGCTCCAGGCGGCGGACGGTGAGGGTGAGCATCCGCTGCGAGATGCCGTCGACCGCGCGCTGGAGCTCCTTGAACCGGCGCATGCCGGCGCCGAGCTCCACCACGACGAGGACGGACCACTTGTCGCCGAGCCGGTCGAGGACGTCGCGGATGCCGCAGTCGTCGTCGCAGCTCAGCAACGGCTCGGGCAGGGGCTCGGGGGTGGTTATCCCGGTGTGCCCTACTGACATGGAAGTGCCTCCTTACGCGCCGTGCGCCCGTCGGCACACGATGTTCCCGCCCCCGAAGCCAATCAGGCCGACAGGCGCGGACACGAAGGACTCCCCATGCTTTTGATCACCGGCACCTCCGGCGGACTCGGCTCACTGATCGCACGCCGGCTGGCGGACCACCCCGACGGCACGGACCGGCCGGACGTACGGTTCGGCACGCGCGTCCCGGACGGCCCCGGTCAGGTCCGGGTGGACTTCGACGACCCGGACTCCCTCGACTTCACCGGGGTGGACACCCTGCTGCTCATCTCGGCCGGTTACGGCGAGGACGACCAGGTCATCGCGCGGCACGGGGCCGCCGTCTCGGCCGCCGAGCGGGACGGGGTGCGGCACCTCGTCTACACCAGCCTCACCGGGGCGGGCGACCACCTGCCGTACGCGCTGGCGCACCGCTGGACCGAACGCCGCCTGCGCGGCTCCTCGGTGGCCTGGACCGTACTGCGCAACGGGCTGTACGCCGAGCTGCTGGCCGCGCTCGCCGCGCCGGGGCCCGACGGGGCGATCACCGCCCCGCTGGGCGGGGGCCGGCTGGCGGCGGTCGCGCGGGAGGACCTGGCGGAGGTGGCGGTCCGGGTGGCCCTGGCGCCCGAGGCGCATGCCGGGCAGGTCTACGAGCTGGTCGGGGACCGCCCCCTGGGCGGGGCGGAACTCGCCGCGGCGGTGGGCGCGCGCTACGCCCCGGGCTGCCTGGCGCAGGCCCGCGGCGCCCTCTCCGGCCCGGACGCGGCGCCCTTCCAGCCGCCGATGCTGGTGGCCACGTACTCGGCCATCGCCGCGGGCTTCCTCGGCGCCCCGGACGAGGGCACCCTGCGCCGCCTCCTGGGCCGCCCGCCGCGCGCGGCCCTGGAGGTGTACGCGGCGATGGCCCATCCCAGCCCCGCCCGGGGGTACCTCCCAGCGGTAGCTGGGGGAGTTTGAGGCGCGGGGTCCGGGGCGGAGCCCCGGCAACGGCGCCGCACCCGCCCCGCCGACCTGCACCCCGCGGCACGGCGGGACCGCCCCTGTCAGACCCCGGTGGGACACTCGCACCCATGAGCGACCGCACTCCCCGGTGGGCCCTCGCCGAGGACGGCGACGGGTGGTGGCACGCCGCGCCCGTGCCCCCCGCCGACGGAGTCCGGATGCGCGTGCGCGACCCGGCCGACGCGGTGCGCGCCGCCCCGCCCGGCACGCGCTGGGTCTGGCGGTCCACCGCGGCCGTCTACCCCCGGCTGCTCGCCGCGGGCGTACGCGTCGAGCGGTGCCACGACATCGAGGGCGCCGAACTGCTGCTCCTCGGCCACGAGGGCCGGTTCGGCGAGCCCCGCTCGGCGGCGGCCGCCTGGGCCCGGCTCACCGACGCCCCCGTACCGCCCGATCCGCGCCCGCGCGCCGCCGAACCCCGCGCCCAGGATTCCCTCTTCGACCCGCAGCCCGCGCCGGTCCCCCTGGAGGCCCTGCTCGCCGTCCACGCCGACCAGGCGAAACGGCTCGACGCCACCGCCCACCCCGACCGGATGCGGCTGCTCACCGCCGCCGAGTCGGCGGCCTTCCTCATCGCCGCCGAGATGAACCGCGTGGGGCTGCCCTGGCGCGCCGACGTGCACCGCGCCCTGCTGACCGAGCTGCTCGGTGAGCGGTACGCGGGCGGCGGGGAGCCCCGGCGCCTCGCCGAGCTGGCCGACCGCGTGTCCGCCGCCTTCGGCAGGCGCGTGCGCCCCGATCTGCCCGCCGACGTCGTCAAGGCCTTCGCCGGGGCCGGGATCAAGCTCAGGTCCACCCGCCGCTGGGAGATCCAGGAGCTGGACCATCCGGCCGTCGAGCCGTTGATCGAGTACAAGAAGCTGTACCGGATCTACACCGCCCACGGCTGGGCCTGGCTCGCGGACTGGGTCCGGGACGGCCGCTTCCGCCCGGAGTTCATCCCCGGCGGCACCCTCACCGGCCGCTGGGTCACCAACGGCGGCGGGGCCCTGCAGATCCCCAAGGTGATCCGCCGGGCCGTGGTCGCCGACCCCGGCTGGCGGCTCGTCGTCGCCGACGCCGACCAGATGGAGCCGCGCGTCCTCGCCGCGATCTCCCGCGACCCCGCCTTCATGGAGGTCGCCGGGGAGGCCTCGGACCTCTACACCGCCGTCTCCCGGCAGGGCTTCTCGGGCGACCGGGAGAAGGCCAAGCTCGCCGTGCTCGGCGCCGTCTACGGCCAGACCTCCGGGGACGGCCTGAAGAACCTGGCCGCGCTCCGCCGCCGCTTCCCCCGGGCCGTCGCGTACGTGGACGACGCGGCGAAGGCCGGGGAGGAGGGCCGGCTCGTACGGACCTGGCTGGGCCGCACCTGTCCGCCGCCCGCCGGCTCCGGCGAGGGGGACGAGGCCGGGGACGGCGGCGTCGACCCGGGCGAGGGGTACGGGGAGGGCGGGGCCGGGAGCCCGCAGGGCCGGGAGGACGGCTGGACCCCGAGCTACGCCTCCACCAACACCCGGGCCCGCGGCCGGTTCACCCGTAACTTCGTCGTCCAGGGCAGTGCGGCCGACTGGGCCCTGCTGCTGCTCGCGGCCCTGCGGCAGGCGACCGCCGGGATGCGGGCCGAGCTGGTGTTCTTCCAGCACGACGAGGTGATCGTGCACTGCCCGGCCGAGGAGGCCGCGGCCGTCGTGGAGGCGATCCGGGCCGCCGGCGAACGGGCCGGCCGGATCGCCTTCGGCGACACCCCGGTCCGGTTCCCGTTCACGACGGCGGTCGTGGAGTGCTACGCGGACGCCAAGTGAGGGGGGCCATGGGCGGGGTCAGTGAGCGGGGGCGGCGGTGGGCGCTCCCAGGTTCCACTCCGGGGCGAGCGCGATCTTCCGCAGCTGTTCCGCCGTCAGCGCGGGTGCGGGGCGGGTGGCCGGGCCGTTCTGGTCCGCCGTGTTGAAGGCGCTGAGCACCACGCGCAGCCCGTCCTTGCGCAGGGTGTCCACCTTCCACTGGGTCACGCCCCTGTTCTTCTCGCCGGGCCCCGCCGTGACCTTCACCTTCGTGCCGTCGGACTCCGTGGTGACGGCAGAGTTGTCCGTGAAGAGCATGGAGTTCGCGGTCGGCTGGACGTTGATCTGGACCAGGGACTTGCCCTTGCCGTCGTCGAGTACGACGTAGCCGTAGTACGTCCCCTGCCCGCCCTTGGAGGCGATCGGGACGGTGATCCCGAGCCGGTTCATCAGCTGCTCCAAGGCGTCCACGGCCTTCCGGTCCCGCAGGGCGATCGACTCCGGCCGGGGCGCCGGCTCGGGATCGGCCGCCGGCAGGTCGTTCAGGGCCGCGTGCCAGGTGTCCGAGGTGACCAGGCCCTTCAGCTGCGCGATGGTCAGCGGCGGGTCGGTCCGGGAGACGGGGGCGTCCTTGTCGGCTGCGGCGTTCCACTCGGACGCGTCGACCAGGAAGCCCTGCACGGTCACGAGCACGGCCCGCCAGACCTTGGTGTCCGTCCGGCGGTCCGGGTACTCGTACCCCTGGTGGAGGAGCAGGCGGGAGCCGTCCGGCAGCTGCTCGGTCCGGCAGTCGTCGTAGGACTGCAGGTTCCTGTCCTCGCACTCGGTGTGCGCGCGGGCCTGGCTGCCGAACGGGTCCACGCGCTGGAGTCTGAGGGAGATGGCCGCCGGGCCCTTCCCGTCGTCGTACACGGCCCCGACCCTGGGTCCCAGCTCGTCGTCCGTGCCCCGCGCCTTCGGCTCGGTGAGCCGACCGCCCGGCAGGAGCGACTTCAGGTTGCCGATCATCCGGTCGGCGGTGACCGCGCCGGTGCCGGTCCGGCGCCCGTCGGCCCGCGGGGTCGCCGGCGGCGCCGCGGCGGGGACCGCGCCCTCGGCCCCGGAACCGCCGAACAGGCCTCCGGCGTAGGCCCCCGCCGTGGCGGTCAGGACCAGGGCCAGCGCGGATCCGCCCGCCGCTGCGGCCCGGCGGCGCGCCCGTCGCCGGCCGCGCTCCTCGCCCGCTTCCGCGAGGGCTCCGGGGTTGGTCGTGAAGCCCTCCCCCGTGCGCCGGAGGGCTTCGGCGAGTTCGTCTTCGAAGGACATAAGGAATCAAGCCTTCCGTTTCGGGTGGAGTCGGTGGAGGGGGCCGACCGGCGGTTCAGAGGTCCACGAAGGCGGCGAGGCTGCCGCCCAGCTGCTCCCGCAGCCGGGCGAGCGCGCGCGTGGTCCGGGTACGGACCGCCGCCGAGGAGGCGTTCATCGCGTCGGCGGTCTCCTCGACGCTGCGGTCCTCCCAGTAGCGCAGCACCAGCACCGCCCGGTCCTTGGGCGCCAGCCGTCCCAGCGCCTCCAGCAGCGTCAGCCGCAGCGCCGGATCCCCGCCGCCCTGCTCGGGCGCGCCGGCGTCTGGGAGCTCCCCGACCGGCCGCTCCCCCGCCGAGCGGCGGCGCCGGTGCGTGAGGAAGACCCGGACCAGCACCGTCTGGGCGTACGCCGCCGGATTGTCGATCCGGGAGATCCGGCCCCACCGCTGGTACATCCGCCCCAGGGTCTCCTGCACCAGGTCCTCCGCGAGGTGGGTGTCCCCGCCCACGAGCAGACATGCCGACCGGTACAGATGGCCCGAGCGGCCCGCGGCGAACTCACGGAACCCGTCCCTGCGCCCCTGGCGCATGTGCTCCCCCCTCGCGTCCGTCCCCTCCCTGTGACGCGATGGCGGCGGAGAATGTTTCATCTCCCGCCGCCATTTCCGCCGCCATTCCCGTCGCCGTTCCCGCCGGTACCGCTGCCGCGGGCCGGTCAGCCCAGGTCGTGGAAGTACACGTGGAACTCCTCGCGGACGAAGCCCTCCGCCTCGTACAGCCCCTGCGCGACGGTGTTGTCGTACGCCGTCTCCAGCTGCACGCCGGACACCCCGGCCTCGCGGGCCCGGCGCAGCACCTCGCGCAGCAGCGCCCGGCCGGCCCCGGTACGGCGGCCGGCCGGGGCGACGTAGAGGTCGTTGAGGACCCAGGCGGTCCGCAGGGAGAGGGACGAGAACCCGCGGTAGACCTGCGCGAAGCCGACCGTTCCGGCCTCCGGGACATCGGCGAGCAGCACCAGCGACTCGTCCTTGGCGATCCGCTCCGCCAGGAAGGCCCGCGGGGCGTCCGGGTCCTCGATGTCCACCTCGTAGAAGTCGAGGTAGCCGCGGAACAGCACGGCCGCCGCGTCGACGTCCGCCTCGCCTGCCGCGCGGACCGAGACGGCGGAAGCGGAGTCCTCCGCCGGGGACCGGCCGTCCCGCTGTGCTGCCTGACCGTTCATGTGCGTCTCCCTCGGGGGTGTTTCGCGCCGTCCGGACCACCGGCGCCCTCGACTCCCTACGCTACGGCGGGAGTCGGCCCGGGCGAAGGACGGGCCGCGCACGCGGCGGCGGGCCCCGGGACCGAAGTCCCGGGGCCCGCCGCGCACATGGGCCGCCTGCCGTCCCCGCTCACGACGCCGGCTGGGCCGGGAGGGTGTAGACCCGGTCGGGGGTCACGATCTTGGTGATCGCCTCGCCGACCAGGGTGCTGGGCTCCTGGCCCGCGTACCCGATGTCCGTGTTGAGCAGCACGACCAGCGTGGCCTTCGCTTCCGGCAGGTAGAGGACCAGTGAGCCGTAGCCCGGCAGAGAGCCGTTGTGCCCGATCCAGCCCTGGACGTTGAAGATGCCGAGGCCGTAGCCGGTGCCCGGGAGCGCGTCGACCACGTCAAGCCGCTGGGCCTGGGTGGCGGGGGTCAGCAGGGTCCCGGTCGCCAGGGTCTTCGCCCAGCTGCGCATGTCGGGGAGGTCGGAGATCATCGCGCCCGCCGCCCAGCCCCAGGAGGGGTTCCAGTCAGTGGCGTCCTCGACCTTCCCGGAGGCCGTCTGGTTCGTGTAGCCGTGGGCGTGCGGGCTGGGGAACTCCGGGCCCGTGGGGAACACCGTGTGCTTGAGCCCGGCGGGCACGACGACCTTCTGTCCGATGAACCGGTCGAGGGGGACGCCGCTGACCTTCTCCACCACCAGCCCGAGCAGGATCAGGTTGGTGTTGCAGTAGTAGAACTTGGCGTTCGGCTCGAAGAGCACCGGGTGCTTGAAGGAGTAGCCGAGCAGTTCCTGCGGGGTGAAGGGCCGGTCGGGATTGCTGGTGAACGCCTTGTAGAAGCCCTCGTCCGCCGAGTAGTTGAACAGGCCGCTCCGCATACCGGCCAGCTCGCGCAGGGTGATCCGGTCGCCGTTCGGGACGCCGTCGACGTACTTGCCGATCGGGTCGTCCAGACCGACCTTCCCCTCGTCCACCAGCTCCAGCAGGGCGGTCACGGTGAAGGTCTTCGTCACGCTGCCGATCCGCATGTTCAGGTTCGGGGTCATCGGCGCGCCCGTGGCCTTGTCGGCGATGCCGAAGGACCGTACGTAGTCGCCCTTGCCCGGGGCCGACACGGCCACGATCACGCCGGGGATCTTCGCCTCCGCCAGTACCTTCTTGATCGCGGCGTCCAGCTGCCGGGTCACGGCGGGGGTCAGCTGTGCGAACCCGTCCGAGGCGGGCGTCGGGGTCGGGGTCGGCGCCGGGACCGTCGCGGCCGGCACGGTCACCGCGGACGCCGCCGCGACCCCTGCGTGCACCGCCCCCGCCCCTGCGCCCACGGGCCCCACCACGAGTCCGACGGCCGCCAGGGCCACGGCGGCACTGCGCCAGCGTGTCGACATGCCCGGCCTCCTCACCCCCCGAGCCAAGGAACCATCACTCCACGCTAGACCTGTGCACCCGGACGGGCGACCGGAGCTGCCCGCACCGAATTCGTCCAAAAATCTATTCTAGAAATTTCTCCGGATCGGCCAGACTTCCCCCATGACCGGTCGCACCTCCGGCCCCTGGCCGGAACCCGACGAGCAGCGCCCCGCCGGTTTCGGCCCGCCGCCCGCCCCGTTCGCACCGCCGGCACCGCGACCCGGCGGCCGCGGACCGCGGCCGCCCCGGCCCGTGGCCGCCGCCGGCGCCGCCCTCGCGCTGCTCGCCGCCCTGCTCCTCATCGGCGGCGGCGCCTACCGCCTCACGGTCCGCGGCGGGCCCGCGCAGCCCCTGGCCGGTCCCTCGGGTTCGCCCTCGGTCGACCGGGGCGACGGCAAGGGCCCCGGCGGGGGACCCGACGCCTACGACCCCAACGCCGGCATCCGGGCGGGCGAGGCCCGGGTCTGGCTGCGCGACAACCAGGCCGAGGTCGCCGGGGCGGGTGTCTCGCAGTACGGCCCCTGGCGAGTGGGCGACACCGTGGTCGTCGCGATCCCGAGCGGCCTCACCGGCTACGCGGCGGCCGACGGCCAGGAGAAGTGGAAGCTCCCCCTCCAGACCTCGCTGTGCGGGGTCCCGCCGGCCCCGTCCGCGAACGGCAGGCTCGTCGTGGGGGTGAAGGAGACCACCTCGCAGACCTCGCACTGCACCCACCTCCAGCAGATCGACCTCACCACGGGGCAGGCGGGCTGGAAGATCCCGCTGCCGCCGGAGAACAAGTACGACACCACGTCGCAGTTCGAGCTGGCGATCAGCGGCGACACCGTGGTCGTGGCCCGGTCGGCCGTCATGAGCGGCTTCTCGGTCACCGACGGCCGCAAGCTCTTCGGCACGTCGAGCCCGAACGGCTGCTACCCGTCCGCCTTCGCCGGGGGCTCCCGGCTGATCGGCATCCGCCACTGCCCCGACCCGAACGACGTCCGCGCGTCCGGACAGGCGATGGTCGAGGAGCTGGATCCGGCCACCGGCGGCGCGCGGTGGAGCTACAAGTACGCCCCGGACTGGACGGTCGGCCGGGTGCTCTCCGTCGACCCGCTGGTGATCGCCGCGCACCACAAGGACAAGAAGACCTGGAACCTCACGGCCTTCGCCGCCGACGGGACGGTCCGCTCACAGAGCACCCCGGCCTTCGGGGTCAGCGGCCGGTGCAACGGATTCGGCAACGCGAGCGGCTTCCAGGAGTGCTACGCCGCCGCGGCCGACGCCGACAGCCTCTACATCGGCGCGGGCAAGCCCGGCACCACCCTCGACACCGAGGTCACCGACCAGGTCGTCGCGGTGGACCTGAACACCGGCAAGGAGCGGTGGCGCACCGCGGAGCAGCCCAAGGGACGCACCGTGTGGCCGCTGGCCGTCGAGGACGGCAGGGTCCTCACGTACGTCACCCCGGGCAACGACGAAGCGGGGGCGGTCGTCTCCCTCGCCGCGGCCGACGGAGCCTCGCGGCCGCTCCTGCAGAGCCCGGCGGCGGCCCGCGGCGCCGAGGGCGTCTTCTACCCCCACGGCGTCCGTATCGCATGGGCGGGCGGACGGCTGTTCCTGCTCAACGGCCGGGTCAACAGCCCGGAGCCGCGCAAGGCCAGCCGCGCGATCCTGTCCTTCGGCAAGTAGGGCAGGCAGGTACCAGGAGGGGCACCGTGCAGAACCCGTACCACCAGCCGACCCACCCCGGCGGCCCGTACCCGCCGCCCTTCGCACCATCGCAGGAGCCCGGCGGCGGGCGCCGGATCAGCCGGAAACGGCTCGTCACCGGGGTCTGCGTCCTGACCGCCCTGGCGGTCGCCGCCGCCGCGACCGGCGTCGCACTCGGCGTCCGCGAGAACCGGGAGCGCGCGTCGGCGGCCGCGGCGGCGTCGGCCGCCGACCCGACGAAACCGCTCGTCGCGGGCTGGAAGACCGTGATCAACCCCAAGCACGGCACCGCCTTCGACGTCCCGCCGGGGTGGGAGGTCCTCGAACCCGACGTCTTCAGCGGCTATGAGGACACCAAGGACAAGGAGAAGGTCCTCATCGGGCACACGGCCCCCGCCTTCTACAAGTCCCAGTGGTGCAGCATCGACGCGAACGGCGACGGCCAGGTCACGGACGTCCGGCTCGCCAACGTCGGCACCAAGGGCGCCGGTGGTGCCAAGAACCCCGCCGACATCGCCGTGAAGGAGGCGCCCACCTGGGTCTACGCCGCCTACACCCAGCCGGACAAGAGCGTGGTCACGGCGGACAAGCCGGTGGAGTACACCACGAAGTCCGGACTCAGGGGGAGTTACGTCAAGGCGCGCTCCTCGGGCGCCCCGCGGCCCCACCGCTGCGCGGGCGACGGCCAGGCGGTCGTCTTCGGCTTCAAGAACTCCCGGGGGGACCTCGTCTCCTGGGACTTCTACGGCCGCACGGGCGTCCCGGGCGCCGTCGACGACGCCCTGATCATGCGCATCCTGAGCACCGTCCGGCTGGCCGGCGACCCGAAGGACCCCGGCCCCGGGCCGTGATCGCCCGCGGCCGCCCGCCCGCCGGTCCGTGCGGTCGCGTCAGCCGCGTCAGCCCTTCAGCAGCCGGGCCTCCGCCTCCTCGGACAGGCCGTCCGCGAGGGCCGGCCCGCCCTCCGGGACCGACCGCTGCCAGGCCCACGTGTCGGTGACCGTCTCGGTGACCGGGCGGCAGACGAGGCCCGCGGCATGGGCCCGTGAGACGTCTCCCGCGTGGATCGCGGCGTGGAAGTCCGAGCCGGGCGGGGCCCAGACGGGGAGGTCGGTCCACGGGGAGAGGTCCGCGGCGGCGATCGCCTCGGGGGAGGTCCAGCGGAGCTCGGCCGCCGCGCCCGTGACGCGTACGCAGAGGTCCAGGAGCTCGCCGATCGTGGTGTGGCCCGGCTGCGAGACGAGGTTGTAGGGGCCGTGCAGCGACGACTCCAGCGCGTTCAGGAGCCAGTCCGCCAGGTCGCGTACGTCGATGTACTGGAGCGGGGTGTCCCGGGGGCCGGGGGCCGGGACCGCGCCGCCCCGCGCGATGCGCGACAGCCACCACGGCAGGCGGCCCGCGTTCTCGCGCGGGCCCAGGATCAGGCCCGGCCGGACCAGCAGGGTGCGGTCCTCGCCGAACGCGCGCAGCACGGCCAGTTCCGACCCCCGCTTGTCGGCCGCGAAGTCGGTCGACTCCGCGTCCGGGTCGCCCTCGGCCAGCGGTCCGGACTCGTCCAGCCCCGCCGGCACCGGCCACGCGTACACCGAGCGGCTGGATATGAAGGCGTGGCGTCCGGCGCGCCCGGCCAGCAGGGCGGCCGCGTCGCGCACCACGGTCGGGGCCCCCGACCAGGTGTCGACGACCGCGTCCCACTCCCCCGCCGCGAGGGCGGCCAGACCGTCCTCGTGCGTACGGTCGCCGTGGCGGACCCGCACGCCGGGCGGGGCCGGGTGCTCGCCCCGGTGGAAGACGGTCACGTCCCAGCCCCGGGCGACCGCGCCCTCGGCGACGGCGCGCCCCGCGAAGTCCGTTCCGCCCAGCAGCAACAGCCTCATCCTGGTCCCTCTCCGTGGAGCTCGTCCGTCGTGTCGTGCAGCGCGCGGACGCCGCCGGGGGCCGCAGGGGCCACCGGCGGCGTCCGCCGGGACGCCCGGTCAGCGGGCGGTGCGGTCCCGGTACGCCGCGAAGCGCTCGGCGATCTCCCGGGCCCGTCCCTCGGCCTCCGAGAGCTTCATCTCGGCGCAGTCGTAGCCGAGTTCCTCCTTCATGATCGCCATGGCGGAGGGCTCGAAGACGACGGTGCCGTCCGCGCGGATCTCGCTGATGCCGTCGTGCAGCTGCCCGGAGACGTTGATGGCGTGGGCCTCGTCCGCCGTCATGCCGTCGGGGAGCAGCGCGCGGAACTTGCCGTTCTCGATCGCCACCGGGTAACCGCCGAGCGCCCCGTCCGCGCCGGGCGCGTGGACCACCGCGTCGCGCCCGTCGGCGAGCGGCTCCAGCACGCTGAGCGCGGAGGACGCGGTCATCGTCTGGCCGGGCAGGCCGCCGGTGCGGCGGTACGCGCCGGGCAGCCGGTTCAGGAGCTCCGCGACGTCCAGCTCGCCGGTGACGTCGCGCCCGTCGAGGCGGATGCCGAGGCCCATGCCGGCGGGGCCGCTGTTGCCGGTGCGGGACAGGCGGTGCGAGACGTAGTGGTGGGCCACCAGGCGCACCTCCACGTCGGCGGTGCTGCGGCCCAGCTCGTCGGCGGCCACGGCGGTGATGCCGGGGACGTTGTTGGCGACGTTGCCGATGCCGATGTGCGGGGAGAGGCCGATCGCGGTGAGCGCGGGGTGCACGGCGTCGGGGTAGGCGGCGTTGACGACCAGGGCCTGGGTGCCGGAGAGGCGCACGGCCTCCATGGCCTTCATCACCGGGACCAGGTGCATGGGCAGCCACGGGCCGTAGTTGGCGGCGTAGACGCGCTGGAAGGCGTCCTGCTGGAGGGTGGAGATGACCCACCAGGACTGGTAGCTGACGGCCAGGAAGATGATGTCCGGGGCGAAGGCGGATATCCGCTCGGCGGTGCGCGCCACGTCCGTGACGTCGGTCTGCGCGTGGCTGACCTCGTTGCTGTATCCGCGCTGGACGCTGCAGAAGCGCGTCAGGTTCGCGGCCTTCAGGACGGTCTCCTCGTCGCGGCCGACGAGCTGGACGTGGCGGGGGTTCGGGCTGTGCGCCAGCTCGTGGAAGACCCGGCGGCCGATGTCGCCGGCACCCAGGACCATGATCTTGCGGGCGTTGTTCACGAGGTACCTCCGAAGGGTGCGGCAGCGGCGAAGGGGGCGGCGGCGGGCGCCATCAGGTGGGCGTCACGGACGAGCTGGGGCAGCAGGCGCATGGACGGGAAGGTCAGGGCGCCCTCCCGGTGGGGCGGGGTGGCCGGGTCGGCGGTGTACTGCAGGACCCGCATCCCGGCGGCCACGGCGGCGTCCACGCCGACCGGGCTGTCCTCGACCACGACGCACTCGTCGGGCGTGACACCGCAGCTCTCGGCGGCCCAGAGGAACAGCTTCGGGTCGGGCTTCCAGGCGTCGGCGTCGTAGGCCGAGAAGAGCCGGCCGCCGAAGTGGTGCAGGATCCGGGCCTTCTCCAGACGGCTGCGCATGATCGCGAGCGGGCTGTTGGAGGCCACGCACATGCGGTCGCCGACGGCGGCGGCGAGCTGTTCGAGGGCGTACGCGACGCCGTCGATGGGCTCGATGCGGTCGCCGATCAGCTCCTCGCACCGGGCGCGGGCGATCGCCATGGCGTCCTGCGGCGGGGCGTTGCCCGACAGGTCCGCCATCAGGTCGAAGCACTCCTGCATCTTCTTGCCGGAGAACAGCTCGTCCCGCTGGTCCTTGTCCAGCCGCAGGCCCATCATCTCGCCGACGTGGGCGATGCCGCCGTTCTCGGCGTCCTGCGTGTCGACGAGGACGCCGTCCAGGTCGAAGACCACGAACTCGGCGGCTCGTACGGGGAACTCACTCATAGTCGATCCAGTCCACGCTCTCGATGGCGGCGACGGTCGCGGCCAGTTCCTCATGGGTGGCGGCGGAGCCGATGACGGCCGCCGTGTTGCCGCGCGCGCCGATCCGCCAGTCCACGTCGGCGCCGGGCTCGGCGAGGACGACGACCCGGTCGACGCGGGCGAGGCGGCGCAGTGCGGAGACGCCCCGGATGGCGCGCACCCGGCGGGCGCCGACGGGCGGCACGGTCAGGTAGTGGAAGGCGATCGGCCCGCCCTGCTTGACCTCGGGGGTCTCGTACGGGAGGCCGAGCGCGGCGGCGACCGCGACGTACGCGGGGTCGGAGGTGCCGGAGCGGACCGCGAGGTCGTCGACCCAGGCGCCGAGCCGGCCGTTGACCTCGATGACCCGGGGGCCGTCGGCGGTCAGCTTGATCTCGACGTCGGCGACGCCGTGGATGTTCAGGGCGCGCACCGCGCGGCAGGCGAGGTCGCGGACCTCGCGCTCCTCGGCCTCCGGTACGACGGAGAAGCCGCCGTAGCCGCCGCGCTCGCGGAACGGCTCGGCCAGGGCGAACTTGCTGGTGACGAACACCGGCCGGACGTCGTCGCCGTCGGCCACGCAGTCCACCGCGATGTAGTCGCCCCAGGGCGCCGGGGTGGGCCGCCCGACCAGGAGCTCCTCCAGCATCACGGCCGTCTCGGCGGGCCCGCCGTCGGAACCGGTGAAGATCGCCGCGAGGGCGGCCCGGCACTCCTCGGGGGTGGCGACGGCCTGCGTGTTGCGGCTGGACGCGCCGATCACCGGCTTGATGATGGCCGGCAGTCCGACGTAGGCGATCGCCTCGTCGGCCTGGGCGGGGTCGGTCAGGGTGCGGAAGCGCACGCTGTCGACGCCCGCCTCGGCGAACCGGCGGCGCTGCAGGTCCTTGTGGGTGATGGCGTCGACGTCGGCCGGCCGGTGGTAGCGCAGGCCGAGCGCCTCGGCCAGCCGCACGGTGGGTGCGATCTGGAACTCGCTGAAGGTGATGATGCCCGCCGGGGCGAGCGCGCGCAGCGCCGCCTCGGTCTGTGCCTCGGTGCGGCCCGCGGTGTTCACCACGGTGCCGACCATCTCCAGGGTCGGGATCATCTCCTGGGCGTGCGCGGTGTCCGCGGTCACGAACACCAGGTCGCAGCCGGCCTGCCGGGCCGCCTCGGCGAGCCGGGTGGGGGCGAGGCTGCCGGCGTCGTAGACGACGAGCAGCACGGGGTTGGCGGGGGTCGCGGTCATGGGTCAGCCTCCGGCCGGGAACGCGCCGGTGCGGCGGGCGACGGTCAGGGCCCCCGCGAGCGACTCGACGGTCGAGTGGGTGAACAGGGTGCGCACCGGGATCTCCAGGCCGAATTCCTCCTGGAGCCGCAGCGCCACCCGGGTCGCGGTCAGCGAATCGCCGCCCAGGTCGAAGAAGTCGTCCCCGGCGCCGACCTCGTCGGCGTACAGGGTCTCGGCCCACACCCGGGCCACGGCCCGCTCGGCCGGGGTGCGCGGGGCGATGAACTCGGCCTCCAGGCCGGTGCGTTCGCCGTCCGGTGCGGGCAGCGCCTTGCGGTCGGTCTTGCCGCTGGTGGTCAGCGGCATCCGGTCCAGGAAGACGTACGTACCGGGCACCATGTAGCCGGGCAGGGTACGGCCGCACCAGTCGCGCAGCGCGCCGATGCCGGGCACCGGGCGGCCGGGCACCGGGACGACGTACGCCACGAGCGTCTTCTCGCCGGGCACGTCCTCGCGGACCGTGACGGCGCAGGAGTCGACGTCCTCGTGGGCGAGCAGCGCGGCCTCGATCTCGCCGAGTTCGATGCGGAACCCGCGGACCTTGACCTGGTGGTCGAGGCGGCCGAGGAACTCCAGTTCGCCGCCGGGCAGCCAGCGCACCAGGTCGCCGGTGCGGTAGACCCGGCCCGCGGCGAACGGGTTGCGGGTGAAGCGCTCGGCGGTCAGGTCCTCGCGGCCGAGGTAGCCGCGGGCCACTCCGGCGCCGCCGATGAGCAGTTCGCCGGGTACGCCGACGGGGACCGGGCGGTCCGCGTCGTCGACGACGTACAGCTCGGTGCCGGCGGTGGGGCGGCCGATGGGGACGGCGCCGGCGGCGCCGGTGAGCTCGGCGACGGACGCGTAGACGGTGGTCTCCGTCGGGCCGTAGCCGTTGAGGACCCGGGTGCCGGCCCGCAGCATCCGCGCCGCGAGTTCGGCGGGCAGGGCCTCGCCCGCGGCGAAGATCTCCAGGGCGCGCGGCCGGTCACCGAGGGCGTCCAGGAGCGGGCGCAGTGCGGACGGCGTGGCCTGGACGAGGGTGACGGCGTGCCGGTCGATCAGCTCGACGAGGGCGGGCGGGTTGTGGACCTGGTCCTGGTACGCGCCGATGATCCGGCCGCCGGTGATCAGCGGCAGGAACATCTCGACGCCCGCGATGTCGAAGGTGGCCGAGGTGGTGAACAGGACCCGCTCGTTCGCCGGCGCCGGGAAGGTCTCCCGCATGCCGCACAGCAGGTTGTGGAAGCCGCCCCGGGTGACGGCGACGCCCTTGGGGGTGCCGGTGGAGCCGGAGGTGTAGAGGACGTAGGCGAGGTGCCCGGGCCCGGCGGCCGCCGCCGCTTCCACGACGGGGGAGGAGGCGATCGCCGCGGCGTCGGTGTCGACCGCGACGAGGGTACGGGGCTGCGCGCCGTCGCCGCCGGACAGCCGCCCGCGCAGCGACTCCTGGGTGACGACCACCGGAGCGGCCGTGTCCCGCAGGACGAACTCCAGGCGGTCGACCGGGTGCTGGGGGTCGAGCGGCACGTAGGCCGCGCCCGACCGGAGCACCGCGAGCAGCGCCACGATCAGTGCGGGGCCGCGCTCCAGGCAGACCGCGACGGGCACGTCGGGGCCGGCGCCGAGGCCGCGCAGGTGGTGGGCGAGGCGGTCGGCGCGGGCGTCGAGCTCCCGGTAGCCGACCTCCTCGGCGCCGAAGACGACCGCGACGGCGTCGGGGACGCGCCGGGCCTGCTCGGCGACCAGCGCGGCCACGTCGGCGTCCGCTTCGGGGAACGCGGCGCGGCCGCGGCCCCAGCCGGTGAGCAGCAGCTCGCGCTCGGCGGCGCCGAGCGGGTCGAGCCCCTCCAGCGCGATGCCGGGGGTTTCGGCGATCGCGGTGAGGAGGGTGAGGTAGCCGTCGGTGAACCGCTCCGCGCTCGCCGCGTCGAACAGCTCGGCGGCGAAACCGACGCGCAGGCCGAGGCCCTCGCGGCCGGGGACCGGGTCGAGCGCCAGGGTCAGGTCGGGCGGGCAGACTCCCTCGGCCCGGTAGGCGGGCCCGTCCGTGAACAGGGCCTGGACCACCGGGTGGTGACCGTCGGCTCCGGGTCCCAGCGCGGCGGCGAGGCGGTCCACCGGCAGCGCGGCGGCCCGGCCGCGGGTCAGCGCGGCGTCGGTCCGCGCCACGAGCTCGGCGAAGGCCGGGCCCGCGGCCAGGTCGGCGCGTACGACGGCCAGGCCGCCGTCGGGGTCCGGGACGCCCACGGCGAGGTCGCGCTGCCGGGTCCACCGGCCGAGCAGCACCTGGTAGGCGGCGAGCAGCACGGTGGACAGCGGGGCGCCGTACTCGGCGGCCGCCTTGTCCAGCGCCTGCGCCGTGCCGGCCGGGACGGTGCGGGTGAGGTGGCCCAGGGCGCCGGTGCGCGCCGAGGGGCGCGGCCGGTCGGTGGCCGGCTCCAGCGGTTCCAGGCCCGCCAGTTCGGTTCGCCAGTACTCCAGCGCGTCGGTCATGACCCCTCCGTCGTGTCGAGGATCCGCGCCAGTGCCTTGCGGTCCGTCTTTCCGTTGTCGTTGAGCGGCAGCCCGCCCGGCAGGTGGACGAGCGTGGCGGGCACCATGTGCAGCGGCAGCAGCTCGCGCAGCCAGGCGTCGAACCGCTCGGGGTCCACCTCGCGGCCCGCGTAGGCGCCGACCAGCTCGGTCTCGCCGTCCGGGCCGGGCAGGGCGAGCACCGCGGCGTCGATGACGTGCGGGTGGCGGTGCACGGCCGCCTCGACCTCGCCGAGCTCGATGCGGAAGCCGCGTACCTTGACCTGCTGGTCGAGGCGGCCCCAGTGCACGTAGAGCCCGTTCTCGCGCCGGACCCGGTCACCGGTGCGGTACCAGTGGCGGTCGGTCAGCGCGGTGCTGCCGTCGTAGCCCTCGGCGGGGCCGGCATCCGGCTCGTACGACACGAACCGCCCGGCGTTCTCGCGCGGGTCGAGGTAGCCGCCGAAGCGCTGTGCGCCGCGCACGCACAGCTCGCCCTCGTCGGCCGCCAGGCCGTCCGCGTCCAGCAGCACCATCTCGTTGCCCGGGAAGGGGACGCCGATCGGCACGGTGCCGTTGGAGGACTCCGGCCAGTCCGTACTCGGACCGGACAGGCCGTGGTTGATGCAGCACACCGTCAGCTCGGTGGGCCCGTACACGTTGTGGATCACGGCGTTCGGGGCGACCGCGCGCCAGAGCTCGGCGTGCTGCGCGGTGACCGGCTCGGCGCCGAACATGCTGTGCCGCAGGTTCACGGCGCGGCCCAGGGGCAGGTTGCCGAGCCGCTGCGCCTCCCGGATCACCGAGGGCACCGAGAACCAGTGGGTGAGCTCGCGCTCGACGATGAAGTCGACCGGCCGGTACAGGTCGGCGGCGAGCGGCACCACCAGGGTGGCCCCGCCGCCCCAGGTGGCGAACAGGTCGATGACGCTCGCGTCGAAGGTCAGGCCGAAGGTCTGCGTGAGCCGGGCGCCCGGCGCGATCTCGTACCGCTCGATGTTGTGCGCGAGGAACAGCGAGGTGTTCCGGTGCCGGATCGGCACGCCCTTGGGCTGGCCGGTGGAACCGGACGTGAACAGCAGGTACGCCTCGCGGTCCGGGTCGTCGGGGACCGGCGGCAGCGACCGCTCCAGCGCGTCGGTCACGGCCGCGGACACCCGCTCGTCCTCGTCGAGTCCGAGGACGGTCGGCCGGTGGCGCTCGGGCAGCCGGGTGAACAGGCCGGCGGACCGGGTGTCCACCAGAGCCGCCTCGACGCCGGCCCGCTGGGCGATGTCGAGGTTGCGCTGCGCGGGGTAGTCGGGGTTGAGCGGGACGACGGCCGCGCCGAGCCGCTGGATCGCCAGGTAGCCGGCGTACGCGGCGACCGAGCGGGTGGCGGCGAGCGCCACCCGGGCGGGCAGCGAGCCGTGCTTGGCGGCGATGCGGTCGGCGAGGGTGAGCGCGAGGGCGCGCACCTCGCCGTAGGTCAGTACCTCGTCGCCGATCTCCAGGGCGGGCAGGCCGGGGTGACGCAGGGCCGATTCCTCGAACCACTGGTAGAGCGTGCGCTGTTGCCGGTCGTTCATCGCTTCCTCGGTATCGGTGTGCTGGTCTGGCGGGTGCGGCCGCGGGCGCGCATGGCCTCGGCGCGGGCCTGGGCCCGGCTCTGCCCGCGCTCCCCGGCGGCCGACGGGGCGTCCGTGGCGGGGGCGCCGCCCAGGAAGGCGGCCATGGCCCGGACGGTGGAGTGCCGGAACAGGTCCACGACGTCGACCTCGCGGTCCAGTGCGCCGCGCAGCCGGTCGCGCAGCCGGATCAGGAGCAGCGAGTTGCCGCCGACGTCGAAGAAGTTCTCCGACGCTCCGACCGTCCGGCCCAGCACCTGCTCCCAGGCCGCGGCGACGGTCCGCTCGGTGTCGTTCGCCGGCTGCGCGTCGGCCCGGTCGGCCGGCTCCGCGGCCTCGGCTGCGGCCGCCTCGGCGAGCAGCTTGGCGATCGCCTCCCGGTCGGGGCGCCCGCCGGGCAGCAGCGGCAGCCGGGCGGCCAGGTGCAGCCGGGCGGGCAGCAGGTGGCCGGGCAGCAGGTCCCGCAGGTGGGTGCGGAGTGCGCCGGCGGTCAGGTCCGCGCCCGGCCGGGCCGCCACGGCCGCCGCGAGGGAGCCGTCCGCCGGGTCGGTCAGGACCTGCGCCCGGGCGACGTCGGGGTGCGCGAGCAGCGCCGCCTCGACGTCGAGGGCGGCCACGCGGACGCCCCGCACCAGGGCGTGGTCGGCGGCCCGGCCGGCGAGGACGATCCGCCCGTCGGGGAGCCGGCGGGCCAGGTCGCCGGTGGCGAACAGGCGGGCGCCGGGCTCCCCGCCGAACGGGTCGGGCAGGAAGCGTTCGGCGGTGCCGCTCGCCCGGTCCGGGTAGCCGCGGGTGACGGCCGGGCCGCCGATGTGCAGCTCGCCGACCGCGCCGGTGGCCGCGATCGCGCCGCGCGCGTCCAGGACGTACGCCGTGCCGGCGCCCGCCGGCCCCAGCGGCAGGGGGCCGTAGCCCTCCCCCTCCGGGGACGGCGCCGGGCCCGCGAGCGCGGGGCCGGCCGTCTCGGCGCACGAGTACAGCTGGTGCACGTCCGTGGCGCCGGCGGCCACCGCGGCCGCGAGCGTGCCGGGGAACAGCGGCTCGCCCGTGGTGAGTACGGGGATCCGGGCGCCGCTCGTGAGCAGCCCCGCGAGCTCGGCGGGGGCCGCGAGCACGGTGGCCGCGTCGCCGCCGGTGGGGACGACCGCGCGGCCGCCCCGGGTCAGCGGGCCGAACAGCTCCAGGAACGCGGCCGGCGAGTCCGGGGCCGCGAGCAGGGCGACCGCGTCGAAGGCGGCCCCGGACAGCTCGCGGTGGGCCCAGCGCAGCCGGGACACCAGGTTGCGGTGCTCGGCGACGACCGCGCGCGGCTCGCCGGTGACACCGGCCGTGCGCAGCACCCAGGCGGCGCCCCGCGCGGTGGTTCCTGCGGCCTCCGGCGCCGCCCCGTCCGCGTCGGCGGCGTCCTCCGGGTCGAGCACGTCGACCTGGGTGTGGTCGAACAGCGCGCCGGAGTACGGGTCGGCGAGGACCGTCCGCAGCCCCGCGTCGTCCACGGCGAGCCGCAGCAGGAAGGCGGGCAGTTCCGGGTCGAGCGGTACGCACGTGCCGCCGGCCCTGACCACGCCGAGCTGGGCCGCGGCCAGCGCGAAGGACTTCGGGACGCACACCCCGACGGGGGTCTCGGGGCCGACCCCGAGCGCCCGCAGGCGCGCCGCCACCCGGTCCGCCGCGCGGTCGAGTTCGCGGTACGTCCAGGTGCGCGCCCCCGCGGCCACGGCGACCGCGTCGGGGGTGCGGGCGATCTGCTCGGCGACCAGCCCGTGCAGGGTGCCCTCGTCCTCGTACGCCGCCACCGGCTCCGGGGCCTCGGTGCGCAGCAGCGCGGAGACGCGGGCCTTCGGGTCCGCGCCGATCCGCTCCAGTACGGTGCGCAGCCGGTCGAGCAGCAGCCGGGCGGTGGCCTCGTCGAAGAGGTCGGCGCGGTAGTCCGCGAGGGCCAGCAGGCCGTCCTCGGTCTCCACGGTGTCGATCGCCAGGTCGGTCTTCATGGTCGGCAGGCGCAGCTCGGCCGCGCCGAACCGGGAGCCGGCCGCCTCGTGGACGGGCGCGGCCGGCGCGTGCGTGTACATGACCTGGTAGAGCGGGTGGTAGCTCGGGTCGCGGGCGAGCCCGAGCCGGTCCATGACCTCGTCGACGAGCAGGTCGGGGTGGTCGAGGGCGTCGAGGAGGTCCCCGCGCACCCGGCCGATCAGATCGGTGAACTCCGGGTCGTCGGCCAGCTCGCCGCGCAGGACGACGGGCCGGGTGAGGTAGCCGATGACGCCGGCGCTCTCGGTGGTGTCGCGGCCGGAGACGGCCATGCCCGTCAGCACGTCGGTGCCGCCGTACTGGCTCAGCACCACGTCCACCGCGGCCTTGAGGACCATGAACAGGCTGGCGCGCTTGGTGCGGGCCAGCCGGCGCAGCGGCTCCACGACCGGCTCGGGGACGACGGTGGTGACCCGGGCCCCGGTGTGCCCGGCACGCGCCCGGCGGGGCCCGGCGAGCGGCAGTTCGAGGAGTGCGGGGGCGCCGGCCAGGCGCTGCGTCCAGTAGGCGAGCCGCTCGGGCCTGGCCTCCTCGTCCAGCGCGGTGCGCGCGGCGAGGAACTCCCCGTACCCGACCGCGGGACGCGGCAGCGGGTCGGCGAGGCCGTCCGCGAACGCCCCGTACAGGGCGGTGAGTTCGGCGGTGAACAGCTCCAGCGAGGCCCCGTCGAACACGATGTGGTGGACGCCGACGAGGAGCTGGTGGTGCGTCGGGGACAGGCGCAGCAGCTCGGCCCGCAGCAGCGGTCCGCCGTCGAGGTCGAAGGGGGTGCGGGCGAAGGCGTCCGCACGGGCGGCCGCCTCCTCGCGCGTCACGTCGACCGGGGCGAGGGCGACCGGGGCGGGCGCCCCGATCTCCTGTACGGGCTCGCCGCCGGCGTCCCGCACGATGCGCACCCGCAGTGCGTCGTGCCGCCGGACGAGGGCGTCCAGGGCGCGCTGCAGGGCGTCGCCGTCGAGCGGGCCCTCGATGGTGACGGCGAAGGGGATGCTGAAGAACGGGTCGCCGGGCCGGAGCTGGCCGAGGGCCCACAGCCGCCGCTGGGCGGGGGTCAGGGGAAGCGCGGGCAGGTCGGGCGTGCTCATGCGACGGCCTCCGGTTCCGGGGTGCCCGCCTGGTCACCGCGGCCGCCGCGCAGCCGGGGGACGAGCAGGACGAGGGCCGCGACGACCAGGACGGCGCCGGCCACCACGATGGAGTCGGCGATGCCGACGATCCCGGCGAGCAGGCCGCCGACGACCACGCCGAGGACGGTGAAATTGACCATCAGGGCGTTGAGCAGGCCGACACCGCGGCCGCGCAGCTCCTCGGGCAGGTCGCTCAGCAGCGTGTTGGCGACCGGCACCTGGAAGAGCCCCGAGCCGAGACCGGCCAGGACGCACCAGAGCAGGACGACGGTCAGGCCGAGTGCGCCCTGGTCGGTGGCCTCCCATGCCGTGCCCGTGGGGGCGAGCAGCAGCAGGGAGGCGCCGAAGAGCACGATCGACCCGATGAGCAGCCCCCGGTCGGAGAACCGGCGCACCAGCGGCGGACCGGTGAGCGCGCCGATGACACAGCCCGCTCCGAAGCCGGCCTGGGCCAGCCCGTACTCGAAGGCCGGCAGCTCGAAGACGCTCAGGAGCTGGGAGTTGAGGTTGGTGGTGAACAGGCCGAGGACCAGCATCACCGGGACCATGACGATCGCCAGGAAGCGCAGCGAGGGTACGGCGAGCACGCCGGAGATGCCGGTGCGCAGGGACTGCCAGTACCCCTCGCGGCCGCTGTCGGCGCCCCGCACGGGCACCTCCCGCAGCACCGCCATGCTGGCGAGCAGCACCGCCGAGAGCACGAACGTCACGGCGTCGAGCACGAAGACCGCGGTGACGCTGCCGAAGGCGATGAGCAGCCCGCCGAGCGCCGGGCCCACCAGGTTGAGGGTGTGGTTGGTGGACTGGAAGAGGGCGACCGCCGTGGGGATGCTGTGCCCGCGCACGATCAGCGGGATCGCGGTGATGCGGGCCGTCTCGAAGAAGGCCTTGGCGATGCCGCTGAGCAGGATGAGCACGAGCAGCAGCAGCGGGGAGTCCCGTACGACGATCATCGCGAGCACCAGGACGACGCGGACCAGGTCCGAGCCGACCATCAGCAGCCGGGCCGGCAGCCGGTCGGCCAGCGGTCCCACGAACGCGCCGAGCACGCCGAAGGGCAGCAGCTGCGCGATGACGACCAGGGACACGTACAGGACCGGGTCGTCGGTCTCGGTGGCCACCACGTAGATCAGAGTGATCTTGGTGATGGCGTCACCGAGGAAGGAGGCGACGACGGCCAGCCAGTACCGGATGTACGTCCGGTCCTTCAGCAGCTCAAGCATCGTCTCCCCCACCGTTCCCGGCAGCGCCGTTCAGTACCTCGTTGAGTACTTCGGCGACGCCCTCGATGTGGGGGTGGCGCATCATCGTGTAGTGGTTGCCGCCGACCGTGCGGACGTCGAAGTGCTGCCCGGTCAGCTCGTTCCAGGAGGTCGCGAGGTCCCACTCCTCCTCGTCGGCGCGGATCAGCGTGACCTTGCCCTTGACGGGGCCGGGCCGGAAGTTCCACACCAGGCGCAGGTTGGCGACCCACAGCTCGTAGATGTCGCGGATCTGCTCGCGGCCGGCGTCCGGCGGCAGGTAGTCGCACTCGCGGGCGATGCCGAGCAGGTAGTCGAGGTGCGCGTCCTCGTCCATGGTCTGCAGTTCGGCGAGCGGCTTGAGGCGCCGGCCGTAGTCCCACTGCAGGTTGGCGGCGATGGCCTCGACGATCTCGGCCGGGTCCGGCTCGGAGCCGGCCGGTACGACGGCGGGCGCGTGCGCGTCCATCATGACCACCGACACCTCGGCGCCGCTCTTCTCCAGCTCCCCGGCGACGGCGAAGGCGTTGGCCCCGCCGTAGCACCAGCCGGCCACCGTGTAGGGGCCCTCGGGCTGGGTCTCGCGGATCAGCGCCGCGTACTGGGCGGCGCGGTCGCCGAAGCCGGTGAACGGCAGCTCGCCGTCGACGGGCGGCGGCGAGGCCAGCGCGTACAGCGGGCGTCCGGCGGGCTCGACGAGGGCTGCGAACGGCATGTAGCAGACGACCTCGCTGCCGGCCGGGTGGGCGAAGAACACCGGGGAGCCGGTGCCGTCGCCGGAACCGAGCTCGACCAGGTGCACCCCGGTCTCGTCCTGGTAGCCCTCGCGCAGCATCCGGGCGAACCGCTCGACGGTGGCGCCCCGGAAGATCGCCGCCATCGGGAGCTGCTGCCCGAACCGCTTCTCGATCTCCGCCATCAGGCGCAGCACGAGCAGCGAGTGGCCGCCCAGGTCGAAGAACCGGTCGTGCAGGCCGATCGGGGAGACCCCGAGGACCTCCTCCCAGATGTGCGCGACCTCCAGCTCGACGGCGTCGCGCGGCGGCACGTAGCCCGCCGCGTCGCGCTCGACGGCGGGGGCGGGCAGCGCCCGGCGGTCGATCTTGCCGCTGGTGTTCAGCGGGAAGGTCTCCAGGCGCACGATCGCGGCGGGGACCATGTAGTCGGGCAGCGAGCCGCGCAGGTGCTCGCGCAGCTCCTCGGCGGTCAGCGCCTCGTCGGCGGACTCGACGTACCCGGTGAGCCGCTTGTCGCCGGGGCGGTCCTCGCGGACCAGGGCGACCGCGCGGCGCACCGCCGGGTGCTCCTCCAGCCGGGCCTCGATCTCGCCCAGCTCGATGCGGAAGCCGCGCAGCTTGACCTGGCCGTCGTCGCGGCCGAGGAAGACGAGCGTGCCGTCCTCGCGCAGCCGCGCCTTGTCCCCGGTGAAGTAGAGGCGGGCGCCGGGGCGGCCGCCGAACGGGTCGGGCACGAACCGCTCGGCGGTCAGCCCGGGCCGGCCGCGGTAGCCGCGGGCGACTCCGGTGCCGCCCAGGTACAGGTCACCGGGCATGCCGACGGGGACCGGCGCGAGCCGGTCGTCCAGGACGTACACCTGGGTGTTGTCGAGCGGCCGGCCGATGGAGATCTGCTCGGTGCCGCTGTCCAGGCGCTGGAACGTGGACCAGATGGTGGTCTCGGTGGGGCCGTACACGTTCCAGGTGCGGCCGGGCTCGCGGACCAGCTGCTCGGCCAGGGCGGGCGGCAGGGCCTCGCCGCCGACCAGGACGCGCAGCGAGCCGTCGTTGTGCCAGCCCGCCTCCACCAGCAGGTGCCAGGTGGCGGGGGTGGCCTGCATGACGGTGGCGCCGGTCTCGGCGAGCAGCCGGGCGAGCCGCCGGCCGTCGACGGCCTGCTCCTTGGTGACGACGTGCACCCGGGCCCCGCTGATCAGCGGGGCGTACAGCTCCAGGCCCGCGATGTCGAAGGTGACGGGGGTGACGGCGGCGAGCGTGTCGCCGGGGCCGAGCCCGGTCTCGCGGGCCATCGACAGGAGCAGGTTGACCAGGTTGCGGTGGGTCACCTCGACGCCCTTGGGGCGGCCGGTGGAGCCCGAGGTGAAGATGACGTACGCGAGCCGGTCCTCGCCGGAGGCGGGCTTCGCCGGGACGGCGGGCGCGGCCGCGATCGCCTCCGCGTCGGCGTCCAGGCGGATCCGCTCGCCGGGACACCCGGCGAGCGCGCCGAGCAGACCGTCCCGGGTGAGCAGGAAGCCGGTGCCGGCGTCGCCGGTCATGTCGGCGAGGCGCTGCGCCGGGTAGGCCGCGTCGAGCGGGAGGTAGGCGCCGCCCGACATGATCACGCCGAGCAGGGCGACGACGAGGTCGACCGAGCGGTCCAGGCAGACGCCGACGACGGTCTCGGGGACGACGCCGCGTGCCTGCAGGTGGGACGCCAGCCGGCCGGAGCGGTCCAGGAGTTCGCCGTACGTCAGCCGCTCGTCGCCGCAGGAGACGGCGACCGCGTCGGGGGTGGCGGCGGCGTGGCGGCGCACCAGCTCGTCCAGGCCCACGCCGGGCTCGCGCTCGGCCGCGGTGCTGTTCCACTCGACGAGCAGGGTGTGCGCCTCGTCGGCGTCGACCAGGGACAGGTCCCGGACGGTGCGTCCCGCGTCCTCGGTCATCTGCTCCAGGAGGCGCACGACCTGCCGGGCCATCCGCGCCATGGTGCTCTCGTCGAACAGGTCGGTGTTGTACTCGAACAGGCCGTGCAGGTGGTCGGCGGCGAGCTGCGGGTCGTCGAGGAACCCGAGGAACACGTCGTCCTTGGCGGTGGCGTTGTCGAGCATCAGCTCCTCGACGCGCAGCCCGGCCATCGGCGGCGGGTCCTCGTGGACGAAGTCCACCAGGATGAAGGAGGCCTGGTAGATCGGGGTGCGGCTGGGGTCGCGGGGGATGTCGAGCTCGTCCAGCAGGGTGCCGAACGGGATGTCGAAGTGGTCGAAGGCGCCCAGCATGGTGGAGCGGGTCGCCTGCATCAGCTCGCGCACCGTCATCGCGGGCGAGACCGTGGTGCGCAGCGGCAGCATCGTGAGGAAGTAGCCGATCATCGGCTCGGTCTCGGGCCTGCCGCGGGTCGACGAGGTGGTGCCGACGACGACGTCCTGCTGGCCGGTGAGCCGGTGCAGCAGCGTCTTCCACGCGGCGAGCAGCACGATGTTGATCGTGACGTCCTCGCGCTTGGCGAGGTCGCGGATCGCCTGGGTCAGCTCCGGGGTGAGCGGGAACTGGTAGCGGGCGCCGTTGGAGGTCATGACCGGCGGGCGCGGCCGGTCGGTGGGCAGCTCCAGGACCAGTTCGGCGCCTTCGAGCTTCTTCTTCCAGTACGGCAGGTGCTTGTGCCGGACCTCCTCGCGCAGCCACTGCGGCTGCCACTCGGAGTAGTCCGCGTAGTGCACCTCGACGGGCGGCAGCCGGGGCTCACGGCCCGTCGCGAACGCCGTGTAGAACTCGGCGAACTCGGCGTTGAAGATGCCCATCGAGCCGCGGTCCCAGACCAGGTGGTCGACGGTGCCGACGAGCACGTGCCGGTCGTCGGCGACCCGCAGCACCGCGATGCGCAGCAGCGGTCCCTTGACCAGGTCGAAGGGGGCGCGCATCTCCTCGGTGGCCAGGCGCGTCAGCTCCGCCTCGCGCCGCTCCTGCGGTACGGAGCGCAGGTCGACGTGGCGGACCGGCACCTCCATGGCCGGGTGGACGACCTGGACGGGAGTGTGGCCGTCCTGCTCGAAGGTGGTGCGCATCGCCTCGTGGCGGTCCACGAAGGCGTCGGTGGCGCGCTGGAGCGCGTCCCGGTCCAGCGCGCCGTGCAGCTTCGAGGCGAAGTACACGTTGTAGAGCGGGTCTTCGGCGTCGAACTGGTGGATCAGCCAGATGCGCTCCTGGTCCACCGTGAGCGGCACCCGGTCGCCGCCCGTGCGCCGCGGGATGGGGCCGGCCGTCGCGGGCGTCTGGGCGCGCTCGCGCATCTTCTTGTCCAGGAGGGCCCGCTGGGCCGGGGTGAGGCCGGCCAGCCGGTTGGCGAGTTCGGTCACGACTGGTCTCCTTCGGCGGCGGCCGCGTCGGCCCGGTACCGGTTCTTGAGTTCGGTGAGGTGTTCCAGGCCCTTGACGACCTGGCCCGGCGCGAGGCCGAAGTCGACCAGGCAGGCCACCTCGTCCACGCCGATGTCGACCAGGTCCTCGATCAGGGACTCGCACTTGTCGGGCGTGCCGAGCAGCGCGAGCGTGTCGAAGTACCGCTCGAAGGTGGCGTTCAGCATCACGTCGCGCTCGGCCTCGGAGAGCTTGGAGTACTCGCTGCCGAAGCTGTCCTGCTGCGCGAGGAAGGTCTTGAGGTAGCCGGTCAGCGGCTCCCGCACGATCTCCCGGGCGCTCTCGTCGTCGGAGTCCAGGAACGTGTGCACCATCGCGGTGACCTTGGCGCGGGACGGGTCGTGCCCGGCTCCGACGAGCGCCTCGCGGTAGGCGGCGATCTTGTCCTTGAGGTCGGCGGGCCGCTGGGCGACGAGACCGGTCAGCAGGTACGCACCGGCCTCACCGGCCTTGACGAACGTCTCGGGGCTGCCCTGCGCCGACACCCACACCGGGAGCTCGGCCTGGATCGGGCGCGGCAGGGTGCGCACCGACTGCAGCGAGCCGTCGGCGCGCGGCAGTTCGACGCTCTCCCCGGCCCACAGCCGCTGGATCGTCTCGATCGCCTCGAACATCTCCTCCTTTCGGCGCGGGTAGCGCTGCTGCCCGTCGCCGGGGGCCAGGAGGAAGTCGTCGGGGTGCCAGCCGGAGGCCGCGGAGATCGCGGCCCGCCCGCCGGACAGGTTGTCGACGACCGCCCACTCCTCGGCGACCCGCACCGGGTGGTGCAGCGGCAGGACGCAGCTGCCCGCCCGGATCTGGATCGACTGCGTCTGTACGGCGATGGCCGCGGCCAGGACCGACGGGTTGGGGTAGAGCCCGCCGAAGTCCACGAAGTGCCGCTCGGGCACCCAGATCCCGGCGAAGCCGTTGGCGTCGGCGATCCGGGCGCTCTCCATGAGGAGGTCGTACTTCCCGGGGCCGGCGGCGGTGCCGTCGCCGGAGAAGAAGAACAGGCTGAACTCCATGGTGCTGCCGGGGCGCCGGGTGCGGCGCGGCGCGGCGGCCTGCCGGGCACCGGCCTTCTCCCCCGCGTCCACGGTGGCGGGCGCCTTCAGGCCCCGCTCGCGCATGGCGCGCAACAGGACCTCGCGCTGCTCCGGGCTCAGCGAGGCGAGCCGCTCCTGGAGCATGCGGGCCTGCGCCGCCTCGGCGTCGTTGGTCGTCTTCTCGTCAGCCATGGTCAGCTGTCACCCTTCAGCTTCTGCTCGGCCTCGGCGGCGGAGAGGGCTTCGACCTCGCGCAGCATCGCCTCGAACTCGTCCAGACCGATGGACTCGGCCTGGTGGGCGCGGATCGCCGCCGCGAGCCCCGGTACGGTCGGCGCCTCGAAGACGGCGCTCATCGGGAAGTCGCCGTGCGCCTGGCGCAGCCGGCCCACGATCTGGATGGCGAACAGCGAGTTCCCGCCCAGGTCGTAGAAGTCGTCGTCCGGGCCGATCGGGGAGGCGCCGAGCATCTCCTGCCACACCCGGGCCACCGACTGGGCCAGTTCGTCGTCCGGCCACACCGTGGCGGGGTCCCAGTCACTGTCCTCGCCGCGGCCGCTGCCGAGCGCGTTCGTGAAGGAGGCCGCGGTCATGCCCTGCTGGTCGGCCAGGACGTCCTGGAAGTCGGCTCGGGACACGACCAGCTGGGGCAGGCCGGCGAAGAGCGCGGCGCGGGCCAGCGCGAGGCCGTCGGCGACGGGGATGCCCTGGCTTACGCGCAGCCGCTCGTACAGCTCGCGCACCTCGGGCAGTCCGGCCATCTGCAGCTCGAACCAGTCGTCCCACTCCCACTGCGACCAGTCGAGGGTGACGGTGTTGCGCCCCTGGGCGGAGCCCGCGGCGGCGAACGCGTCCAGGAAGGCGGCGGCGGCGCAGTTGTCGGCCTGGCCGAAGCCGCCGACGATGCCGGTGGTGGCCGAAGCCGAGAGGAAGAAGGCCGGCTCGTCGTCGGCGAGCAGCTCTTCGAGCAGCAGCGTGGAGCGCACCCGCGCCCCCAGCACGGCCTCGAAGTCGTCCCGCGACTTGAGCGCGACGAGTCCGGTGCCGCGGGCGTCCGCGCAGTGCAGTACGCCGTCGACGGCGCCCAGCAGGGAGCGGGCCTCCTCGACGAGCGCCCGGGCCTGCTCCGGGTCCGCCAGGTCGGCCGCCCGGTAGGTGACGGCGCCCGGACGGGCGGCGCGCAGCGCGGCGATCCGCTCGGCGCGGGCCCGCTCGGCCCCCGCGGGCAGCGCGGCCCACTCGCTCTCGGCCGGGAACTGCGGGTCCCCGACGAGCACCAGGCGGGCGCCCGCCTCGGCGAGCTGCTCGGCGAAGCTCAGCCCGGCCTCACCGGACACGCCGGTGACCAGGTAGCCGGCGTCGGCCCGCCAGGCCCGCTCGACGGGTACGGCCGCCGGCTCGACCGGCGCGAAGGCGCGGCCCAGCCGCTGGGTGCCCCGGTAGGCGACGAGGTTCTCGGTGCCGGGACCGGCCAGTTCGGCGGTGAGCTGCCGGGTCAGACGCGTCCGTGCGGCGGTGTCCGCCGGGGGCAGCACGTCGATGCTCCGGCACGTCAGCCAGGTGTACTCCTGCGGCAGGACGGTGACCGCCCCGTACAGGGCGGCCCGCTCGGGCCGGGTCACGTCGGAGCCGTACGCGTCCTGCAGCCGGTCGGTCAGGACGTCGACGCGCACCGGGGTGTCGGTGCCGCTCTCGCCGAGGGCCTGGGCCAGCGCGACCAGGCTGTGGAAGCCGGTGGCCACGCCGTCGGCGTAGCGGTCCGCGGCCGTGGCCGGAGCCGAGCCGTCCGGCCCGGTGACGGCCCAGGCGTGCAGGATCCGGTCCGGGACCGAACCGTCCTGGCGCAGCTCCGCCAGGACGCGTCCCAGGTGCCCGGCGTCCGCCGGGTCGGCGTCGAAGCCGCGCTCGGAGGTGCGGGCGTACGCCGCCGCCTTGCGCACGGTGGTGACGCTGTCGCCGCGCTCGCGCAGGGCGGCTGCCAGGTCGTCGGTCAGTCCGCGGTCGTCGGCCAGCACCAGCCAGGTGGCCGGTCCGGCCGGCTCCGGAGCCCCGGCCAGCGGCGCGCGGTGCCAGACCGGCGCGTACGTCCAGCGCGCGCTGTCGGTGCGCACGTTCGTGGCCCCGGCCGGCTTGGGCAGCAGGAAGCTGCGGCCCTGGAAGGGGTAGGCGGGCAGCGGCACCCGGCGGCGCCCGCCGCCCTCGTGCAGGGCGCTCCAGTCGACGCCGACGCCGTGGCGCCACAGCTCGGCCAGGCCCTCGCGGACCGCGCGGTGCTCGGCGGGCGCCTCGGCGCCGGCGCGCGGCTTGCGCAGCAGGGTGACGACGGGGCCCGGCTCCGGGTGGGTCTTGACGAGCCCGCCGAGCTGGCTGCCGGGGCCGGCCTCGACGAACACGGCGGGGCCGCGCTGGGCGAGGGCGGCGATGCCGTCGGAGAACCGGACGGGCCGGCGGGTGTGGGCGACCCAGTACGCCGGGTCGGTGGCCTGCTCGTCGGTGATCCAGGTACCGGTGACGTTGGACAGGAAGGGGATCTTCGGCGTGTTCAGCGTGACCGAGCGCAGCACCTCCTCCAGGCCGGGCAGGGCGGACTCGACCAGCGCGGTGTGGAAGGCGTGCGAGGTCTCCAGCTCGCGGACGGAGGCGCCCTGGGTTTCCAGGACCCGGCGGGCCTCGGCGACTTCCTCAGGCGTGCCGGCGACCACGCAGGAGCCGGGCGCGTTGACCGCGGCGATCGTCGCGCGGCCCTCCAGCGCCCGGGTGAGCGCCTCCTCGTCGAGGAGCACCGACAGCATCCGGCCGGGCGCGAGGTCCTGCATCAGCTGGGCGCGGCGGGCGACCACGCGCAGGATGTCCTCCAGGCCGAACACCCCGGCCAGGCAGGCCGATACGTACTCGCCCAGGCTGTGGCCGGTCATGGCGGACGGCTCGACGCCCCAGGAGAGCAGGAGCTGCGCGGTGGCGTAGTCGACGCAGAAGACGGTGGGCTGGGTGTAGAGGGTCTGCCGCAGCCGCTCGCGGGTCTCCTCGCCGTCGGCGGCGAACGCCACGTCCCGGACGTCCCAGCCGAGCTGGGGCAGCAGGAGCTCGGCGCACCGGTCGAGGGCTGCGCGGAAGACGGGCTCGGTGCGGTACAGGTCCGCGCCCATGCCCGGGTACTGGGCACCCTGGCCGGGGAAGAGGAACACCACCTCGGGCGGCCCCTCGCCCTGCCCGGCGGCCACGGCGGGCCGGTCCTGGCGCAGCGCGGCGGCGGCGCCTTCCCGGCTGTCGGCCACCACGGCGCGGCGGTAGGGGAGTTCGGCGCGGCCCGACTGCAGGGTGTGGGCGGCGTCCGCGAGGGCCGCACCGCCTTCGGTGAGCGCGGCCGCCAGGCGCTCCGCGGCGGCGTCGAGGGCCTCGGGGGTACGGGCCGACAGGGGCAGGACCTGCCAGTCGCCGTCCGCGTCGGGGGCCGCGACGACGGCCGGGGCTGCCTCCAGGACCACGTGGGCGTTGGTGCCGCCGATGCCGAAGGCGCTCACCCCGGCGCGCGGCGGGGTCGCCGTCTTCGGCCAGGGGGTGCCCTCGCCGGTGACCACGAAGGGGCCCTTGTCGAGGGCGAGCCGCGGGTTGGGGGCGCGGAAGTGGGCGGTCGGCGGGATGAAGCGGTGCTCCAGGGCGAGCGCGGCCTTGATCAGGCCGGCCACGCCGGCGGCCGCGTCGAGGTGCCCGATGTTGGACTTCACCGAGCCCAGGTGGACGGAGCCGGCGGCCGCGTCGGGACCGAAGGCCTCGGTGAGCGCCTGCACCTCGATGGGGTCGCCGAGCGGGGTGGCCGTGCCGTGCGCCTCGACGTACTGGACGGTGCCCGGCTCGACGCCCGCGACGGCCAGCGCCTCGGCGATGACCTCGGCCTGGCCGTGCGGGGACGGCGCGGTGAAGCCGATCTTGGCGGCGCCGTCGTTGTTGACGGCCGAGCCGCGGATCACGGCGTGGATGTGGTCACCGTCGGCGACCGCGTCCTCCAGGCGCTTGAGGACGACCAGGGCGACGCCGTCGCCGGAGACGGTGCCGGAGGCGTCCGCGTCGAACGGGCGGCAGTGGCCGTCCGTCGAGAGGATGGCGCCCTCCTCGTAGCGGTAGCCGCGCGGCTCGAACTCGCGCACCGCGACGCCGCCCGCGAGGGCCAGGTCGGACTCGCGGCTGAGCAGCGACTGCACGGCCAGGTGCACGCCGACCAGCGAGGAGGAGCAGGCGCTCTGCACGGTGAAGCTGGGCCCGCTCAGGCCGAGCTTGTAGGAGACGCGCAGCGCCAGCATGCCGGGGTCGTTGCCGATCGCGACCTGGATCTCGTCGGAGATCCGGCCGTCGGCGCCGCCGTCGGAGATCCGCTCGCGCAGGTAGCCGCTGCCCGAGGTGCCGGCGAAGACGCCGGTGCGGCCCTCGAAGGAGCCCGCCGGGTAGCCGGCCCGCTCCAGGGCCTGCCAGGCGGTCTCCAGCAGCAACCGGTGCTGCGGGTCCATCAGTTCGGCCTCGGAACGGGTCACGCCGAAGAACTCGGCGTCGAACCGGTCGAACCCCTCGACGGGGAAGCCCGACTTCACGTAGGCCGGGTCGGCGAGCAGCCGCTCGGGCACGCCCGCCTCGGCGAGCTGCTCGTCCGAGTAGTCGGTGCGGCCCTCCTCGCCCGCCGCCACCATGCGCCACAGGGCGTCGACATCGCCGGCACCGGGGAAGCGGCCGCTCATCCCGATGATGGCCACGGACTGCTCGGGCAGCGGCAGATCCGCTTCGTACGTCATGCGTTCTCCCCGTGCGGGTTGGTTGTGGACTGTGCGGCGAGCAGCTCTTCCAGGGCCGCCGCGAGTTCTCGGACCGTGGGCAGGTCGAAGAAGATCCGCAGCGTCACGGCGACGCCGAACTGCTCCTTCGAACGGGCCACGACCTGGGTCGCGAGCATCGAGTGCCCGCCGAGATCGAAGAAGTCGTCGTCGAGGCCGACGCGGTCGACCGAGAGCACATCGGCCCAGATCTCCGCGAGGGCCTTCTCCACCGGGGTGCCGGCGGCCTCGAAGTCGCCGCCCAGGTCGGGGCGTACGGCCTCGGGCGCGGGCAGGGCCCGCCGGTCGACCTTGCCGTTGAGGGTCAGCGGCAGCCGCTCCAGCGGGACGAAGACGTTCGGCAGCATGTACGCGGGCAGGGTGCGCCCCAGGTGCTCGCGCAACTCGCCGGTGCCGTCGGCGAGTTCCGCCCCCGCGGACACCCAGTACGCGACCAGGCGCGGCTCGCCCACCGAGTCCTCGTCGACGGTCACCACGCAGTCCCGGACGTCCGGGTGGCGGGTCAGGGCGTTCTCGATCTCGCCGAGCTCGATGCGGTACCCGCGCACCTTGACCTGGTGGTCGAGCCGGCCGAGGTACTCGTGGTCGCCGTCCGCGCCCCGTCGGGCGCTGTCGCCCGAGCGGTAGCGGCGGGCGCCGGGCTCGGCCGCGTCCGGGTCGGGCAGGAAGCGCTCGGCGGTCAGGGAGGGCCGGCCCAGGTAGCCCCGGGCCACTCCGGCGCCGCCGACGAACAGCTCGCCGGCCTCGCCGTCGGCCGCCGGGGTGCCGTCCGCGGCAGCGACCTGCATCGTCCAGCCCTCGAAGGCGCCGCCGATCATGGAGCCGGCCCCGGCGTCGAGGTCGGCCGAGGTCATCCGGCGGTAGGTGGAGTGCACGGTGGTCTCGGTGATCCCGTACATGTTGACGAGCTCGGGCCGCACCTCACCGTGCCGGGCGATCCACGGCCGCAGCATCTCGGGCGGCAGCGCCTCGCCCGCGAAGACGACCAGGCGCAGCGCGTCGAGGGCGGCCGGTCCGGCGCCGGGCTGCTGCTCCTCCTCGTACCGCACCAGCTGCCGGAAGGCCGCCGGGGTCTGGTTGAGGACGGTCACCCCCTCGCGGTGCAGCAGCGCGTGGAACTCCTGCGGCGAGCGCCGGGTCTCCTCCGGTACCACGACCAGGCGGCCGCCGTGCAGCAGCGCGCCCCACATCTCCCACACCGACACGTCGAAGGCGGCCGAGGCGAACATCGACCAGACGTCGTCGGGGCCGAAGCCGAAGTGGCCCTGCGTGCCGGTGAGCAGGCCCGTGACGTTGCGGTGCTCGATCATGACGCCCTTGGGGGTGCCGGTCGAGCCGCTGGTGTAGATGACGTACGCGAGGCTCGCCGGGCCGGTGCCCGCGTCCTCGGGCGCGGTGTCCGGGTGCCCGCTCAGGTCGGTGCCGCCGGGGCCGGTCACGACGGTGTGCGCGGCGGGCAGGCCCCGCCCGTCCCGGTCGGTGACCAGGACGGTGGCGCCGGCGTCGGCGAGGGTGAAGGCGATCCGCTCGTCCGGGCTCGCCGGGTCGAGCGGCACGTACGCGCCGCCCGCCTTGAGCACCGCGAGCAGCGCCGTCACCAGGGCGGTGGTGCGCTCCATGCAGACGGCGACCGGCACTTCGGGGCCGACGCCGAGGGAGCGCAGGTGGTGGGCGAGGCGGTTGGCGGACCGGTCGAGCTCGCGGTAGGTCAGCCGGCCGTCGATGCCGGTCACGGCGATCGCGTCGCCCAGGACCGACGCCTGCCGCGCGAACCGGGCGTCGATGGTGCCCGTTGCCGGGGCGGCCAGTGGGTCAGCGGTCACGGTGCGTGTTCCTCTCGGTGCCGGACGGCCGGAAGCGGACCGCTGGGAGATCCAGCACGGGCCCGTCCGGGAAGGTGATTGCGTCGTGCAGGGTCTGCTCGTACGCGGCCAGCAGAGCGGCCGGGGTCTCGGGCCCGAACAGGTCGGTGTCGTATTCGAGGGTCAGCGCGACGCCCGCACCGCTCTCCTGCGCGTACAGGCTGAGGTCGTACTTCGCGGTGTCCTGCGGGCCCGTGAGGTCGAGGGAGCAGTGCTCCAGCCCGGCGAAGACCGGGTCCGACTGCTCCTTGAGGAAGCTGAACATCACCCGGAACACCGGCAGGAAGTCCCGGCTGCGCCGGGAGACCAGGGCCTCGACCAGCTTGTCGAAGGGCAGTTCCTGCTGCGCGGAGGCGTCGAGCAGCGCGGTGCGGGTCCGGGCGAGCAGGCTCCGGAAGGCCGGGTCCCCGCCGAGTCCGACGCGGACCGGAACCATGTTGATGAGGCAGCCGAGGAGCTCTTGGAGCTCCGGCCGGGTGCGGCCCGCGACCGGGATGCCGACGGTGACGTCCTCGGTCCCGGACCAGCCCGCCAGCAGCGCCTGGAACCCGGCGAGCAGCGTCATGTTGAGCGTGCCGCGCTCCGCCCGGCCGAACTCCCGCAGCCGGGCGGTGAGTTCCGGCCCGAGATCGCGGGTGGCGACCGCGCCGCGGAAGGACCGGTGGCGGGGCCGGGGGTGGTCGGTGGGCACGGCGAGGGCCTGCGGGTCGTCGCCGAGCACCGACCGCCAGTGGGCGGTCAGGGCGTCCAGGGTGTCGCCCTGGAGCCGCTCGCGCTGCCAGACGGCGTAGTCGGCGTACTGCAGCGCGGGCTCGCCGCCCGTGCCCGGCCCCGTGCCCGACCCCGTGCCCGTGCCCGGGTCGCCGTAGAGCTCGCCCAGCTCCCGGAAGAAGATCTCGACGGACCAGCCGTCGATGGCGATGTGGTGGAACGTCACCACCAGGTGGTGGTCCTCGGCGCCGAGCCGCAGCAGGTGGGCCCGCAGCGGCAGGTCGGCGGCGAGGTCGAAGACGTACGCGCCCACCTCGGCGGCGATGCGGGCCGCCTCGGCCGCGGGCTCCGCCGCGGCGGTCAGGTCGGTGGTGGGGAGCGGGAACTCCCCGGGTGCGGCGGCGACGGCTTGGTGGGGCACCCCGGACGACGCCCGGTAGGTCGTGCGCAGCACCTCGTGCCGGGCGACGAGCGCGGTCAGCGCCCGGCCGAGCCGACCGTGGTCGAGGGCGCCGCGCAGCCGCAGCACGGTCGGTACGTTGTAGAGCGTGGTGTCGGGGTCGATCTGCTGCATGAACCAGAGCCGCTGCTGGGCGAAGGACAGTGCGGGCCGCTCCGGCCGCGCCCCGGCCCGCGGGCCCGCCGGTCCGGCCGCCGCGGGTGCCGCCCCCGCCTTCCCGGCCGTCATGGCGCCGCGCACCAGGCGGGACATGCCCTCCAGGGTGCCCGCGTCGAGCAGCCCTTCGGGCTCGACCCGGGCGCCGAGCTCCTCGTCGATCCGGTCGGCGAGGGTGCGTACCGTCTCCGGCCGCCCGCCGAGTGCCTGCCAGTGCGAGCCGAGCGCCACGTCGGTGGCGCCGAGGATCTCGGCCCACATCTGGGCGAGCTCCTCCTCCACGAATCCCATGACCGTCATATGAGTTGTGTCCCGGAGTGAGAGTGACGCACGGCGTCCTGGAGCAGTTCGAGGAATTTCGGCGGGTTGCCGCTGAAGTAGAAGTGGTCGCCCTCAAAGACGTGCACGTCGGCGGTGGCCGTCGTGTGGGCGCCCCAGGCGCCGGCCTCGGCGAGCGGCACGTCGACGTCGCCGTCGGCGACGAACACGGTGACCGGGCAGCCGACCACGGCGCCCGCGTCGACCCGGTACTCCGACAGCGCGCGCAGGTCGCCGCGGATGGCGGGAAGCACGAGCTGCAGCAGCTCCGGGTCCTGGCGCACCCCGTCGCTCGTACCGCCGAGGCCCATGATGCGGGCCAGCACGGCGTCGTCGGGCTCGGGTTCGGCCTCGTGCCCGGGCTCGGACCCGGCCCCGCCCGAGGTCAGCCGGTCCGTACGCACCGAGGGCGCCGAACTGGCCGAGGCGACGAGGAGGTGCGGAGCGGTGCCCCCGGCCGACTCCAGCCGCCGGGCGACCTCGAAGCCGATGAGCCCGCCCATGCTGTGCCCGAAGAAGGCCGGGCGCCGCGGCAGCCGGGTGCGCAGCGCCTCGTGGACGCCGTCCGCCAGCGCCGCCACCGATCCCGCGGGCTCCTCGAAGAGCCGGTTCTCGCGCCCCGGGTACTGGACGACCAGCATCTCGATGTCCGGGTCGAGCGCCGCCGACAGGTCGAAGTAGTAGCTGGCCGACCCGCCCGCGTGCGGGAAGCAGACCAGGGTGTACCGGGCCGCCGGCTTCGGGTGGAAGCAGCGGAGCCAGGTGGTGGGGGCGGCGGCGGTCCCGAGGACGCGCGCCGGTGTCGTCGTGGCCGTGCCGCCGTCGGGACAGTGGCCTTCGCCGGTGCCGCCCATCAGGCGTGCACCGTGTCCGCACGCAGCGCCCGGTGGGCCCGGCGCGCCTGCGCGAACTCGACGACCTGGCCGGCCATCGCGGTCAGCTGCTGCTGGATGTGCGGGTCGGAGCACTCGCCGTCGGCGCCGAACCCTGCCGCCGCGCTGTTGATCGCCACGCCCAGCGGGGTGGTCCAGCCGCGCAGGGCGTGCACGATGTCCCGGAGCGCGGCGAGCGTGGTCACCGCGCCCTGCCAGCCCATCCCGACGGACAGGCAGCCGACGGCCCGCTCCGAGAGGTACGGGCGGGGATCGCCGCGCAGCTCCTCGGTGTAGTCCAGGGCGTTCTTCAGGAGCCCGGACACCGTGCCGTGGTACGCGGGGCTCGCCAGCACCACGCCGTCCGCCGAGGCCACCTCGTCGAGGAGCCGGCGCGCCTGGGGCGGGCAGGCCGCCACGCGCGGGTCGTAGAGCGGCATGACGAGGTCGGCGCCGCTGACGAGAGCGACCTGTGCGCCCAGCCGGGCGGCCTCCGCGAGCACCACCCGCAGCCCGAGCTCCGCGGTGGAGCCAGGTCGGGAGGACCCCCCGATTCCGACGACCTTCACGGCCTGCTGCATGAACTCCCCGTTTCGCGTGTTCCGGTCCGGAACCCCGGCCGCCCGTCCTCCTGGCGCTCCGCGTTCCCCGGTGGTCGATCTCCCCGGTCGATCAGGACCGGCCACAGCCTTCGGCAAGCCAACTTGCAGGTCAACGCCCGCTGTCCGGGGAGATCCGATGGCCCCGTTCGGACATTCCGATGCCGCTTGCGGTAACGCCCGGAGCGCATCGGCGGCCTGCTCCCACCGGGGGCCCGCACCGCCCGCGACCGATCGCTCCCGCTGATGGGAGCCATCGGAGATGCCCGTCGGCCCGCTCTTTGCCGGGCGCCCCGGATGCGCGGATCATGGGAACGGCGCCGATCGCGCACACCGCCCCATGCCGAGCTTCCGGCGCGTACTCGAACAGGGTCATGTCCCGGAACCGACGGCCCGCACGGCCGCCGGCCGTCCGTGTTCCCTGCCCACCGCGGATCCGAGAAGCCCATGCCCCAGGTCGACGACCCCGCCGCCCCCCGCATCGCCGTCGTCGGAGCGACCGGCGCGGTGGGCGGAACCCTGCTCGAACTCATCGAGGACCGCGCTCTGCCGTACCGGCGCCTGCACCTGGTGGCCTCCGCCCGCTCGGCCGGCCGTACGATCCGCGTCGACGGCCGCGACCAGCGCGTCACCGCGCTCGACCGGTTCGCGTTCGGCGCGGTCGACGCCGCCCTGTTCTGCGCCGGCGAGCAGGTCAGCAGGGAGTGGGTCCCGGTCGCCGTCGCCCAGGGCGCCCTGGCCATCGACAGCACCTCCGCCTTCCGGATGACTCCGGGCACCCCCCTGGTCGTCCCGCAGCTCAACGCGGCCGAGCTGGGCCGCCGTCCGGCGGGCGGAGTGATCGCGGTGCCCGGCGCCGCCGCGGTGCCCGTGGTCCGCGTGCTGCGGGACGTGGAGCGCCGCTGGGGGATCCGCCGGATCGTCGTCAGTACGTACCAGGGCGCCTCGGGCGCCGGCCACGGCGGTATCGAGGAGCTCCAGGACGGCTCGCGCACGGTCCTGCAGGACCCGCAGGCCACCGTGCCCTCGGCGCAGTTCTCGCCCCCGCTGGCCTTCAACGTGCTGCCCGGCATCGGCGACGTCCTGGAGGACGGCTCGACCCTCCAGGAGCGGGAGGTGGCCGACGAGGTCCGTAAGGTCCTGGGGCTGCCCGGCATCGAGGTCACGGCGACCTGCGTCCGGGTCCCGATGGTCAGCGGGCACGGCGCGGCGGTGTGGGTGCAGTGCCGCTCGGCGGTGGACCGCGCCGAACTGGTGGCACTGCTGCGGGCGTTGCCCGAGGTCGTGGTCCACGACCCCGGCGGCCCGACCCCGGCGGCGCTGGGCGATCCGGACCAGCTCCACGTGGGGCGCATCCGGGTCTCGGCCACCGCCCCCGAGGGCTTCTGGCTGTGGCTGGCCACCGACAACCTCCGGGTGGGCGGCGCGCTGGACGCCGTACGGATAGTGGAGGAGCTGCTGGCCCGGGGCACCCTGTGAGCGCGGCCCCGCCGGCCCGCGCGAGGCGGTACGGGCGGAGCCGCGGGTGCTGACGAAGCCGTAGGACGGCGGCCTTCAGCAGGCCACCAGCTGCCGGTCCTGCTCGGCGAAGCGGACCATCCAGTCGATGAACACGCGCATCTCACGCGTGAGGTGGCGCCCGTAGCGCCACGCGATCTGGGTGTAGACCTCGAACGGAGCCTTCCAGTCCAGCACGGTCAGGGACCGCGCCTCGATCTCGGCGGCCACCGCCATCGCGGGCAGCACACTGACGCCGAGACCGGCCGAGACCCCGCGCTTGATCGACTCGATGTTTCCGAACTGCAGGAGCGGCACGGGCTGCTCGGCGCCGCCGTTGAGCTCCGCCTCGAACATCGCCCCGTACGAGCAGCCCGCCTCCGGCGCCAGGATCGGCACCGCGCGCAGATCGCCGGTGGTGACGTTGCGGGCACCGGCCAGGACATGGTCCGGGGCGGCGACCGCGACCAGCGGCTCGGAGCCGAGGATCTCGGTCCTGACCCCGGGGTGGTCGGTCTCGGCCTCCATGAGGAAGCCCAGGTCGAAGGTGCCCTGCCGGAGCGCCTCGCAGGTGTCCCGGCACATGCTGGGCCGCAGCGCGAGCTGGAGCTGCGGGTAGCGGTGGTGGAAGTACTCCAGGACCGGGGGCATCCGGTAGGACGTGAAGCTCTCCATCGTGCCGATCGTGAGCACCCCCGAGGGCTCGCCCAGGCCGGTGGTCCGGTCCCGGGCCTCGTCGACCAGGGACAGGATCTGCTCGGCGTACGGAACGAGCCGTTCCCCGGCCGGAGTCAGCCTGATCCGCCCCCGCAGGCGCTCGAAGAGCTCCACCCCCAGCGCCACCTCCAGGCCTTTGACCTGGGCGGTGACGCTGGACTGCGCGTACTTCAGGTCGGCTGCGGCGCGGGTGAAGCTGAGCAGGGTCGCGACCCGGTGAAAGGTGGTGAGCTGCTTCAGATCCATACGCTGTCCCGGCGCCGCGCCGTCCCCGTGCTGGTGGCGTCGGTCACTGCCAGCCCATGTCCGTCTTCTGGGCATCGGCCTGGGTGGTGGGCGCGGCGGCGCCCTGCGGTACTTCGGTGGTGGCGGCCTGTGCGGTGGCGGGCGCCATCAGAACGGCGGCGCCGAGGACGGCGATCGCCACGGCCTTGCCCATACGAGTGCTCAGCATGAAATACATCCCCCTGTGACATGCGTGTTTCTTGCGGCTCCAGCATCACCACGCGTCACAGAGTCGGGAAAGGGGTTTTCGGTGGCCAGATTGGGCCCTGACCCAATCTGGCCAGCACGGGCCGAACGGGCCCCGCCAGAGATAATGGCCTCTGCTGACGGATGGGGGGCCGATGCTCGACGTACTGGGACTGGACAGACTGACCGAAGCCGTTTACCGGGCGATGCTGAGCCACCCGCGGGACGACGCCAAGACCCTGGCCGGGCTGCTCGGGATCTCCGAAGAGGCCGTGCACGAGGCATGGGAGCGGCTGTCCGGCCTCTCGCTCGTGCAGTACCCCGCCGACGGACCGGCCGGCGCGTCGCCGGCGCCCCGCGCGGTCAGCCCGGAGGTCGGCCTGGAGTACCTGCTCACCCGCCGTCAGGCCGAGCTGGCCGTGGAGAACCAGCGCATCGCGGGCGCCCGGGCCGCGGCCCAGCAGCTGATCTCCGAGTACGAGGACCTGCGCCCGGTCGGGGCACCGGTCAGCGTCGAGCACCTCGCCGACGTCGACGAGGTCAGGACCCGCCTCGCGGTGCTCACCGAGAACGTCCGCACCGAGGTGATGGTGTTCGCCCCCGGCGGGGCGCAGACGGAGGCGAACATGGCGGCCTCCCGCCCGCTCAACGAGCGGCTGCTCGGCCGGGGCGTCACCATGCGGACGATCTACCTGGACAGCGTGCGCAACAACCCGGCCAGCGAGGCGCACGCCAAGTGGCTGACCGAACTGGGCGGCCAGGTCCGCACGATCGCCGTGCTGCCGCTGCGGATGACCATCGTGGACCGGACGACCGCCGTGCTGCCCGTGAACAGCGAGGACAGTGGTGAGGGCGCGGTCGCCCTCACCGGCCAGGGCACGCTCACCGCCCTGTGCACGCTCTTCGAGACGGTGTGGGAGAACGCCCGGCCGCTGGGCCAGGCCCCGCGCCGCGACGAGTCCGAGCTGGACCACCAGGAGGCGGCCAGCCTGCGCCTGCTCGCCGAGGGCCACACCGACGAGGGGATCGCCAAGCGCCTCGGCGTCTCCCACCGCACGGCCCGCCGCATCGCCACGGTCCTGATGGAACGCCTGGGCGCCCGCAGCCGCTTCGAGGCCGGCGTCCGAGCGGTCCAGCGCGGCTGGCTCCCCCCGGACGCGTGACCCGGAACCGGTGAAGAGCTAACGCACGCTCAGCGGGCGCTGGTCCGTCCACACCTCGTCGATGTGCGCGAGGCACTCCTCCTTGGTCCCGGCCACACCCGTGTCCCGCCAGCCCAGGGGCACTTCGCGCCCCTCGGCCCAGATCGAGTACTGCTCTTCGCCGTTGACGACAACGGTGAACCGCCCCACGCCGCACCTCCACGTACGCGCCGGCCCGACAGCCCGGCGACCTCATCTGCGGGCCCCAGCCTCATCGGGACGCACCGCCACCACAACACCCACCCCATACCGGCTCCCGAACCGCGCAATCGCCGCAGCCGATCGACGACGGCGTGGGCGCCATTGAGTAGACGCAACGTCTAGTCTAATGTCACCGTCAGACGCAACGCACCGTCCAGTCTCATGCCGGAGGTCATCCCGTGCCGAACCGAACCGACCGCGCCGACTCCCCGCCGGACACCGACTCCCCGCCGGGATCGGCGACTTCGCCCGAGCCCCGCCGGGGGCTCGCGGCCGCCGTCGTGGCCTTCGCCTTCTGGATCACCATGGCGGGGACCACGGCACCGACCCCGCTCTACCCGGTGTACGGCAAGGAGTTCGGCTTCTCCCCGATCACCGTCACCGTGATCTTCGCCGTCTACGCCCTCGGGGTCGTCGTCGGACTCCTCGCCTTCGGGCGCCTGTCGGACCAGATCGGGCGACGCCCCGTACTGGTCGCGGCGACGCTGCTCTCCGTCTGCGCCGCCCTGGTGTTCCTGGCCGCCGACGACGTGGCCGTCCTGCTCGTCGCCCGCGTGATCTCCGGCTTCTCCGCCGCGCTCGTCACCGGCGCCGCCACCGCCTCGCTCACGGAGCTCATCCCGCAGGGCCGCAGGGTCCGGCCCGCGACGGTCGCGCTGTTCGCCAACATGGGCGGCCTCGCCTGCGGCACCCTGCTCGCCGGGATCCTCGCCGATACCGCGCCCTCGCCGCTGCGCACCCCGTGGCTCGTGATGCTCGCGCTGGCGGCGATCGGGCTCGTCGGGGCGGCCTCGTCCCGGGAGACGGCCGCGCACCGCTCCGGATTCAGCTTCCGGTTCCAGCCGCTGCACATCCCGTCGGAGATCCGCCCGGACTTCCTGCGTTCCGCGATGGCCGCCGGGGCGGGCTTCGCGGTGCTCGGCGTACTCACCGCCGTCACCGGCCTGTTCCTCGGCACGGTCCTCCACGCGAGGAGCCACTCGCTCACCGGACTCGTCGTCTTCACCGCCTTCGCCTGCACCGCGCTGGGTCAGCTGCTGGTCCGCCGGATCAAGCCGGGCGCCGCGCTCTCGGTGGCCTGCCTGGGGCTGATCCTCGCCGCGGGGCTGATCGCGCTCGCCATGGCGCTCACCTCCCTGGTCCCGCTGCTCATCGGCGCCGCGGTGAACGGCCTGGCCACCGGCATCGCCCTCGGCCACGGCATCGGCGGCATCACCACCCGCAGCGCCCCGCAGCACCGCGGCGCATCGGTGTCGACGTTCTTCGCGATCCTCTACTCCATGCTCGCCGTCCCCGCGATCGGCGTCGGCGTACTGATCCGCGCCACGAGCCTGCGGCCGGCCGGGGAGATCTTCAGCGCCCTGGTCGCCCTGCTCGCGCTCACCGTGCTGCTGAGCCTCGCCCGCAGCCGCAAGGGACCGGAAGCACCTGCCTGACGGGCCGGTCACGGCACCGGTCCGGTGTGCCAGAATCGCGGCATTCGCACGGAACAAGAGGTGAACGACCATCAGCGCCGCACGGAAGACCGAAGGCCGCCGCGCCCCCTCCCCCGTCGTGAGCCGCACGGGTCCGCGGCGCAGCGAGAGCATCCGCGTCGCGGTGCTGAACGCCGCCGACGACCTGCTCGTGGAACAGGGTTTCGCCGCGACCACGATCGAGGGCATCGCCGCCCGGGCGGGCGTCGCCAAGCAGACGATCTACCGGTGGTGGAAGTCGAAGGTCGAGATCCTGCTCGACGCCCTGGCGGACGACGCCCTCGAAGGCCTGGCCTGGGCCGAGCCGTCGGGAACCGCCGCCGAGGACCTCACCGCACACCTGCACCGCATCGCCGGCTTCTTCCAGGAGCCGGCGGGTCAGGTGCTCCAGGCGCTCCTCGGCCACGCCCAACTGGACCAGGGCGCCGCCGCCGCCCTGCGCGAGGGCTTTCTGCTCAGGCAGCGCGAGCGCGACCTGGCGGGCCTCGGCGCGATCATCGAACGCCACACCGGCAGGACCCCGGACGAGGAGAACCTCGCCCGGCTCACCGATCTCCTGCTCGGCCCGATCTACTACCGCGTACTCGTCTTCGGCGAACCGGCCGACAAGGACCTCCTCGAGGCCACCGCCCACCTCACCCTGAAACTCGCGATCTGATCCCCCGCTCCCGGGCCCCGCGCGGCAGCACCGCAACGGGCCCGGGCCGGGGAAAAAGCAAAACCCCCAGGTCACGGCGAGTGAGTCCTGGGGGTTCTACAGAGCCGCCTTCGGGATTCGAACCCGAGACCTACGCATTACGAGTGCGTTGCTCTGGCCAACTGAGCTAAGGCGGCACCGCTGGTCAGACAAGTGTTCCCTCGAAGAGGGGCGCTCATCAGCAGCGGCGCCAAGTCTACAGGGTGTGGACGGGTGCCCTGAACCAGGTTTCGCGGGGGCGGGGCGGGGGCCGTGGCGGGCTGTCTTTCCGCTCGCCGGAAGCACGCTATGACCGGGGCGGCGGGCTCAGCACTTCTTGCCGTCCTGCGGGGCCTTGCCCTCCAGGAGGTAGCGGTTGATCGCCGTGTCGATGCAGGCGCTGCCGCGCCCGTACGCCGTGTGGCCGTCGCCGTCGTAGGTGAGGAGCGTGCCCGATGCGAGCTGGCCGGCCAGCGCCTTGGCCCACTTGTACGGGGTCGCCGGGTCGCGCGTGGTGCCCACCACCACGATGGGCGCGGCGCCCTTCGCGGTCAGCTCCCTCGCCTTGCCCGTGGCCTTCACGGGCCAGTACGTGCAGTTCAGCGCGGCCCAGGCCAGGCCCGCGCCGAAGACCGGGGAGGCCTTCTCGAAGGACGGCAGGGCGGTGTCGACGGCCTCGGGGCCGCTGAAGGCCGGGGGCTGGTCGAGGCAGTTGACGGCGGCGTTCGCGAACATCAGGTTGGCGTACTTGCCGTCCGCCTCGCGCTCGTAATAGCTGTCGGCCAGGCTCAGCAGGCTCGATCCGTCGCCGTTCATCGCCGAGCTGAGCGCCTCGCGCAGCTGCGGCCAGGCGCTCTCGTCGTACAGCGCCGCGATCACCCCGGTCGTCGCCAGGGCCTCGCCCAGCGGGCGGTTCGGGTCGCCGCTCGCCACGGGCTGGGCGTCGACCTTGCGGAAGAACTCCTTCAGGCGCGCCTCCACCGCGTCCGGACCGCCCTTTCCGAGCGGGCAGTCCGGCTGCTTCGCGCAGTCCTTGGCGAAGGCGGTGAAGGCCGTGTTGAAACCCTCCGTCTGGTCCCGGTTCAGTTCGAGCGCGGGCCGGGTCGGGTCCATCGCCCCGTCCAGGACCAGCCGGCCGACCCGGTCCGGGAAGAGGTCCGCGTACGTGGCACCCAGGAAGGTGCCGTACGAGGCCCCGACGTAGTTCAGCTTGTCGTCCCCGAGCAGCGCGCGCAGCAGGTCCATGTCCCGGGCCGCGTCGACGGTGGAGACGTGCGGCAGGACCCGTCCGGAATTCTTCTGGCAGGCGGCCGCGAACTCCTTGAAGGCCTCAACCAGCTCGGCCCGCTCGGCCGGATCGTCCGGCGTCTGGTCCACCTGCGTGTACTTGTCCATGGCCGGGCCGCTCAGGCACTCGACGGGGCTGCTGCGTTCCACCCCGCGCGGGTCGAAGGACACCATGTCGTACTGGGCCCGGACGGCCGCGGGATAGCCGATGCCCGCGTACGCCTGGAGGTAGCCGATGCCGGAGCCGCCCGGGCCGCCCGGGTTGACCACCAGCGAGCCGAGGCGCTTGCCGGGACCGGTGGCCGTGCGGCGCGACACCGCGATGTCGACGTCCTGCCCGGAGCCGGGATTCGCGTAGTCCAGCGGGGCCTTCATGGTGGAGCACTGGAATCCGGGGACACCGCAGTCGCGCCAGGTCAGCTTCTGCTCGTAGTACGGGCGCAGCGCGGCCGCGTCGGGGGACGGCTGCGCCGGGGCCGTGGCGGACTCCGCTGGGGAGGACGCGGCGGCCCGGGGTTGCCCCGGCCCGCCCGAGGTGCACCCGGAGAGCAGCAGCCCGGCGGCTGCGATCACGGTTCCGGTGGTACGCAGCAGGCGACTGGTGTCCATCCCCGGAGCGTACGTCGTACCGCAGGAGGTGAGCAGGCGGTCCGGGACCGGACGGCCCGCTCGCCTTGCGTGGCCCCTGCCGGGCCCGCACGGACCGGCCCCTGCGCCGCCCCGGCGACCGGTTCGCCCGTACGGGTGATCCGGTCAACCGGGCATGGACCGCCGCCCGGCGGCCCGGACGCGGTCAGCCCGCGCGCAGGGCCATCGTCATCGCCTCGACGGCGAGGAGCGGGGCGACGTTGCGGTCGAGGGAGTCCCGGCAGGCGATGATCGCCTCGATCCGGCGCAGGGTCCGCTCGGGGCCCGAGGCACGGGCGATCCGGTCCAGGTCGGGCCGTACCTCCTCGTTGGCGATGGCCACGGACGAGCCGAGCTGCAGGGCCAGGACGTCCCGGTAGAAGCTGGTGAGGTCGGTCAGCGCCAGTTCGAGGGTGTCGCGCTGGGTACGGGTGCGACGGCGCTTCTGCCGGTCCTCCAGCTCCTTCATCACGCCCGCCGTACCGCGCGGCATCCGGCTGCCGGCGCCCGTCCCGGCGCCGAGCGCGGTCCTCAGCTCCTCGGTCTCCTTGGTGTCGACCTCCTCCGCGACCTGCTTGGCGTCCTCGGCGGCGGCGTCCACCAGCTCTTGGGCGGCCTTGAGGCAGGCGCCGACGTCGTCCACCCGGAGCGGGAGCTTCAGGACCGTCGCCCGGCGCTCCCGGGCCACCTCGTCGGTGGCCAGCCGGCGGGCGCGGTCGACGTGCCCCTGGGTGGCCCGGGCGGCGGCCAGGGCCACCGCCGGCTCGATGCCGTCGCGCCGCACCAGCATGTCGGCGACGGCCGCGACCGAGGGGGTGCTGAGGTTGAGGTGGCGGCAGCGGGAGCGGATGGTCGGCAGCACGTCCTCCACGGAGGGCGAGCACAGCAGCCAGACCGTGCGGGGCGCGGGCTCCTCCACGGCCTTGAGGACCGCGTTGGCGGACTTCTCGTTCAGCCGCTCTGCGTCCTCGACCAGGATGACCTGCCAGCGGCCGGTGGCCGGGGACGTGTAGGACTTGCGGACGGTGTCCCGCATGTCGTCGACGAGGATCTGGCTGCCGACCGCGACGACGGTGGAGACGTCCGCGTGCGTGCCGACCATCGTGGTGTGGCAGCCGTCGCAGAACCCGCAGCCGGGCTCACCGCCGAGGGCGCGGTCGGGGCTGGTGCACTGCAGGGCGGCGGCGAAGGCCCGGGCGGCGACGGTCCGCCCGGATCCGGGCGGACCGGTGAACAGCCACGCGTGGGTCATCTTGGACGCCGCGGGCGGCTCGGTCCCGGTCGTGTTGGCCGTGACCAGTGCGTCGGCGTCGCGGGCGGCGGCGGCCAGCTGTGTCCGGACCCGCTCCTGTCCCACCAGGTCGTCCCATACGGGCATCCCGCCCACCGCCTTTCACTCTCCGTGCACCCATTGTGGCGGGCGCCACCGACAATCCCGTCCCGATCCCGTCCCCGCCGAGGTCAGCGGTGGCGGCGCGGTCCCCGCCCGCCCTCGTCGCCCTCGTCGCCGTCCTCGTCGTCCCGGCGGCGGCCCAGCAGTTCGTCCGCCAGCGTCGGCAGGTCGTCCAGCGGGGTCTCCTCGGCCCAGTCCGGGCGCGGCCGGCGCGGCCGCCCCTCGCCGTCGACGACGGGGAGCTCCCGCGTCCGGTCGTTGCCGGAGTCCCGGAAGATGCCCGACGGCACCCGGTCGGCCGGGTCCTCCTCGGGGCGCTGGGCCGTCGGCCGCGTGGCGGACCGGGCCCGCCCGGCACCGCCGTCCTGCGGGGGCTGCGGCGCCTGCGTCGCGGCCGGACGTACGGGCGGCAGCACCGCCGTCTCGTCGACCGGACGGACCGGAGGCAGCACCGCGGTCTCGTCGACCGGACGGACCGGAGGCAGCACCGCGGTCTCGTCGACCGGACGGACCGGAGGCAGCACCGCGGTCTCGTCGGCGGAGGCCGGGTCGATCTTCGGCACCGGGACGGTCTGGGTGACGTCGTCCGGCTGGACGACCCGCTTGACCGGCTTGGCCTGCGGAGCCACCGGAGTCGCCGGGACCACCGGGGTCTCCACCGTCACCGCGTCGTCCGGGTACGACTCCGGCTCCGGCTCCGGCTCCGGCTTCTTGGTCATGGCGACCTTCGGCACAGGGGCAGGCGCAGGAGCGGGGGCAGGCGCAGGGGCAGGAGCCGCCGGCGCGACCGCAGCAGCCTCCGCGGCCGCCACGGCAGCGGCAGCCGCCGCCTTCGCCGCCGCCTCGGCCGCCACCATCCGGCGCGCCTCCTCGGCCTTCAGCAGGGCCTCCTCGGCCCGCCGCTGCTTCTCCAGCCGCCGCTCCTCGGCCTCGGCCCGCAGCCGTGCCTCCTCCTCGGCCTGCCGGCGCAGCCGCTCGGCCTCCGCCGCGCGCGCCTTCTCCTCGGCCTCCAGGCGCAGCCGCTCGGCCTCGGCCCGGGCCCGGGCCTCCTCCTCGGCCCGCAGACGCTCTTCCTCCGCCTTGCGGGCGGCCTCCGCCTCCGCCTTGATCCGCGCTTCCTCGGCCTCGCGGGCCAGCCGGGCCTCCTCCTCGGCCCGCAGACGCGCTTCCTCCGCCTTGCGGGCAGCCTCTTCCTCGGCCTTGCGCCGGGCCTCCTCCTCGGCGAGGCGCCGGGCCTCCGCCTGGGCGGCCACCTCGGCCTCCGAGAGCGGAAGCATCCGGTCCAGGCGGTGCCGTACGACCGTGGTCACCGACCCCGGGTCCTGGCCCGCGTCGACCACGAGGTAGCGGCCGGGGTCGGACGCGGCGAGGGTCAGGAACCCGGACCGCACCCGCTGGTGGAACTCCGCCGGCTCCGACTCCAGCCGGTCCGGTGCCTCCGTGAACCGCTCGCGCGCCGCCTCCGGCGATACGTCGAGCAGCACGGTCAGGTTCGGCACGAGCCCGTCGGTGGCCCAGCGCGAGATCCTCGCGATCTCCGTCGGGGAGAGGTCACGGCCGGCGCCCTGGTAGGCCACCGAGGAGTCGATGTAGCGGTCCGAGATGACGACCGCGCCGCGCTCCAGGGCCGGACGCACCACCGTGTCCACGTGTTCCGCCCGGTCGGCGGCGTACAGCAGTGCCTCGGCGCGGTTCGACAGACCGGCCGAGGAGATGTCGAGCAGGATCGAGCGGAGCCGCTTGCCGACGGGGGTCGCGCCGGGCTCCCGGGTCACCACGACCTCGTGGCCCTTGCCCCGTATCCAGTCGGCCAGCGCCTGGACCTGGGTGGACTTGCCGGCTCCGTCGCCGCCCTCCAGGGCGATGAAGAACCCGGTGGCGGACGCGGCCTGTACCGGCTCCCCGCCGCGCAGCGCCTCGCGCAGGTCCCGACGCAGGGGTACGCCCCGGCGGTCGTCGGCCTTCGTGAGCACCACCACGGAGACCGGCAGCAGCAGGGCGCCGACCAGCATCAGGGTGAAGGCGGCGCCGCCGTGTGCGAAGACGACCTCGGCGCCGGTCAGCCGGTGCGGGCCGATCGCCGCGGCCAGGACGGGCGCGGCGACGGCGCCGAGCGCCAGGGCCACCCGTACGGCGGCCTGGAGGTGCTCGGTGATCCGGGCCCGCCGGAACTCCTCGGTCTCCTGGTCCAGCAGGGTGTGGCCGGTGTTGGCCGCGACGCCCGCGGCGGTGCCGGCGAGCAGCGAGAGGAACAGCACGGTCGCCATGTCCGAGACGAGCCCGGTCAGCAGCAGCGCCAGTCCGGTGACCGCTATGGCGAGGGCCAGCAGCCGGCGGCGGGACAGGGCGGGCAGCACCTTGCCGGCCTGTGTGGCGCGGATGCCCGCGGCAGTGCCGCCGACCAGCGCGAGGACGAACAGCGCGAAGGCGGCCGGGCCGCCGCCCAGGTCGAAGGCGTGCAGTACGGACACGGACACGGCGCAGGACACCGCTCCGGCGACCGCGGCGCAGCTCAGGACGAGAAGCGGGATGGCGCCCGTACGGCCCTTGTCGGGCCGGTCGCCCGCCTTGGGGGTACGCAGGCCCTCCAGCGGCGAACGCGGACGCGGGGTCGCCCCGCCCGGCAGCACCAGCGGCAGCAGCAGCGAGACCGAGGCGGCGAAGAGGCCGGAGGCCACGTACGAGCCGAGGGCGGCCTGGTTCGCGGCGAACCAGTCGATGCCGAGGCCGAGCGCCTTGCCGACCAGTGTCGCGGCGAGCAGGGCGGCCGCGGCGATCGGGAGCGCCGCGAAGGACGTACGCAGGGTCAGCCGGCGCAGCGCGTCCAGGTGGTCCGGGAGCGGCCGCACGGTCGCCCCCTCCGGCGGCGGCGCGGGCAGGAGGGCGGGCGCCGCGCTCTCCTTGGCCAGGGTCCACAGCCGCTCGGCGGCGCCGGAGACGAAGACGGTGGCCAGCAGCGCGGTCAGCGCGTGGGCCGGGATCCAGTCGAGCCACAGCGGGGCGACGACGAAGAGCCCGAGGCGGACCCCGTCGGCCCCGATCATGGTCCAGCGGCGGTCCAGCTTGCCCCCGGCGCCCAGCAGCCCGGCCAGCGGCCCGAGGAGGACCGCGCCGAAGAGCAGGGTGGCGAGGATCCGGACCCCGAAGACGGCGGCGACGGCGAGGGCCGCGCCGCGGTACCCGCCGCCGAAGCCCCCTTCCGAGGCCGCTGCCTGGAGGGCCAGCAGCACCAGCACCAGCAGGGCCAGGGCATCACCGATGCCGCTCACCAACTGGGCGCTCCACAGCCGGCGCAGCCTGGGAGTGCGCAGCAGTGCGCGCACCGCACGCTCGCGGGAATCCGCGGCTAGGGCTTCGTCGTAGGTGGGGTTCGCCGGGGCGGTCACGACCGCCGGCTGCTCGGCTCGCGTCATCCGCCCAGCCTATCCGCTGCACTATGCGGGTGCGGAAGCCTGTGGACAGGGTCGGGTGTGACCCCGCACCCACCGTCCGGGGCGTGCGCCCCGGGCCCGGACCCCGGGGAGCGCCCAGGGTCCGGGTGCGGCGCCGTTGCGGGGGCGCCGCGCCCGAGCCCCCGCGCCTCGAACGCCGGCGGGGCCGGCGGGGCGGGCGGGGCGGGCGACTACTCGTCCGCAGGGGCCGCAGGGGCCGCGGCGGCCTTCTTGGCCACCGTCTTCTTCGCCACGGTCTTCTTGGCGGTCGTCTTCTTGGCCGCCGTCGTCTTCTTCGCGGCGGCGGCCTTCGTCGCCGTCGCCTTCTTCGCCGGGGCCTTCTTGGCGGGGGCCTTCTTCGCCGCCTTCTTGGCCGGGCCCTTCGCCCGCTTCTCCGCGAGCAGCTCGTAGCCCCGCTCCGGCGTGATCGTCTCGACGTCGTCGTCCCGCCGCAGCGTCGCGTTCGTCTCGCCGTCCGTCACGTACGGCCCGAAGCGGCCGTCCTTGACCACGACCGGCTTCTCGCTGACCGGGTCGGTGCCCAGCTCCTTCAGCGGCGGCTTGGCCGCGGCCCGGCCCCGCTGCTTCGGCTGCGCGTAGATCGCGAGCGCCTCGTCCAGCGTGATCGAGAAGAGCTGGTCCTCGGTCTCCAGGGACCGCGAGTCCGTGCCCTTCTTCAGGTACGGGCCGTAGCGGCCGTTCTGGGCCGTGATCTCCACGCCCTCCGCGTCCGCGCCGACCACGCGCGGCAGCGACATCAGCTTGAGCGCCTCGTCGAGGGTGACCGTGTCCAGGCTCATGGACTTGAAGAGGGAGGCCGTCCGCGGCTTGACCGCGTTCTTGCCCGTCTTCGGGGTGCCCTCGGGGAGGATCTCCGTCACGTACGGCCCGTAGCGGCCGTCCTTGGCGACGATCTCGTTCCCGCTGACCGGGTCCTTGCCGAGCTCGAACTCGCCGCTCGGCTTGGCGAACAGCTCCTCCGCGTACTCGACCGTGAGCTCGTCCGGAGCCATGTCGTCCGGGACGTCGGCGCGCTGGTGGCCCTCCGCGTCCTTCTCTCCGCGCTCGATGTACGGCCCGTAGCGGCCGACCCGCAGCACGATGCCCTCGCCGACCGGGAAGGAGGAGATCTCCCGGGCGTCGATCGCGCCGAGGTCCGTGACCAGCTCCTTCAGACCGCCGAGGTGGTCCCCGTCGGCCGGCACGACCTCGGTCGCGTCCTCCGAGCCGAAGTAGAAGCGCTTCAGCCACGGCACGGACTGGGCCTCGCCCCGCGCGATGCGGTCGAGGTCGTCCTCCATCTTCGCGGTGAAGTCGTAGTCGACGAGCCGGCCGAAGTGCGTCTCCAGCAGGTTCACCACGGCGAACGACAGGAAGGACGGCACGAGCGCCGTGCCCTTCTTGAAGACGTAGCCGCGGTCGAGGATGGTGCCGATGATCGACGCGTACGTCGACGGGCGGCCGATCTCGCGCTCTTCGAGCTCCTTGACCAGCGAGGCCTCGGTGTAGCGGGCCGGCGGCTTGGTCGAGTGCCCGTCCGCCGTGATCTCCTCGGCGGCCAGCGCGTCGCCCTCCGCGACCTGCGGCAGGCGCTTCTCGCGGTCGTCGAGCTCGGCGTTCGGGTCGTCCGCGCCCTCGACGTAGGCCTTCATGAAGCCGTGGAAGGTGATCGTCTTGCCGGAGGCGGTGAACTCGGCGTCGCGTCCGTCCGAGGCACGGCCGCCGATCTTCACGGTGACGCTGTTGCCGACCGCGTCCTTCATCTGGGAGGCGACGGTCCGCTTCCAGATCAGCTCGTACAGGCGGAACTGGTCGCCGGTCAGACCCGTCTCGGCCGGGGTGCGGAAACGATCACCCGAGGGACGGATCGCCTCGTGCGCCTCCTGCGCGTTCTTGACCTTGCCGGCGTACACGCGCGGCTTCTCCGGCAGGTAGTCGGCCCCGTAGAGCTGGGTGACCTGCGCCCGCGCCGCCGACACCGCAGTGTCGGACAGCGTGGTGGAGTCGGTACGCATGTAGGTGATGAAGCCGTTCTCGTACAGCTTCTGCGCCACCTGCATCGTCGCCTTCGCACCGAAGCCCAGCTTGCGCGAGGCCTCCTGCTGGAGCGTCGTCGTGCGGAAGGGGGCGTACGGGGAGCGGCGGTACGGCTTGGACTCGACCGACCGGACGGCGAACGAGGTGTCCGCCAGCGCGGCGGCCAGCGCCCGGGCATTCGCCTCGTCGAGGTGCAGCACCTCGCTCTTGAGCTGCCCGTTCGAGCCGAAGTCACGGCCCTGCGCGACGCGCTTGCCGTCCACCGTGTTCAGGCGGGCGACCAGCGTCGAGGGGTCGGAGGCGTCACCGGCCCGGCCGGTGGAGAAGGTTCCGGTCAGGTCCCAGTACTCGGCGGAGCGGAAGGCGATGCGCTCGCGCTCCCGCTCGACGACGAGGCGGGTGGCCACCGACTGGACGCGGCCCGCCGACAGCTTCGGCATGACCTTCTTCCACAGGACCGGCGAGACCTCGTAGCCGTAGAGGCGGTCGAGGATGCGGCGGGTCTCCTGGGCGTCGACCATGCGCTGGTTCAGCTCGCGCGGGTTGGCGACGGCATCGCGGATCGCGTCCTTGGTGATCTCGTGGAAGACCATCCGGTGGACGGGGACCTTGGGCTTGAGGACTTCCTGCAGGTGCCACGCGATGGCTTCGCCCTCGCGGTCCTCATCGGTGGCGAGGAAGAGTTCGTCGGACTCGGCCAGCAGCTCCTTGAGCTTCCTGACCTGGGCCTTCTTGTCGGCGTTGACGACGTAGATCGGCTGGAAGTCGTGCTCGACGTCCACGCCGAGGCGGCGGACCTCACCGGTGTACTTGTCGGGAACCTCGGCCGCGCCGTTCGGGAGGTCGCGGATGTGCCCGACGCTCGCCTCGACGACGTATCCCGGGCCGAGGTAGCCCTTGATCGTCTTCGCCTTGGCAGGGGACTCGACGATGACGAGTCGGCGGCCGCCCTTTGCGGTCTCGCTAGTCGGGGACAACTTGGCTCTTCTCTCCGGTCGGCACTCGGTCGCAGTACGGCGACGCTGCGGAGTGTGACGGTACAACCCGCCCCCGTGTCAAACGGCAGAAGCCCGCAACGGCCACTCGAACGGTAACCCGACAAGTGCCGTTTCTGCCGCCCGGATGCCGCGCCGGGGCGTTCCCGATCACCGGGCAGGGTGGCCGGGGGGCCGTCTGGCGGCGCCTCCTCATCGGGTCCCGGGCCTGCTCCGACCTCGGCTTTCCGGGCCGGATCCGCAGCCGCGCCCGGTCCGCCCGGGTCGGTCGATCACGTCGCCGGAGCCGCGCGAGGTGCCCCGGTCCCGAGACCCTCGTCACCTCGCCGACGAGCCCGGCCGCCGCTTCGGCCGAGACGGGGCGCGCGCCCTCCGCTACCGGCGCACGGCGGCGGAGAACGCGCCCCCGTCAGGCCTGCAGAGCGGCCCCGAACAGCGGGAACACGGCCGCCGCGAAGATCGCCGGACCGTGTTCCGCGCCGCTTCCCCTTACCCCCGGGCCGCTCACGGGATCCCCCCGGATCCCCCTGCGCAGGAGACTGGCAGCCCTGTGGATACGGCGGGCGAACCCCGGGTTACATTCCGGGGCCGACTACCGCGCGGGGCCCGCCACGGGGTCCAGGAAGCCCTGCTCGACCAGCAGCCGGATGGCCTCCGGAGTGCGGTCCCGCAGGACGATCGGATCCTCCTGGACCAGCTGCGCGATCGCGTCCAGGATCCGGCCCGCGCTCAGTGAGCCGTCACACACTCCGGCGAAGCCGGCGCCGACCGTGTCGACCTTGGTGGCGCGCCGCATCCCGCGGTTCTGCCGGAGCACGACATGTTCCGGATCCTCCGCGCCGGGCGCGCCGACCTGCTCCTGGACCACTTCCTCGGCCAGCGCGAAATGGGCCTCCAGCAGGGCCGCGTCGTCGTGCTGCCGCAGGTAGTCCTGGCGCGCGAAGTGGGCCAGGACGGCCTCGCCGAGCGGCTGCTCCACCGTGTGGGGCCACTCCTCGACCACGATCGAGGGCTCGGCCGCGTCCGTCCGGCGCAGAGTGATCCACCCGAATCCGACGGACTTGGTCCCGCGGGCCTCGAACTCGTCCAGCCAGTCCTCGTACCGCCGCGCGTACTCGGCGGGGTCGGTCCGGTGGTCGCCCGCGTCGCGCAGCCACAGCTCCGCGTACTGCGTCACGTCCTGCACGTCACGCTGCACGATCCAGGCGTCGCAGCCGCGCGGCACCCAGGAGCGCAGCCGGTCGTGCCAGTCCTCGCCCTCCACGTGCTGCCAGTTGCCGAGGAACTGCGCGTACCCGCCCGGGTTGAGCCGCGCGCCGGCCTCCTGGACCAGGGTCCGGCACAGGTCGTCGCCGCCCATACCGCCGTCCCGGTACGTCAGCCTGGCGCCGGGGGAGATCACGAACGGCGGGTTCGACACGATGAGGTCGTACGTGGCCTCGCCGACCGGCTCGAACAGCGACCCGGTGAGCAGCTCCGCCTCCGGGGCCCCGGACAGGGCCAGCGTCAGGCGGGTGAATTCCAGGGCCCTGGGGTTGACGTCGGTGGCCGTGACCCGCGTGGCGTGCCGGGACGCGTGCAGCGCCTGGATTCCGGATCCGGTGCCGACGTCGAGGGCGGAGCCGACCGGGGTGCGGACGGTGATCCCGGCCAGGGTGGTGGAGGCGCCGCCGACGCCGAGGACCACGGCTGTGCCTGGCTGAAGCCCCCGGCTGCCGATCCCACCGGCCCCGCCGACGGAGCAGCCGAGGTCCGAGACGATGAACCAGTCCTCGCCGTCCGGGCCGCCGTACGGGCGTACGTCGACGGTGGCGTGCACCGTGTCCTCGCCGTCGGCGGCCTCCTCCAGCCGCAGCCAGCCGTCGGCCAGCGCGGCCTCGACGGGCAGCGCCTCCGCGGCGCGCACGTACGGCTCCGGCTGCTGGAGCAGGAACAGCCGGACCAGGCTCGCGAGCGCTCCGTCACCCGGTCCTCGGGTGGCGCGCAGGGCGGGGACGGTCTCGCTGCGGGCCAGCGCGGCGTAGGCGGGGGCGCCGAGCAGGTCGAGCAGCCCGTCGGCGGTGAAACCGGCGGCGAGCAGGGCGGCGCGGAGCTCGGGGGCGCGATCGGGCTTGGGGAGGCTGGTGGTACTCACGCATCCATTGTGTCCGCTGGGACCCGTCCTGCCGATCACACCGGGCCCGCGGACGCGAAAGGGCGGCCGCGGCCCCTTCCGGGACCCCGGCCGCCCTGAGCGGCGTATCGCGCGCGGCACCGCCCGCGCGGGCCGGCCGTCCTACTGGGCGGACGCCGGTGCCGTCGCGACCTGGCAGCCCTTCTGGCCGTTGATCGCCGGGCCGAGGCCGCCCGCCTTGAGCTGGGCGAGCGCCTCCTGGCCGCCCTTCGTCACGTCCTTGAGCCCGCCCGCGACCTCCTTGAGGCCGTCGGCGAACTTCGTCTTGTCCTGCGGGTCGAGGGCGTCCGTCTTCGCCTTCAGGTCGGCGTAGCCCGTGGAGGTCGTCTCGAAGCCCTTGGCCGCCGCCTCCTGGGTCGCTGCGCCGTTCTTGACCGGCGGAACGCCCGCCGACCGCAGGGCGTCCGCCATCGCCTTGTACGACTCGGTCATGGTCGCGAACGCCGTCGAGTCGGTCTTCTGGACCTCGTCTGGCTTGCTGCTCTCCGAGGCCACTCGCTTGATCTCGAGGTTGGCCGCTTCGATCTTCTCGAGCTGGGGCTGCCACTGGTCACAGACCTTTTTGGCCCAGGAGCCGGCCTTCTGGTCGGTCTCGTCCCCGCCGCATCCGGACAGGACGAGCATCAGTGCCGCACCGCCCGACAACGCGGCCGCGATCTTCTTGTTCACCGGATTGGTCCCTTCGAAGGCTCTCGGCCCGGAAGATACACGCCCACCCTGCGGAGACGCACAAAGGCGGACAGACGGCGCGTGAGTCCGCGCCGCCCATCCGCCTTTCGGGCGTACCGGCCGGCCCTGCCCGGCCCTGCCCGTACCGCTGGCCGGACCTCGGGTCAGGAGACCGTCGCGGGGTCGGCCGACTGGGCCACCCGCTCGGCGGCTCCGCCCTCGGTCTCGTCGCCGACGGCGATGCCGCGGCGCTTGGAGATGTAGACCGCGGCGATGATGACCCCGATCGCGAGGACCGCGACGACCGCCCGCACGACCGGGCTGCTGTCCCCGCCGTAGCTGAACTGCACGACCGCGGGGGCGATCAGCAGCGCCACCAGGTTCATGACCTTGAGCAGCGGGTTGATCGCCGGTCCGGCGGTGTCCTTGAACGGGTCGCCGACCGTGTCGCCGATGACGACCGCGGCATGGGCCTCGCTGCCCTTGCCGCCGTGGTGGCCGTCCTCGACGAGCTTCTTCGCGTTGTCCCACGCGCCACCGGAGTTGGCGAGGAAGACCGCCATCAGGGTGCCCGTACCGATGGCGCCGGCGAGGAAGGCGCCGAGCGCGCCCACACCGAGGGAGAAGCCCACGGCGATGGGGGTGAGCACGGCGAGCAGGCCGGGGGTGGCGAGCTCGCGCAGCGCGTCCTTGGTGCAGATGTCGACGACTCGCCCGTACTCGGGCTTCTCGGTGTAGTCCATGATCCCGGGGTGCTCGCGGAACTGGCGGCGCACCTCGTAGACGACGGCGCCCGCGGAGCGGGAGACGGCGTTGATGGCGAGGCCCGAGAACAGGAACACGACGGCCGCGCCCAGGATCAGCCCGACGAGGTTGTTGGGCTGTGCGATGTCCAGGCTGAGGTTCATCTCCCCGGCCTTTGCGCCGACCTCCTTGACCGCGGTGGCGATCGCGTCGTTGTACGAGCCGAACAGCGCCGCCGCGGCGAGCACCGCCGTGGCGATGGCGATGCCCTTGGTGATGGCCTTCGTGGTGTTGCCCACGGCGTCCAGGTCGGTCAGGACCTGCGCACCGGCGCCCTCGACGTCGCCGGACATCTCCGCGATGCCCTGGGCGTTGTCGGAGACGGGCCCGAAGGTGTCCATGGCGACGATGACGCCGACGGTGGTGAGCAGGCCGGTGCCGGCCAGGGCCACCGCGAAGAGCGCGAGCAGGATCGACGTGCCGCCGAGCAGGAACGCCCCGTAGACGCCCAGGCCGATGAGCAGAGCCGTGTAGACGGCGGACTCCAGGCCCACCGAGATTCCGGCGAGGACGACGGTGGCCGCGCCGGTCAGGGAGGACTTGCCGATGTCCCGGACGGGGCGCCGGTTGGTCTCGGTGAAGTAGCCGGTCAGCTGCTGGATCAGGGCCGCGAGCACGATGCCGATGGCGACGGCGACGACGGCCAGGATCCGCGGGTCACCGGTGTGGTTGGTGATCGCCGGGTTCTCGACGCCGACGAGCTCCTTGTAGGTGGCCGGCAGGTAGGCGTAGACGGCGATCGCGACCAGCGCCAGGGAGATCACGGCGGAGATGAAGAACCCGCGGTTGATGGCGGTCATGCCGCTGCGGTCGCTGCGGCGCGGGGAGACCGCGAAGATGCCGATCATCGCGGTGATGACGCCGATCGCGGGCACGATCAGCGGGAAGGCGAGGCCAAGGTCGCCGAAGGCGGCCTTGCCCAGGATGAGCGCGGCCACCAGGGTGACGGCGTAGGACTCGAAGAGGTCGGCCGCCATTCCGGCGCAGTCTCCGACGTTGTCGCCCACGTTGTCGGCGATGGTCGCGGCATTGCGCGGGTCGTCCTCCGGAATGCCCTGCTCGACCTTGCCGACCAGGTCGGCGCCGACGTCGGCGGCCTTGGTGAAGATTCCGCCGCCCACGCGCATGAACATCGCGATCAGGGCGGCGCCGAGACCGAAGCCCTCCAGGACCTTGGGGGCGTCGGCGGCGTAGACCAGGACGACGCAGGAGGCGCCGAAGAGGCCGAGGCCGACGGTGAACATGCCCACGACGCCGCCCGTCCGGAAGGCGATCTTCATCGCCTTGTGGGAGACCTCGGTCAGGTCCTTGGCGGGCTCCCCCTCGGCCGGGGTGGCCTCGCGTGCGGCAGCGGCGACACGGACGTTGGCGCGGACCGCCAGGCGCATGCCGATGTAGCCGGTGGCGGCCGAGAAGACGGCGCCCACGAGGAAGAAGGCGGAGCGCCCGCCCCGCTGCGTCCAGTCGTCGGCGGGGAGCAGGAAGAGCAGGAAGAAGACCACGACGGCGAAGATGCCGAGGGTGCGCAGCTGCCGGCCGAGATAGGCGTTGGCGCCTTCCTGGACGGCTGCGGCGATCTTCTTCATGCTGTCGGTTCCCTCGTCGGCGGCGAGGACCTGGCGGACCAGGATCTGCGCGACGACGAGTGCGGCCAGTGCCACGGCCGCAATGACGATCACGATGAGCCGATTGTCATCGGTGAGTACTGCGGCTGCCAGATCTGTGGTGCGATCCGGCGCGATAGGGGTGAAGAGCCCCGTCATTCGTCCTCCTTGACGTGATGAGCTCAAGATGTGGACGGATTGTAGGGAGCGCGACCCGATCAAAACAGTGCGCAGGAAACGCAATTGGCGTGCTCTCGCTCCTCAGCAATAGATCGCGTCACTCCATTACCCTCGAAAGTGGTAATGGGACAAAGGCATTGACGCCTCATCATTGATCTAGGGAAATGAAAAAGGCCCTGCTCAGCAGGGCCTTGATAAAGATCCGAAGATACGAAGGATTGCACGCGGAGCGGATCGCGGTGGATCTCAGGGAAGCTCGGAGACTCCGGAGACGGGCCAGCTCATCCGGATGGTCCCGCCCGATTCCCCACTGCTCACCTCGACGTCGTCGACGAGCCCGCTGATCACCGCGAGACCCATCTCGTCCTCGGTCTCGCCTTCGGACTCCAGGACGGCGGTGATGCCGGGTACCGCGTCGGCCGCGCTGCCGGAGGGCCCGGGGACCTCGTCGCCGACCTCGATGGAGAACGTCTTGTCCTCCTCGGTCAGCACCACCCGGACGGGCGCGGTCAGTCCGTTGCTCCGATGGAGTCCGACGGCACGGGAACAGGCCTCACCCACGGCGAGGCGGACCTCGTCGAGGACGGCTTCCTCCACGCCGACCCTGCGCGCCACGGCGGCCGCGACCAGGCGGGCCGTCCGGACGTGTTCGGGCTGGGCGCTGAAGCGCAGTTCAACGGTGGCCATGCGCATCCCCCTCGGACTACGGGCGTGCCTTGACAGGGGCCCGGGCCATCCATGACCCGGTACCCCCGCTCTCCTTGTCGGCTCCCTGCCGCCCGGAGGCTGCAGGGGGCCGCGCGGAGCCGTCAGTCGGTGGCGTTGACGGCGTCTTCCACCGTGGTGTGGATCGGAAACACCTTGGTCAGACCGGTGATGCGGAAGATCTTCAGGATGCGCTCCTGGTTGCACACCAGACGGAGCGAGCCCTCGTGCGCACGGACGCGCTTGAGGCCTCCCACCAGCACACCGAGGCCGGTGGAGTCGAGGAAGTCCACCCGCTCCATGTCGACAACCAGGTGGTAGCTGCCGTCGTTCACCAACTCGACCAACTGCTCGCGCAGCTTGGGCGCGGTATACACATCAATCTCGCCACCGACCTCCACGACCGTACGGTCGCCGACAGTGCGAGTCGACAGGGACAGGTCCACGGATCCTCCAGCACCTTGCTATCGAGCGACGCCCCCTCACCCGAAGGTAGGCGAGGGAATGGCTGCCGCGATGGCATTCAATCACTTACCGGCAGGCGCGCACGACGCCTTCGGACCATTGTCCCGCACGCCGGTGACACACTCGGTTCCGATGGCCAACACATCTGGTCCCGGACGGCCCACGGCACCCACGGACCCACGACCCACCCCCGACACGGTCCTGGACCGCCTGTCACGGGGGCCTTCCCGTGCTGCGCACATCACTCATACGGAGCACTTGCCCCCTCGGGCGGGTCGTCATGCAGTCTGGCCGGACCGCATCCGAACAGACGTCGTAGCCGCGATCGGATCGGCCGGAATCGACCATCCGTGGGAACACCAGGCCGCGGCGGCCGAGCTCGCCCTCGACGGCACGTCCGTGGTCGTGGCCACCGGAACCGCCTCGGGCAAGTCCCTCGCCTACCTCGCGCCCGTGCTCTCCGCGCTCGCGGACGGCGCCGAGGCCCCGAACGGCAGGGGCGCGACCGCCCTGTACCTGGCCCCCACCAAGGCCCTGGCGGCCGACCAGCGGCGTGCCGTACGGGAACTGGCCGCCCCGCTGGGCAACGCCGTGCGTCCCGCGGTCTACGACGGGGACACGCCCGTCGAGGAACGCGAATGGGTCCGCCAGTACGCGAACTACGTCCTGACCAACCCCGACATGCTGCACCGCGGGATCCTCCCGGCCCACCCGCGCTGGTCCTCCTTCCTGCGGGCCCTGCGCTACGTCGTGATCGACGAGTGCCACACCTACCGCGGGGTCTTCGGCTCCCACGTGGCACAGGTGCTGCGCCGGCTGCGGCGGCTGTGCGCCCGCTACGGCGCGGAACCCGTCTTCCTGCTGGCCTCCGCCACCGCGAGCGACCCGGCGGCGGCCGCGTCCCGGCTGACCGGCGTACGGGTGATCGAGATCACCGACGACGCCTCACCGCGGGGCGAGGTGGTCTTCGCCCTCTGGGAGCCGCCGCTGCTCACCGAGCTGCGCGGCGAGAAGGGCGCGCCCGTACGCCGCACGGCCACCGCCGAGACGGCCGACCTGCTGACCGACCTGGTGGTCCAGGGGGTCCGCACGGTCGCCTTCGTCCGCTCCCGGCGCGGCGCCGAGCTGATCTCCGTGATCACCCAGGAACGGCTCGCGTCGGTCGACCGGTCCCTGGCCCGCCGGGTCGCCGCCTACCGGGGCGGCTACCTCCCCGAGGAGCGCCGGGCCCTGGAGCGGGCCCTGCACTCCGGCGAGCTGCTCGGACTGGCCGCCACGACGGCCCTGGAGCTCGGTGTGGACGTCTCCGGCCTGGACGCCGTCCTGATCACCGGCTACCCCGGTACGAGGGCCTCCCTGTGGCAGCAGGCGGGCCGCGCGGGGCGCTCGGGCCAGGGCGCCTTGGCCGTGCTGATCGCCCGGGACGACCCGCTGGACACCTACCTCGTGCACCACCCGGAGGCGCTGTTCCAGCAGCCGGTGGAGGCCACCGTCCTGGACCCCGACAACCCGTACGTCCTCGCCCCCCACCTGTGCGCGGCGGCGGCGGAGCTACCGCTGACCGACGCGGACCTGGAACTCTTCGGCCCGGCGACCGAGGACCTCCTTCCCCAGCTCGAGGCGGCGAAGCTGCTGCGCCGCCGGGCGACCGCCTGGCACTGGACCCGCCGGGAACGGGCCTCGGACCTGACCGACATCCGGGGCGGCGGCGGCCGCCCGGTGCAGATCGTCGAGGCCTCGACCGGCCGGCTGCTGGGTACGGTCGACGAGTCGGCGGCCCACACCGCCGTCCACGAGGGGGCCGTCCACCTCCACCAGGGCCGCACGTATCTCGTGAAGCACCTGGACCTGGAGGATTCGGCGGCCCTCGTGGAGCAGGCGGACCCGCCCTTCTCCACCACGGCCCGTGACACCACCTCCATCTCCGTCCTGGAGACCGAGACCGAGATCCCGTGGGGCTCGGCCCGGCTCTGCTTCGGCTCCGTCGAGGTCACCAACCAGGTCGTCTCCTATCTGCGCCGCAAGCTGATCACCGGCGAGGTGCTGGGCGAGACCAAGCTCGACCTGCCGCCCCGCACCCTGCGCACCCGGGCCGTGTGGTGGACGGTGACCGAGGACCAGCTCGACGAGGCCCGGATCAACCCGGAGATCCTGGGCGGCGCCCTGCACGCCGCCGAGCACGCCTCCATCGGCATGCTGCCGCTGTTCGCCACCTGCGACCGCTGGGACATCGGCGGCGTCTCCGTGCCGCTGCATCCCGACACCCTCCTCCCCACGGTCTTCGTCTACGACGGCCACCCCGGCGGCGCCGGCTTCGCGGAGCGCGCCTTCGGCACCGCCCGCGCGTGGCTGACGGCGACCCGCGATGCGATCGCGGCCTGCGAGTGCGAGGCCGGCTGCCCTTCCTGCATCCAGTCCCCCAAGTGCGGCAACGGCAACGAGCCCCTGCACAAGCGCGGCGCCATCCGCCTCCTCACCCGCCTCCTCTCCGAATCCCCGGCCGCACCACCCGCACCCGCCACCCCCGCCGAGGCCTCCGAGGCCTGACGGGCCCCGGCGGCCCCGGACCCGGGCTTCCGGCCCCTGGCCCGCCCCCGGCCCCCGGGGCCTCAGTCCGGCGGCCCGGGCGGGCCCGCCCGGGCCCGGATCGCCGCGGTGAACGGGCCCGCCGCGACCCGGGCGGTGACCTCGGCGACCTCGCCCCGGAGCAGGCACCCGCCGAGCGCCGCACCCTGCGCCCGGGCCACCCGCAGGGCCGCCGCGCACGCCGTCTCCGGCCCGTGTGCCCAGGTGGCCGCCGCCGCGAGCGCCGCCAGGTCGGCGGCGGCCGCCGCCCGGTGGCGGGCCACGACGGCCTGGCCGAGCAGCAGCACCCCGCCGAACACCGCGCCCAGCACCGTCGCCACCAGTGCCGCCCAGACCGTGGCCGAACCCCGGTCCCGGCTCACGGCGGCGGCCCCACGCTGTCCTCCGCCAGGGCCACCGCCTGCGCGCCGAGCCGTACCGGCAGCCCGCCCGGCCCGGGCGCCTTCGCCGCCACCCGGACCCGCCAGAGGTCGCCCGTCCGCTCCAGCTCCACCCGCGCCCCCGGTGGGGCGGCCGCCCGGGCCGCAGCCTCCGCCACCTCCACCGGTTCCGACCTGGCCGCCGCCCGGGCTCCGGCCCGGGCCGCGTCCACACACCGGATCTGCGCGGCCGCCGCCATGAGGGCCCACACCAGCAGTGCCGCGAACAGCACCAGCGCCGGAATCACCAGGGCGGCCTCCGCCGTCACGTATCCCCGGTCCGACTTTCCCCGGATACTCCGTGACGCACCCTCAGAACGGCACATCGAGCGCCTTTCCGATGGTCGACTGAAGGGCCGTGGCGACGACTTCACTCGTCACCACCTTGTAGAGGACGGCTGCGAATGCACAGGCCGCGATCGTGCCCATCGCGTATTCCGACGTGGACATCCCCTTGTCGCCCCCGCGCGCCCCGAGCGCCGTCCGCACACGAAACCAGATGATCCTCATGACAACCTCCTGTTGTATTTCCACTGTTGCTGTCTGTGGCCCATGCGACTTCAGGTGTTCGAGAGAAGTCCCGAGGCCATACCGATCACCACCGGGGCGACCCCGATCGCGAGAAAAGCGGGGAGAAAACACAGCCCCACCGGTGCGGTGACGAGGACCGCCGCCCGCTGCGCCCGCGCTCCCGCCGTGCGGGCCCGGTCCTCCCGCAGCCCGGACGCGAGCCGGGAGACGGGCTCCGCCGCGGGCGCCCCCGTCCGCGCGGCCCGTTCCAGGCAGTCCGCGAGCGCCCGGGCACCCGGTATCTCCGCCAACCTCCCCCACCCGGCGCCCGGTTCGCCGCCGAGCCGCAGCTCCGCCCCGGCCCTCGCCAGCCGGTCGCCCACCGGACCGCCCAGTGATTCCCCCACCACCTCGGCGGCTTCCACCGGGCTCGCCCCGGCCGCCAGGCATGCGGCCAACAGGTCTGCCGCGAACGGCAACTGGCGCTCCGCCTCCCGTGGATCCACTCCGGTCGGCGGCCGCGCCCTGGTCCGCCACCGCCGCACACCGAACGCGGCCAGGCCGCCGACGGCCACACCCGCCGCCCCGCCCACGAGCACCCAGCCCGCCAGCAGCGCCCCGGCCGGCCCGGCCCACGCGGCCGCCACACCCCTCAGCGCGGATCCGAACACCGTCCCGCGGAGCACCGGTCCAGCTCCCAGCAGGGCCGCGGCCCTGCGTCCGGCCGCCCGCGTCCGGACCCGTGCCGTCACCGCCGACACCAGCCACAGCGCCACCACGGCCAGGCAGACCGCGATCCCCAGCCTGTGGACGACGAAGCCGCCCGTCACCGCTCCCCCGCCCGGACGATCCGCCGGCACCACAGCAGCCCGAGCGCCTCCAGCACCCCGCCGGCCAGCAGGCACCCCCACCCCATCGGTGTGTGCAGCAGCACCCGCAGCGGATCCGCGCCCAGCCCGGTGCCGATCAGCAGACCCACCAGCGGCAGCAGGGCGAGCACCAGCACCGTCGAGCGCGCCCCCGCCAACTGGGCCCGCAGCGACTCCTGCCGGTCCCGCTCGGCCCGCAGGGCCCCCTCCAGCCGTTCCAATCCGGCGGCCAGTCCCGCACCGCCGTCCACGGACACCCGCCAGCAGGCCGCCATTCCGGCCAGCCCTTCCGCCCCGGGCTCCCGGGCCACCTGGCGCAACGCACCGGGCACGTCCCCGCCGAAGGCCGCGGCGGCCAGCACGCCCGTTTCCGCCGCACCCGGCCCGCCGGGGCCGACGGCAGTCCGGCGCATCGCGGCCGTCAGCGCCTGCCCTGGCTGAGCTCCCGCCCGCAGCTCACCCACCACCGCACCGCACAGGGCCACCACCTCGGCGGCCCGCGCCGCCCGGGCCCGCTCCCGCGCCCGTACCCGCAGCCACCGGCGCACCAGCGGCAGCGCCGCCACCCCCGCCAGCAGCGGGATCACCGACCCGCCGAGCACCGCGACCACCAGCCCGGCCGCGAGGCAGGCCCACTCCCGCCACCGCGCCGCCCGCACCCGGACGGCGATGAGCAGCCGCTCCCGGCGCGGCGGGCCGACCGGAACCACCGGACCGCCCGCCGCCAGCACCGCCTGGGCGCGCCGGGACACCCGGTCACCGCCGGCCAGCCCCCAGGCGGCCGCCCCGGCGCACAGCACCCCGGCGAACAGCGGCACCGGCAGCCCCGCCCCCGCGCTCACCGGACACCTCGCAGCAGCGGGCGAAGCCGTTCCCAGCCGCGCTCCCGTACGAAGCCCCGGGCGGCCCAGCGCAGCGCCGGTACGGTGACCACCAGTCCGGCGGCGTCCCGCTCCAGCACGTGCACCTCGGCCAGCCGGCGCCGCCCCTCCCGGTCCCGGACCAGGTGGAGCACCAGGGTCAGCGCTGCGGCCAACTGGCTGTGCAGGGCCGCCCGGTCGAGCCCGGCGGCCGTCCCGAGCGCCTCCAGCCGGGCGGGAACGTGGGCGGCGGCGTTGGCGTGGACCGTCCCGCAGCCCCCCTCGTGCCCGGTGTTCAGAGCGGCGAGCAGGTCCGCCACCTCGGCGCCCCGCACCTCGCCCACCACCAGCCGGTCGGGCCGCATCCGCAGCGCCTGGCGGACCAGGTCCGCCAGGGTGACCAGACCCGCCCCCTCCTGGTTGGCCGGCCGGGTCTCCAGCCGCACCACATGCGGATGGTCGGGGCGCAGCTCGGCCGAGTCCTCGGCCAGCACGATCCGCTCGCCGGGGCCGACCAGCCCCAACAGGGCACTGAGCAGGGTGGTCTTGCCCGTTCCGGTCCCACCGGAGACGAGGAACGACAGCCGGGCCCCGACCATGTCCTTGAGCAGTCGTTGCCCGCCCGGCGGCAGTGTCCCCGCCGCGACGAGCTCCTCCAGCGTGAACGCCCGCGGCCGCACCACCCGCAGCGAGAGGCAGGCCGAGCCGACCGAGACCGGAGGCAGCACGGCGTGCAGCCGGGTGCCGTCGGGCATCCGGGCGTCCACCCAGGGCCGGGCGTCGTCCAGGCGCCGCCCCGCGACGGCGGCCAGCCGCTGGGCGAGCCTGCGCACGGCCTCGGCGTCGGCGAAGGTCACTCCGGTCAGCTCCAGCCCGCCACCGCGATCCACCCACACCCGGTCGGGGGCCGCCACCAGCACATCGGTGACCTCCGGATCGCCGAGCAGTGCCTCCAGCGGGCCCGCGCCGACCAGTTCGGACCGTAATTCGGCGGCCACACCGAGCACTTCGGCATCCCCGAGCAGCCTGCCCTGGGCCCGCAGGGCCGCCGCCACCCGCGCCGGGGTCGGTTCCGCCCCGCTCTCGGCGAGCCGCCGGCGCACCGCGTCCAGGAGCACCGCGCTCATGCCGGCACCCCCTGGGCGGAGCCGAGGGCCCGCTGCCAGAAGCCGTCGCAGAAGCGGGCCAGCGCGCCCTTCGCCTGCGTCCCCGGCGGTTCGCCCTCGGCCACCCGCCCCGGGAGCCCCACCTCGAGCGGCACCTCCCCGGCCAGCGGTGCCCCCAACAGCCCCGCCACGGACTCCGGATCGAGGCCGCCCGGGCAGCGTCCCCGTACGACGACCCGCACGTCCCGGGCCACCATCCGCACCCCGGCCGCCACCCGGCCCGCCGCGGCCACCGACCGCAACTCGCCCGGCACCACCATCAGCACCAGGTCGAGCTGGGCCAGCACCTCGGCCACCGCTTCGTCGACCCGCCGCGGGAGGTCGACCACCACCACCCCGCCCCGGCGGCGCGCGGCGGCCACCACGGACCGGATCGCGGCGGGCGGCACCACCACCCGGTCACCGCGGTCCCAGCTGAGCACGCGCAGGTCGTGCAGCTCGGGCAGGGACTCCTCCAGCGCTCCGGCACCGACCCGGCCCCGCGAGGCCGCGAAGTCCGGCCAGCGCAGCCCTTCGGCGCTCTCGCCCCCGAGCAGGACGTCCATGCCGCCGCCCAGCGGATCGCCGTCGATGAGGATGGTCCGCTCCCCGGCGCGGGCGGCCCGCACGGCGAGCGCGCAGGCGAGGGTGGAGGCTCCGGCACCGCCGCTGCCACCGACCACCCCCACGGCGAGGGCGGGCCTCCCGGCCCCCTCCACGACATCGGCGATGCGGTCGACGAGCCGGCTCTCGGCGTCGGGGAGCCGCAGCACCTCCTCGGCGCCGATCTCCACCGCCCGTTGCCACACATGGGGGTCGTCCAGGTCCCGGCCGACGAGGAGAACCCCGGCCCTGCGCGGTGCGCCGCGCACCCGTCGGGCGGCGTCGTCCCCCACCAGCACGAGCGGTGCGCAGTCCCATCCCCCGTTCCCCGCATCCGCGCCCGCAGCGCCCGCCCCGACGGCCCCGCCCTGCTCGGGTACCGCGTGGCGCACATGCGGCTCGGCACCCGCCGCGGCACACAGCCTCAGCAGATCGTCGAGCAGCAGCGGGTCCTCGGTGATGATCAGCGGCCGCCCGCCGCCAGGTGCGGATCCGGCCATGGAACCGGGTCCGAGACCCGCCCCGACCCCTGTTCCCCTTCCGCCGACCACGGACTCCTGCGTTTCACACGACTTCGATCGGGCCACGATCTCCGCCCCCTTCTCCCTGCAAATGCTTCCGCCACGGACTTCGCGGCTGGAATCACCGTGCAGCGATCAGGAAAAAGAAGTGGATCTTGTCGGATAACTGTGGACAACCCATCGGTTGTGAATAACCCGGTCACCCTCTCAGGTGAGTTCCGGAGCGCGGCGGAACCACTACGCACGGTCACGTGTCTGATGTGGTGAGGGCCTTCGCCGCGTCGGCCCCGCACAAGAGGAAGGGCCGGAGGATGGTCACTTGGGGCCGAAGGCAGGGACGCGAACCGCGTCCGGACATGCGACGACCCCCGCCGGGGGGGAGAGCGGGGGTCGTCCCCACGGTCCGACTCGGGGGGGGAGGAGCCAGACCGGGTTAGCACGGTCGCGAACGATCCGTGACTTCCATGGTGTACCCGAGAGCCTTCTCAGGCAAACCCACGCGCCACACCTTACGCCGAATGGTGGGCGCATATGCTCGGGGCGTGGAAAATCAGCCCTTGCCGCACTCCTCGCCTCGCACCGCAGCCTTCTTCGACCTGGACAAGACGGTCATTGCGAAGTCGAGCACCTTGACGTTCAGCAAGTCCTTCTACCAAGGCGGCCTGATCAACCGGCGAGCCGTGTTGCGCACCGCGTACACGCAGTTCATCTTCCTGGCCGGCGGCGCCGACCACGATCAGATGGAACGGATGCGGGAGTACCTGTCCGCCCTCTGCAAGGGGTGGAACAGGCAGCAGGTGCGGGAGATCGTCGCCGAGACCCTGCACGACCTCATCGACCCGATCATCTACGACGAGGCCGCGTCCCTGATCGAGGCCCACCACACCGCGGGCCGCGACGTGGTGATCGTGTCCACCTCCGGCGCGGAAGTCGTCGAGCCCATCGGGGAGATGCTCGGCGCGGACCGGGTCGTCGCCACCCGCATGGTCGTGGGCGAGGACGGCTGCTTCACCGGCGAGATCGAGTACTACGCCTACGGACCCACCAAGGCGGAGGCCGTACGCGAACTCGCGGAGTCCGAGGGGTACGACCTCACCCGCTGCTACGCCTACAGCGACTCGGCCACCGACATCCCGATGCTCGAAGCGGTCGGACACCCGCACGCCGTCAACCCCGACCGGGCACTGCGGCGGGAAGCCGTGGCGCGCGAGTGGCCGGTCCTGGTCTTCAACCGCCCCGTGCGGCTGAAGCAGCGCCTTCCCGGACTGTCCATGCCGGCCCGGCCCGCCCTGGTCGCCGCGGCGGCCGTGGGCGCGGCAGCCGCCACGGCCGGGCTGGTCTGGTACGCGAGCCGGCGCCGCGCCCATGCACTGGCCGCGGCCGGCTCCGCCTGAATGTCCTGACCTGCGCGGATAAGGCCTGTCCGGTTCGCCCTCGGTCGTCCCGGAAAGTAAAAAGTGGAGCCAGGGGTTTCGCATGGCTCCGAAGCGGAGTACAAATAAAGCAACGGCCCGCGAGACCAAAGAACATCCGAGAGGATCATCTTTAAAACGCAGTAAGGCCCACGGACCGAAGCATGAGCGCCGAGCACCCACGCGACGTCGACCCGTCGATTACGGGCCAGCCGCACCAGGTAACGGGCAAAGACCCCGACCTGATGGGCAACTATCGAGGACGCTTGGTAACTGGGCGTAAATGCCAGCGGCGACACCAAAGCAAGACGGTGTCGCCGCAACCCATGTCCGGGGCCGAAAGCCTCGGACACAGGGCCGAACGGGGGGACCGGGCGGAACGGGCGGCTCAGGCCGCGCCGCGCTGCAGGGCTTCGCAGACCGCCGTCGACTCACGGACTCCCAGCTCCACGGCCCGGCCGCAGTGCGCGATCCAGGCGGACATGCCCTCCGCGGTCCCCGAGACGTAGCCCTCGAAAGCGGCCAGGTAGGCATCGCTCCCCTGCTCCGCGTGGCCCACCTCCGCCGGGCAGATGGCCTTCGGGTCCAGACCGCTGTTGATCAGCACGATCCGCTCGGCCGCCCGCGCCACCAGCCCGTTGTACGAGGCGAACGGACGCAGCGCCAGCAGTTCGCCGTGCACCACCGCGGCGGTGATCAGGGCCGGGGCCGAACCGCCCGCGATGATCAGACGGGACAGCCCGTCGAGGCGGCCCGCCACCTCCTCGGCGCTCGGCAGCGGCAGCCCGACCAGGGGTTCGGTCACCGGTTCGCCCGCCAGCCGGGGGCGGCCCACCACATCGCCGTCCGCCGTCGACCCGCACGCCACCAGGTGCAGCCGCGCCAGGACCCGCAGCGGCGACTGCCGCCAGATGCTCAGCAGCTGGCCGGCCTCCGCCGTCAGCCGCAGCGCCGCGCCCACCGTCAGCGCCTCCGGCTCCGACCCGAAGTCGGTGCGGCGGCGCACCTCCTCCAGCGCCCAGTCCGCACCGGACAGCGCCGCGCTCCCGCGGGCGCCGCGCAGGGCGGCCTCCGAGGTGATCTCACCACTGCGGCGACGCATCACACGGTGCCCGTAGACGCGGTCCACGGCCTTGCGGACGGAATCCACGGACTCGGCGACACCAGGCAGCCCGGCCAGGGGGGCCAGCGGGTCAGAAGCGCTACTCATAAGTAGGGAGCCTACGCACTGCGCACCCATAGCACCGACCCCTCCTTGGAGTGGTCTTCTTCACTCACCTTGACAACACAGCGCTATCGAACCGCTACGCTTGGTGAACATGAAGATCGCTTTCGTGGGAAAGGGCGGCAGCGGCAAGACGACCCTGTCCTCCCTCTTCATCCGCCACCTCGCCGCCAATGAAGCCCCCGTCGTCGCGGTGGACGCCGACATCAACCAGCACCTGGGCGCCGCGCTCGGACTCACCGAGGAGGAGGCCGCCGAACTGCCCGCCCTCGGCGCGCACCTGCCCCTGATCAAGGAGTACCTGCGGGGCTCCAATCCGCGCATCGCGTCCGTCGACGCGATGATCAAGACCACCCCGCCCGGCCGCGGCTCGCGCCTGCTGCGCGTCACCGAGGACAACCCGGTGTACGACGCCTGCGCGCGCACGCTCCTGCTCGACGGGGAGCCCGTACGGCTCATGGCCACCGGGCCGTTCACCGAGGCCGACCTGGGCGTGGCCTGCTACCACTCCAAGGTCGGAGCGGTCGAGCTCTGCCTCAACCACCTGGTCGACGGCCCCGACGAGTACGTGGTCGTCGACATGACGGCCGGCTCGGACTCCTTCGCCTCGGGCATGTTCACCCGCTTCGACGTGACCTTCCTGGTCGCCGAACCGACCCGCAAGGGCGTCTCCGTCTACCGCCAGTACAAGGAGTACGCGCGGGACTTCGGCGTCGCGCTCAAGGTCATCGGCAACAAGGTGCAGGGCCCCGAGGACATCGAGTTCCTCCAGGACGAGGTGGGCGAGGACCTGCTGGTCACCGTCGGGCACTCCGACTGGGTGCGGGCGATGGAGAAGGGCCGGCCGGCCCCCTTCGAGCTGCTGGAGGCGTCCAACCGGTTCGCCCTCCAGGAGCTCCAGGACGCCGCCGACGACTCGTACGCGCACCGCGACTGGGCCCGGTACACGGAGCAGATGGTGAGCTTCCACCTCAAGAACGCGGAGAGCTGGGGCAACGCCAAGACCGGGGTCGACCTGGCGGACCAGGTCGACCCCGGATTCGTCCTGCACGAGGGGGCCGAAGCGCTCGTCAGCCCTCGTCCGCACTCCCCCCGGCCGGCTCCGCAGCCGGCTTGACGCCCGCGGGGGCGGCCGGCGCCGCCGGCGGCCCCGCGGTCAGGAACTTCGCCCAGCCCTCCTTCGGCGCCTCGCCGACGTCGAGGGCGCGCATCCACTCCAGGGCCTTCGGGTCCTGCGCGTCCAGCCAGTCCGCCAGCTCCCGGAACGGGACGCAGCGGACCTCCTTCTGGGTGCACATGGTCTTGATCGACTCCTCGACGGCGCGCATGTAGGTGCCGCCGTTCCAGGACTCGAAGTGATTGCCGATGATCAGCGGCGCACGGTTGCCCTGGTAGACGCGGTCGAAGGCCTCCCGCAGGCCGTCGCGCATCTGGTCACCCCAGTACGCGTGCTGGGAGGGATCACCCTGCGAGGTCGTCCCGGACTGGTTGACCATGTAGTTGTAGTCCATGCTCAGGGTGTCGAAGGCACGCCCCGGCATGGGCACCAGCTGGAGCGGGATGTCCCAGAGCCCGTCCGTCTTCTTGGGCCAGATCTGCTTGCTGATGCCGCTGGAGTCGTAGCGGAAGCCCATGTCCTTCGCCGCCAGCATGAAGTTCTTCTGGCCTTCGAGGCAGGGCGTGCGGGCGCCGATGAGCTCCTTGTCGTAGTTGAAGGGGAGCGCCTCCTGGTCCTTCAGGCCGGAGTTGGTCTTCCAGTTCTTGACGAAGGACTTGGCCTGGTTGATCTCGCTCTTCCACTCGTCCACGGACCAGGTGCCGACGCCGCCGTCGGGGCCGCAGAAGTGCCCGTTGAAGTGGGTGCCGATCTCGTTGCCCTCCAGCCAGGCCGCGCGGACCTGGGTGGCGGTGTCCTTGATGCCCTGGAGGTCGCCGAAGCCGATGTCGGAGCGGCCGGACTCATGCTGGGGCGCCGTATAGAGGGAACGTTTCTCCTCCGGGAGCATGTAGACGCCGCTGAGGAAGTACGTCATGCGGGCGTTGTACTTCTTGCCGACCTCGCGGAAGTGCGAGAAGAGCTTCTGGCTGTCCTCGCCGGCCCCGTCCCACGAGAACACCACGAACTGCGGCGGCTTTTCGCCCGGCTTGAGCTTCTGCGGCTTCTGCACGTTCGGCTGCATGCCCGTGTACGCGGTCGAACCGTCGCCGATGGGCCGGTTGACGCTGCCCGGAGCCTCCGGGGCGGCGGCTCCCTTCAGGGCGTTCGGGGCCCCGGGGGCCGGGGACTTGGCGGGTTCCGAGGTGCTGCACCCGGCGGCTCCCAGGACCAGCGCCGTGGCGACCAGGCCGCCGGCGATCTTCTTCGTGGCGGCGATCATCCGCCCCACCTCTTCCTCGCAGTTCCATCGCGGGACTTCCGCGCCGCAACGTCCCACGCGGTCCGCTCGAGAGAAGGTATGACAAGCCGTACAAAATGCTTAATCACCCTTGAGTGCTAATTCATAGGCTATTTGCCCGTATTATGCACCACTCACCTTTACTCTCCATTACCATTCATTTACCGAGCGTTGAGACTCCCGCCGCTTCATCCCTCCCCAGAGGAGACGGGAACCCATGACAGCCACCTCCCCCACAGGCACCATCCGACAGATCCGCAAGGACCTTCCCGCGGATCTCTCCGCGTCCATCGCCGTCTTCCTGATCGCCCTGCCCCTCTCGCTCGGCATCGCCCTGGCCACCGGCGCACCGCTCCAGGCGGGGCTGGTCGCCGCGGCGGTCGGCGGGATCGTCGCCGGATGGCTCGGTGGCGCCCCGCTCCAGGTGAGCGGTCCCGCCGCCGGACTCACCGTGGTCACCGCCGAGTTGATCCAGCACTACGGATGGCGCACCACCTGCGCCATCACCGTGCTCGCCGGCCTCTTCCAGCTCGGTCTCGCCGCCCTGCGCACCGCGCGGTCGGCGCTCATGGTCAGCCCGGCCATCGTGCACGGCCTGCTCGCCGGGATCGGCGTGACGATCGCTCTCGCCCAGCTGCACATCGTGCTCGGCGGCAACCCCCAGAGCTCCGCCGTGGCCAACGTCCTCGGGCTGCCGGCCCAGTTGGCCGATCTGCATCCGGCGGCGCTCGGCGTCAGCGCCCTGACCCTGGCCGTCCTGCTGGCCTGGCCGTGGCTGCCCGGACGGGCCGGCCGGGTCCTGCGCAAGGCCCCCGCCGCGCTGGCCGCCGTGGCCGCGGCCACCGCCGCCGCCGCGCTGTCCGGGCTCGCCCTACCCAGGGTGGACCTGCCGTCCTGGCGCAGCCACGCCCTGCCCGAGCTGCCCGACGGCCCCGTCCTCGGCATCCTCGCCGCCGTCCTGACCATCGCCCTGGTCGGCAGTGTGCAGTCCCTGCTCTCCGCGGTCGCGACCGACAAGCTGATCGCCTCCGAGCGGCGAACGGACAACCGCCCGCCGCGCACCGACCTCAACCGCGAGCTGTGGGGGCAGGGTGCGGCGAACATCGTCTCCGGCGCGCTCGGCGGACTGCCCGTCTCGGGTGTGGCCGTCCGGAGCGTGGCCAATGTCAAGTCCGGTGCGGTCAGCCGGAGATCGACCATGCTGCACGGTCTGTGGGTGGTACTGGCGGCCGGCCTGCTCGTCCCGGTCCTCGACCTGATCCCGCTCGCCGCGCTGGCCGCCCTCGTGATGGCGGTCGGCGTGCAGATGGTCAACATCACGCACCTGCGCAGTGTCACCCGGCACCGGGAGATCCTGGTCTACGGCACGACGATCGTCGCCGTGGTGCTCGGCGGGGTCCTGGAGGGCGTGGCCATCGGTATCGCGGTGGCCGTCGCGCTGGCCCTGTACCGGCTCACCCGGACCCGGATCACCGTGGAACGACTGGACAACGGGGCCCACCGGGTGCGGGCGCGCGGGCAGTTGACCTTCCTCGCGGTGCCCCGGCTGAGCCGGGTGCTGAACCAGATTCCGCACGAGGGGCATGCGGTGATCGAGCTGGACGGCTCGTTCATGGACCACGCGGCCTACGAGACGCTGCACGACTGGCAGGATTCCCACCTGGCGCACGGGGGCTCGTTGGAGGTCACCGGACGCGCCGGATCGTCGGCGCGACCGGCCGAGGTGGTGCCCGCAGCCGCGCCCGCAGCTGCGTCCGGCGGCGGGCACGCCGACGGGAGCCACCCCGCGGACCGGCCCCGCCGCGCGCCGCAGCGCGGCGCGCACCAGTGCTGCCGCCCCTGGACGCCGTGGCAGAACCACTGCGACCACCGCCCCGCCGGTACCCGTACGATCACCGCCGCGGACGCGGCCGAGGCAGCCGCGGCGGCCACCGGGGCGCAGGCGCAGGCCGCCACCGAGCAAGCCGGCTCGCCCGCCCCCCGGCGGCGCGGCGCGGGCCAACTGGCCAACGGGATCGGCGCCTTCCAGCGCGACACCGCGCCCCACGTGCGGGACGAGCTGGCCCGGCTGGCCCGCGAGGGTCAGCGGCCCTCCCAGCTCTTCCTCACCTGCGCCGACTCCCGCCTGGTGACCAGCATGATCACGGCCAGCGGACCGGGCGACCTGTTCACGGTCCGCAACGTCGGCAATCTGGTCCCGCTGCCCGGCGCGGAGTCCACCGACGACTCCGTCGCCGCAGCCATCGAGTACGCCGTGGACGTGCTGCAGGTGGACAGCATCACGGTGTGCGGGCACTCGGGCTGCGGGGCCATGCAGGCCCTGCTCTCCTCCACGCCCGGCGCCCCGATGACCCCGCTGCGCCGCTGGCTGAAGCACGGGCTGCCCAGCCTGGAGCGGATGGCCAGCCGCCACCACGCCTGGGCCCGGATCTCGGGCCGGCTCCCGGCGGACGCGGTGGAGCAGCTGTGCCTGACCAATGTGGTCCAGCAGCTGGAGCACCTGCGGGCCCATGAATCGGTGGCCAGGCGGCTCGCCGAGGGCACCCTGGAGCTGCACGGGATGTACTTCCACGTGGGCGAGGCGCAGGCGTATCTGCTGTCCGAGGGCGAGGACTTCTTCGACTGCCGGGTCTTCGACAGCGTGGGCCAGCACGCCTGAACCGATACTCTCCCGTAATCGTGCAATCGTTTGGCCCCTTCCCGCCCCCTGCAGCGGGGAGGGGCCATTCGCACTCCGTTCTCGCGCGGGCCAGGTCGTGATATAGGTCTAAACCAATTCTCGGCTACCCCTTGTCACCTGGGCCGCTGACTGATGAGCTATGCCCGGGGACACAACGGACACCCTGGGAAAGGGAGATGTCGTGAGCAATGAGAGCCTGGCCAATCTGCTCAAGGAGGAGCGGCGGTTCGCACCGCCCGCCGATCTGGCCGCCGCCGCCAATGTGACCGAGGCTGCGTACGCACAGGCCGACGCGGACCGGCTGGGCTTCTGGGCCGAGCAGGCCCGGCGGCTGACCTGGGCCACCGAGCCGACCGAGACGCTCGACTGGACGAACCCGCCCTTCGCGAAGTGGTTCGCGGACGGCAAGCTCAACGTCGCGTACAACTGCGTGGACCGCCACGTCGAGGCCGGCAACGGCGACCGCGTCGCCATCCACTTCGAGGGCGAGCCCGGCGACAGCCGCTCGATCACCTACGCCGAACTCAAGGACGAGGTCTCCAAGGCCGCCAACGCCCTGACCGAGCTGGGTGTCGAGGCCGGCGACCGGGTCGCCGTCTACCTGCCGATGATCCCGGAGGCGGTCGTCGCGATGCTCGCGTGCGCCCGCGTCGGCGCCGCGCACTCCGTGGTCTTCGGCGGTTTCTCCGCCGACGCCGTCGCCTCCCGCATCCAGGACGCCGACGCGAAGCTGGTCATCACCGCCGACGGCGGCTACCGCCGCGGCAAGCCCAGCGCCCTGAAGCCCGCCATCGACGACGCCGTCGCCAAGTGTCCGCAGGTCGAGCACGTGCTCGTCGTACGCCGCACCGGCCAGGACACCGCCTTCACCGAGGGCCGCGACGTCTGGTGGCACGACGTGGTCGGCCGGCAGTCCGCCGAGCACACCCCGCAGCCGTTCGACGCCGAGCACCCGCTCTTCATCCTCTACACCTCGGGGACCACGGGTAAGCCGAAGGGCATCCTGCACACCTCCGGCGGCTACCTCACGCAGGCCGCGTACACCCACCACGCGGTCTTCGACCTGAAGCCGGAGACCGACGTCTACTGGTGCACCGCCGACATCGGCTGGGTGACCGGGCACTCCTACATCGTCTACGGGCCGCTCGCGAACGGCGCCACCCAGGTGATGTACGAGGGCACCCCCGACACCCCGCATCAGGGCCGGTTCTGGGAGGTCGTCCAGAAGTACGGGGTGACCATCCTCTACACGGCACCGACCGCCATCCGTACGTTCATGAAGTGGGGCGACGACATCCCCGCGAAGTTCGACCTGTCGAGCCTGCGCGTACTGGGCTCGGTCGGCGAGCCGATCAACCCCGAGGCCTGGATCTGGTACCGCAAGCACATCGGCGGCGACCGCTGCCCGATCGTGGACACCTGGTGGCAGACCGAGACCGGCGCGATGATGATCTCCCCGCTGCCGGGCGTCACCGCCACCAAGCCGGGCTCCGCACAGCGCGCCCTGCCCGGAATCTCCGCCACCGTCGTGGACGACGAGGCGCACGAGGTCCCGAACGGCGGGGGTGGCTACCTGGTCCTCACCGAGCCGTGGCCGTCGATGCTGCGCACCATCTGGGGCGACGACCAGCGGTTCCTCGACACCTACTGGTCGCGCTTCGAGGGCAAGTACTTCGCGGGCGACGGCGCCAAGAAGGACGACGACGGCGACATCTGGCTGCTCGGCCGGGTGGACGACGTGATGCTGGTGTCCGGCCACAACATCTCGACCACCGAGGTCGAGTCGGCCCTCGTCTCGCACCCCTCGGTCGCCGAGGCCGCCGTGGTCGGCGCCAACGACGAGACCACCGGTCAGGCCATCGTCGCCTTCGTCATCCTGCGCGGCAGCGCCTCCGAGACCGAGAACCTGGTCGCGGACCTGCGCAACCACGTGGGCAGCACGCTGGGCCCGATCGCCAAGCCGAAGCGCATCCTGCCGGTCCAGGAGCTGCCGAAGACCCGCTCCGGCAAGATCATGCGCCGTCTGCTGCGCGACGTGGCGGAGAACCGGGCGGTCGGTGACGTCACCACGCTCGCCGACTCCTCGGTCATGGACCTGATCCAGAGCAAGCTCCCGGCCGCCGGCAGCGAGGACTGACACGGGCCGACGGGCCGATCGGGCTCGGGAGGGCGTCCGGTGCGCAACGCGCCGGACGCCCTTTTCGCGCATAAAGTGATGGTCGCCGGATACACCCTTGGTTACACCCTGTAAAATATTGAAAGCATCAAGAAAGTCCACAGGGTGAGCCGGGAAGTCTGGTCGGCAACTGCATTCGTCATGCCGTCGACCAACCGGAGGTTTCCTTCCGTGGCCACGCCCACCCCGACCGAACCCCAGCGCCGCAAGTTCCTCGGCCGGCTCTCGCTGCCCGAGCACCGCTTCGTGGCCGATGCCCTGCGCGCCGAGACCGTCGGCGGCGTGCTGCTGCTCGTGGCCACGATCTGCGCCCTGGTCTGGGCGAACACCCCTGCCCTTGCCGCCAGCTACCAGACCGTCAGCGACTTCCACATCGGCCCCGCCGCCATCGGCCTGGACCTGTCCATACAGCACTGGGCGGCCGACGGCCTGCTCGCCATCTTCTTCTTCGTCGCCGGCATCGAGCTCAAGCGCGAGCTGGTCGCGGGCGATCTGCGCGACCGCAAGGCCGCCGCCCTCCCGGTCATCGCCGCAATCTGCGGCATGGCCGCCCCGGCGCTGGTCTACGCCCTCGTCAACCTGCTCGGCGACGGCTCACTGGCCGGCTGGGCGGTCCCGACCGCCACCGACATCGCCTTCGCGCTCGCCGTCCTCGCGGTCATCGGCACCTCGCTGCCTTCCGCCCTGCGCGCCTTCCTGCTGACCCTCGCCGTCGTCGACGACCTCTTCGCGATCATCATCATCGCGGTGTTCTTCACCAGCGACATCAACTTCCTGGCCCTCGGTGGCGCCGTCGTGGGCCTCGCCCTGTTCTGGTTCCTGCTGCGCCGAGGTGTCCGCGGCTGGTACGTCCACGTCCCGCTCGCCCTGGTCATCTGGGGCCTGATGTACAACAGCGGGGTACACGCCACCATCGCCGGTGTCGCCATGGGCCTGATGCTGCGCTGCCACCGCAAGGAGGGCGAGGAGCAGTCCCCCGGCGAGCACATCGAGCACCTCGTACGGCCCATCTCGGCCGGGCTCGCCGTACCGCTCTTCGCGCTCTTCTCGGCCGGAGTCTCGCTCTCCGACGAAGCCATCGCCCAGGTCTTCACCCGGCCGGAGACCCTCGGCGTCGTCCTCGGCCTGGTCGTCGGCAAGACCGTCGGCATCTTCGGCGGCACCTGGCTGGCCGCGCGCTTCACCAAGGCGGAGCTGAACGAGGACCTCGCCTGGCCGGACGTGTTCGCCGTCGCCTCGCTCGCCGGCATCGGATTCACGGTCTCGCTGCTGATCGGCGAACTCGCCTTCACCGACGACCGGACCCTCATGTACGAGATCAAGGCCGCGGTCCTGATCGGTTCCCTCATCGCCGCGATCGTCGCCTGTGTCTTGCTCAAGCTCCGCGACCGCAAGTACAGGGCGCTCACCGAGGCCGAGGAGCGCGACGAGGACCTCGACGGCATCCCGGACATCTACGAGGAGCACAATCCCGCGTACCACCTGCGGATGGCGGAGATCTACGACGAGAAGGCCGCGGAGCACCGCCGCAAGGCCGAAGCGGCGGCTGGGTCCAGCATCGAGGGCGACGGTCCGGCATGATCTGACTGGGACCGGCGGCGCAGGACAGCCGCCAGCAGCTGACGACAGAGGGAGAGAGCGATGAGCGCAGTGGACCAAGGGGCGCAAGGAGCCGAGCGCACGCTCGGCCAGCTGGTCGCCTCGGCCACCGCCGAGATGTCCGCCCTGGTGCACGACGAGATCGCCCTCGCCAAGGTGGAGATCAAGCAGGACGTCAGGCGCGCGGGCATCGGCAGCGGTGCCGCGATCGCCGCCGGGGTGTTCCTGCTCGCCTCCGTGCCGATGCTGAGCTTCGCCCTGGCTTACTGGATTCACACCTCCGGGCTCGGGCTCCCGTGGTGCTTCCTCATCGTCGCCGGGGTGTTCTGGCTGCTCGCGGGCGTGGTCGGGCTGCTCGCCTACGCCAAGTTCAAGAAGGTGAAGCCGCCGGTGAAGACCATCGAGGCCGTCAAGCAGACCGCCGCGCTCGTCGGGACCGTCAAGCCCCACGAGCGGCCGGTGAGTGACAAGGCCGTGGGTGTGGCACGCTCGTCCTCATGACAGCGCCCACGCCGGACTCCAGCGTTCCTCCCACAGCTGCCACGGCGGTACGGCTCGACCTCCCCGGCGGGCAGGCGGTGACGCACCGGGACGTCGCCGCGAACGGCGCCCGCTTCCACGTCGCCGAGCTCGGTGACGGGCCGCTGGTGCTGCTGCTCCACGGCTTCCCGCAGTTCTGGTGGACCTGGCGGCACCAGATGACCGCGCTCGCCGACGCCGGGTACCGGGCGGTCGCGATGGACCTGCGCGGGGTGGGCGGCAGCGACCGCACCCCGCGCGGCTACGACCCCGCCAACCTGGCGCTCGACATCACCGGGGTCGTACGGTCCCTCGGCGAGCCGGACGCCGCGCTCGTCGGGCACGACCTGGGCGGCTACCTCGCCTGGACGGCGGCCGTGATGCGGCCCAAGCTGGTGCGCCGGCTCGTCGTCTCCTCCATGCCGCATCCGCGCCGGTGGCGCTCGGCGATGCTGTCGGACTTCGGTCAGACCCGGGCGAGTTCACACATCTGGGGCTTCCAGCGGCCGTTCGTCCCCGAGCGGCAGCTCGTCGCCGACGGCGGGGCGCTCGTAGGGGAGTTGATCCGGGACTGGTCGGGGCCGCGGCCGCCCGAGGACGAGGATCTGGCCGTGTACCGGCGGGCCATGTGCATCCCGTCCACCGCGCACTGCTCGATCGAGCCGTACCGCTGGATGATGCGGTCGATGGCACGGCCCGACGGGATCCAGTTCAACCGGCGGATGAAGCGCCCGGTGCGGGTGCCGACGCTGCATCTGCACGGCTCCCTCGACCCGGTGATGCGTACGCGCAGCGCGGCCGGTTCCGGGGAGTACGTCGAAGCCCCGTACCGGTGGCGGCTGTTCGACGGGCTCGGGCACTTCCCGCACGAGGAGGACCCGGTCGCCTTCTCGTCCGAGCTGGTGAACTGGCTCAAGGACCCCGAGCCGGACCGCTGACGGGGGCGGCCGGTCGCCGCGCCGCCGAACGGGCCGCCGAACGGGCGCGGACCGGCGACCGCCCCCTGAACGGGCGGGAGTTCGATCGTGCGCTTGTCTTACGAGCATTCAATTGCCCGGCGCATAGGCCAATTGGCCGCCCCTGACGGGGTTACGGACCTTGGGCCACGGGCAGAGCTCGGAGTATGAGCTGGACGCACGACTACGGTGACACCGCGCACGAACGCCGCTCGGCAGCTACGCCGGGCACCCACGAGAGGGCCGGCCGGCACGGCCACGACCCCCGCCTCGGGATTCCGCTCATCCTGCGCCGACGGGCCCGCTGGGTCTCCGCGCGCCTGCGCCATCCACGGACGTAGGGACCCGGCGGGAGCGGCGCCTCAGAGCGCGCAGCCCTGGCTGTCGACCCGGCGCACGGCGTCCTTGCCGAACCGGATGTCGTCGCGGATCTCGTCCGCCGTCAGCACGTAACCGGTGTTGGGGTCGTCGAGGGACTTCGCGAAGACGACTCCGTACACCCTGCCGTCGGGCGTCAGCAGCGGTCCGCCGGAGTTGCCCTGGCGGACCGTCGCGAACAGCGAGTAGACGTCCCGTCGGACCGTGCCGCGGTGGTAGATGTCCGGGCCGTTGGCGTTGATCCGCCCGCGGACGCGGGCCGAGCGGACGTCGTACCCGCCGTTCTCCGGGAAGCCGGCGACGATCGCGTCGTTCCCGCTCGCCGCGTCCTTCTCGGAGAACTCCAGCACCGGGGCCTTCAGCTTCGGCACGTCCAGGACCGCGATGTCGCGCGCCCAGTCGTAGAGCACGACCTTGGCGTCGTACAGCCTGCCCTCGCCGCCGATCTGCACGGTCGGCTCGCTGACCCCGCCGACGACGTGCGCGTTGGTCATCACCTTGCCGGGCGCGAAGACGAAGCCCGTGCCCTCCAGCACCTTGCTGCAACTGGGCGCGGTACCGACGACCTTCACGATCGAGCGCTTCGCCAGCTCGGCGACGGGGCTGCTGGCGAGCGTCGGGTCGGGCGCCTGCACCTCGGTGATGGGCTCGTTGGAGAACGGGCTGAACACCTGGGGGAAGCCGTTGCGCGCGAGGGTGGAGCTGAAGTCGGAGAACCAGGTGTTCGCCTGCTCGGGCAGCACCCGCGACACGCCGAGGAGGACCTTGGAGTTGCGGACCTCCTTGCCCAGGGTGGGCAGCGAGGTCCCGGCGAGCGCGGAACCGATCAGCCAGGCCACCAGGAGCATCGCGACGACGTTGACCAGGGCCCCGCCGGTCGCGTCGAGCGCGCGCGCCGGTGACCAGGTGATCTGGCGGCGGAGCTTGCTCCCGAGATGGGTGGTCAGGGCCTGCCCGATCGAGGCGCAGATGATGATCACGACCACGGAGATCACGACGACCGTGGTGGACACCTGGGTGCCGTTGTCCGTCACCCGGTCCCAGATCAGCGGGAGCAGGGACACGGCGACGAGACCACCGCCGAGGAAGCCGATCACCGACAGGATGCCGACGACGAACCCCTGGCGGTAGCCGACGATCGCGAACCATACGGCGGCGAGCAGCAACAGGATGTCCAGCACGTTCACGTGGGCCACCGTCTCATGCGCGCCAGTCGAGCGGGACCTGTCGTGAGCGGTCCCACGGACGCTCCCAGCCCGCGAAGTGCAGGATCCGGTCGATCACTCCGGCGGTGAAACCCCAGACCAGAGCCGATTCGACGGTGAATCCCGGTCCCAAGTGGCCGCTGGGATGGACGGTCATGACCCGGTGTTCGGGGTTCGTGAGATCGGCCACGGGAACCGTGAAGACCCGCGCCGTCTCGGCGAGGTCCACGGCTCCGACCGGGCTGGGGTCGCGCCACCAGCCGAGGACCGGGGTCACGACGAACTCGCTGACCGGGATGTAGAGGCGGGGCAGCACACCGAAGAGCTGGACACCGGAAGGATCGAGTCCGGTTTCTTCCTCGGCCTCGCGCAGCGCGGCGCGCAGCGGGCCGGTGGTGTGCGGATCGCCGTCCCCGGGATCAAGCGCACCACCGGGGAAGGACGGCTGGCCCGCGTGCGAGCGCAGGGTGCCGGCGCGCTCCATCAGGAGCAGCTCGGGGCCTCGGGCGCCCTCCCCGAAGAGGACGAGCACGGCGGACTGCCGCCCTCGGCCGTCCTCGGGCGGCAGGAACCGGCTCAGCTGTCCCGGCTGGACGGACCGGGCCGCCTCGACGACGGGGTCGAGCCATCCGGGCAGGCCGTCGGTGGTGACGGCCGGGCCGCCGCCCTCGCGGGCTCCCACCGTGGTTCCGGTCTCGTCCCGTGTACCGCGCGTCATAGGCACCCCTGTCCGCGTTGTCCTGTCCAGCGCCGTCTCCCACACCGCAAACGCGGTACGGGTACCGATTCGTTCCTAAGTCCCCAAGTCCGCAGGTCTTCACGCCCCCTCGGCCCTGCGTCCCCGTCCCCCGCCCCGCCGCCCTCCGGGCACCCGCTACGGCGCCGCCACGGCCCCGCCCAGCGGCGGGGCCGGGAGGCCCGGGTAGTCCGGGGGCGGGGTCAGCCGCTGGCCCGGCTGGCCGCCCTTCTCGTACTTGAGCAGCTTCTTCGCCTTCTCCGGGTCGGTCTCGCCCTCCCCGTACGCCGGGCAGAGCGGGGCGATCGGGCAGGCCCCGCAGGCGGGTTTGCGCGAGTGGCAGATCCGGCGCCCGTGGAAGACGACCCGGTGCGAGAGCATCGTCCACTCGCTCTTCGGGAAGATCGCGCAGATCTCCGCCTCGACCTTCTCCGGGTCCTCCTGCTCGGTCAGCTTCCAGCGGCGCACCAGCCGGCCGAAATGGGTGTCCACCGTGATCCCCGGGACACCGAACGCATTGCCGAGGACCACGTTCGCGGTCTTGCGGCCCACTCCGGGCAGCGTCACCAGGTCCTCTATCCGGCCCGGCACCTCCCCGCCGAAGTTGTCCCGCAGGGCCTGCGAGAGGCCGAGCAGGGACCTCGACTTGGCCCGGAAGAACCCGGTCGGCCGGATCAGCTCTTCCAGATCCTCGGGGGCGGCCGCGGCCATGTCCTCGGGGGTCGGGTAGGCGGCGAAGAGGGCCGGGGTCGTCTGGTTCACCCGCAGGTCGGTGGTCTGCGCGGACAGCACCGTCGCGACGAGCAGCTCGAAGGGATTGCGGAAGTCGAGCTCCGGATGGGCGTACGGATAGATCTCGGCCAGCTCGCGGTTGATGCGCCGGGCCCTGCGCACCATGGCCAGACGCGATTCCGGCTTGGCCGACTTCGGTTTCTTGGCCGAAACTTTGCCCTGAGGGGTGGCCGCGGCCCTCCCGGGCGTCTTCACTGGGACATGTTCGCCCACGGCAGAATTTTGGGGCTCCGTCACTCCGGCGGACCCCTTGGCCTGTGCTCTCACCGGCTTATTGGACACCCGGCCAGCCTAAGGCCGGCCGCTGACACCCGCCCGGACCTCAGGTAACACCACTCCGATTGGCCTCTCGCCGCACAGCACGCCCGTCCGTCCGGCATCCTTGTGATTGATCGCACTGTTTGAGCCGTCCGGCAAAATGGGGAGCACGGTCCCCTGAGCTGGTCGACATAGGAGAGAGACTCGTGGACGACGTTCTGCGGCGCGCCCCGCTCTTCGCGGCGCTCGATGACGAGCAGGCCGCGGAGCTCCGCGCCTCCATGGGCGAGGTGACCCTCGCACGCGGTGACGCCCTGTTCCACGAGGGCGACCCCGGCGACCGGCTGTATGTCGTGACCGAGGGCAAGGTGAAGCTCCACCGCACCTCCCCCGACGGTCGCGAGAACATGCTGGCCGTCCTCGGCCCCGGCGAGCTGATCGGAGAGCTGTCGCTCTTCGACCCGGGCCCGCGCACCGCCACCGCCACCGCCCTGACCGAGGTCAAGCTCCTCGGCCTCGGCCACGGCGACCTCCAGCCCTGGCTCAACGCCCGGCCCGAGGTCGCGACCGCGCTGCTGCGCGCCGTCGCCCGCCGCCTGCGCAAGACCAATGACCAGATGTCCGACCTGGTCTTCTCCGACGTTCCCGGCCGTGTGGCGCGGGCGCTCCTCGACCTGTCGCGCCGCTTCGGCGTGCAGTCGGAGGAGGGCATCCACGTGGTGCACGACCTCACGCAGGAGGAGCTCGCCCAGCTCGTCGGCGCCTCGCGCGAGACCGTGAACAAGGCCCTGGCCGACTTCGCGGGCCGCGGCTGGCTGCGCCTGGAAGCGCGTGCGGTCATCCTGCTGGACGTGGAGCGCCTCGCGAAGCGCTCCCGCTGACGCCGGCCACAGCCGTTCGAAGGGGTCCTGCCCGACCGGGCACGGGCCCCTTCGCGTTTTCCCGGCGCGGACACGCTCGCCGGCGCCCGCGGAGCCCGGTCCGGCCGACGCACGGCGTTCGGTCCGCCGCCCCGGGCGGACGGCCGGGCACAGTGGAGCCATGGAGCACAGAGGGCTGGACGCGTACGGGTACTTCGAGCGGGAGGGGTCCCTCGGACGGGTGCAGGACGAGTTCAAGGGCGTCGTGGCGGCCGCGCGGGCCCGGACCGGCGAGGCGTACGGCCGACGGCTGCACAGCGCGTACCTCTACGGGTCCGTGCCGCGCGGGACGGCCCGGCCCGGGCGGTCGGACCTGGACCTGCTGCTCGTCCTGCACCACGAGCCGTCCGAGGAGGACCGGGACACCGCCGAGGTGCTCGCCCGCGGGCTCGACGAGGACTTCCCGGAGGTCGACGGGGTCGGCATCCTGCTCCACGACAAGGTCGCCGTGCTGAGCGAGGCGGAACGATTCGACCTGGGCTGGTTCCTCGCCTGCCTGTGCACCCCGCTGCTCGGCGCGGACCTGGCCGAGCACCTGCCGCGCTACCGGCCGGACAGCCTGCTCGCCCGCGAGACCAACGGCGACCTGGCCGACCTGCTGCCCGCGTGGCGGGCACGGGTGCGGGAGGCCTCGACCCCGCAGGAGTACCGGAAGCTGAGCCGGCACTTCTCCCGGCACCTGGTGCGCACGGCCTTCACGCTGGTCATGCCGCGGTGGGGCGGCTGGACCAGCGATCTCGGCGAGTCCGCGGAGATCTTCGCCATGTACTACCCGGAACGCGCGGCGCAGCTGGAGGCCGCGGCCCGCGTCGCGCTGGATCCCGTCGCAGACCCGGAGGTGCTGCGCGATTACGTCGAGGACCTCGGGCCGTGGCTGGCGGACGAGTACACGGCCCGGCACGGCACGAAGACGCCGCGCCGGGGCTGAGCACCGGCCCCGGGCCGACTCAGACCTTCTCGGCCGCCGCGAGGGCGTCGACGGCCAGCTTGGCCTCCGCCAGGCCCGCGCCGGTGATCCGGCGGTACTCCTTGATCGCCGAGATGTGGCGGTCGGCCCTCAGGTGGGCCCGTACCTCGTCCATCCCGGCCGGCTCCGGCTCCTCGATGCCGAAGTGGTCCAGCACCAGCGCCAGGCGGCGCTCCATGCGGTCCGCCTTGTGCTGGAGGCTCTGCACCCGGAGCGTCACGGTCGAGGTGATCCATCCGGCCGTCGCGACCAGCGCTACCAGCAGGAACACGGTGTTCATTCAGGCCCTCCCGGGATCAGTCCGTGATCTTGAAGGTACTCCAGCTGCGCCCGGACGGACCATTCCGCGGCCGGCCACAGGGAGCGGTCCACGTCCGCGTAGACCTGGGCGACGACCGCCTCCGGGGTCAGGCAGCCGTTCTCGACGGCGGTCTCGACCTGGGCGAGCCGGTGCGCGCGGTGGGCCAGGTAGAACTCCACGGCGCCCTGTGCGTCCTCCAGGACCGGCCCGTGGCCCGGCAGGACCGTGTGCACCCCGTCGTCCACCGTGAGCGAGCGCAGGCGGCGCAGGGAGTCCAGGTAGTCGCCGAGGCGGCCGTCGGGGTGGGCGACGACGGTGGTGCCGCGGCCCAGGATGGTGTCGCCGGTCAGCACGGCCCGGTCGGCGGGCAGGTGGAAGCAGAGCGAATCGCTGGTGTGGCCGGGGGTCGGCACCACCCGCAGCTCCAGCCCGCCGGTCCGGATCACGTCCCCGGCGGCCAAGCCCTCGTCGCCGAGGCGCAGCGCCGGGTCCAGGGCGCGGACGTTCGTCCGGGTGAGCTCGGCGAAGCGGCCCGCGCCCTCGGCGTGGTCCGGGTGGCCGTGGGTGAGGAGGGTGAGGGCGATCCGCTTGCCCTCCTGCTCTGCGGCGGCGATGACCGCCCGCAGGTGTATGTCGTCCAGCGGGCCGGGATCGATCACGACGGCGAGGTCGGATCCGGGCTCGGACACGAGCCAGGTGTTGGTGCCGTCGAGGGTCATCGCGGAGGCGTTGGGAGCCAGGACGTTCACCGCGCGGGCGGTCGCGGGCCCGGAGGTGACGACTCCGCGGGGCTGTCCGGGCAGTGCGGCGGCGTCGGTCATGCGGGGCCTCCGGAAGCTGCGGGATCTGCGGGATCCACGGGACCTGCGGGACCTGAGGGGCGGACGCGCTTGGTGAACTCGTCGTGCCCCGGCCAGCTGAGCACGACCTCGCCGTCCTCCAGCGTGGCCTGGGCCAGCACCGGGGCGAGGTCCTGCCCGGCCGCGGCGGCGAGCGCGCCCCCGGCGCTCCCGTACGGCTCCAGCGACCGCAGCGTGGAGATGGTCGGCGGCATCATCAGCAGCTCGCCCTTGTCGTATCCGGCGGCGGCGTCGGCCGGGCGGATCCACACGGTCCGGTCGGCCTCGGTGGAGGCGTTGCGGGTGCGCTGCCCCTCGGGCAGGGCGGCGACGAAGAACCAGGTGTCGTAACGGCGCGGCTCGAACTCGGGGGTGATCCAGCGCGCCCAGGCCCCGAGCAGGTCGGAGCGCAGCCGCAGGCCGCGGCGGTCGAGGAACTCCGCGAAGGACAGCTCCCGCGCCACCAGCGCCTGCCGGTCGGCCTCCCAGTCGTCGCCGGTGGTGTCACCGACGATCTCGTCCGGGGTCTGCCCGGCGAGCAGGACGCCCGCCTCCTCGAAGGTCTCCCGTACGGCACCGCAGACGATGGCCTGGGCGGTCAGGGGGTCGGTCCCGAGCCGGGCCGCCCAGTCCTCCCGGGAGGGACCCGCCCAGCCGACCTGGTGCTCCTCGTCGCGGGGATCGACCCCGCCGCCCGGATAGGCGTACGCGCCCCCGGCAAAGGCCATGGAGGCCCGCCTGCGCAGCATGTGCACGGCGGGACCGTCGGGGGTGTCGCGCAGGAGCATCACGGTGGCGGCGCGCCGCGGCTCCACCGGGACGAGCGAGCCGTCCGCGAGCGCGCGGATGCGGTCGGGCCACTCCGGCGGGTACCACTGGCCTCCGGCGGAGGGCTGCTGCTGACCATGCTGACCATTCGGCATGGCCGGATGCTACGGCCATCCGGCCCGATGTTCGAGGGTCTCCCGTCCCGGCCGGCCGGCGCGGTGGCCGCCACGGGCGATCCGGCCCCCGGGGAAGCAGGCGGGACGGACCGGGAAGCGCGCGGTGCGCGACCCGGTCCGTCCCGGCGGAACCCACCCCGAGGGGTCAGGCTCCGGCGACCAGCTCCACCTGGATCTCGACCTCGACGGGGGCGTCCAGCGGCAGGACCGCCACGCCGACCGCGCTGCGGGCGTGGACGCCCTTCTCGCCGAGGACCTCGCCGAGCAGCTCGCTCGCACCGTTCAGCACGCCCGGCTGGGCCGTGAAGTCGGGGGCGGAGGCGATGAAGCCGACGACCTTCACGACACGCGCGATCTTGTCGAGGTCACCGACGACGGACTTGACTGCGGCCAGGGCGTTCAGCGCGCAGATCGCCGCCAGCTCCTTGGCCTGCTCCGGCGAGACCTCGGCGCCGACCTTGCCGGTGACCGGCATGCTGCCCTTGACCATCGGGAGCTGGCCCGCGGTGAAGACGTACGAGCCCGACCGCACGGCGGGCTGGTACGCGGCCAGCGGCGGGACGACGCCCGGGAGCGTCAGGCCGAGCTCGGCCAGCTTCGCCTCTACGGCGCTCATGCCTTCTCCCGCTTGAGGTAGGCCACGAGCTGCTCGGGGTTGTTCGGGCCGGGCACGACCTGGACGAGCTCCCAGCCGTCCTCGCCCCAGGTGTCCAGGATCTGCTTGGTGGCGTGAACCAGCAGCGGGACCGTCGCATATTCGAACTTCTTGGTCATGGGAGCGAGGGTAGTGCCTGGAGTGCGGGGCGCATGCCGCCCCCGGATCCGACGGCCGGACACCTCACCCGGGCAGGCGCCGCGCCGCCCCGGACCGGGCACGGACCGGGCAGGGACCGGGGCCGATCCGGCACGGACGTAACGGAGCTCACCCCCGAACACTCCGGCAGAACCACCCGGCACCACCGGAGTCGAACCCGAGGAATTAGGCTCGGACGCTGTGAGCAGGCTCCAGGTGGTCAGCGGCAAGGGCGGCACCGGCAAGACCACGGTCGCCGCAGCACTCGCGCTTGCCCTCGCACGCGAGGGCGGCCGGACTCTTCTGGTGGAGGTCGAGGGCAGGCAGGGGCTCGCGCAGCTCTTCGGCGCCGAGGCACTCCCCTACGAGGAACGGAAGATCGCCGTGGCGCCCGGCGGGGGCGGTGAGGTCTACGCGCTCGCCATCGACGCCGAACGGGCGCTGCTGGACTACCTCCAGATGTTCTACAAGCTCGGCTCGGCCGGCCGCGCGCTCAAGAAGCTCGGCGCCATCGACTTCGCGACGACCATCGCCCCCGGGCTGCGCGACGTGCTACTGACCGGCAAGGCGTGCGAGGCGGTGCGGCGCAAGGACAAGACGGGCCGCTACGTCTACGACCACGTGATCATGGACGCGCCGCCGACCGGGCGGATCACCCGGTTCCTGAACGTCAACGACGAGGTGGCGGGCCTGGCCCGGTTCGGGCCGATCCACAACCAGGCCCAGGCCGTCATGAAGGTCCTCAAGTCCCCCGAGACCGCCGTGCACCTGGTCACCCTCCTGGAGGAGATGCCCGTCCAGGAGACCGCGGACGGCATCGAGGAACTGCGCGAGGCGGGACTGCCCGTCGGGCGGGTCGTCGTCAACATGGTCCGGCCGCACCATCTGGACGAGGACACCCTGCGCACAGCGGCCGGCGACCACCGCGCCGAGGTGGCGAAGTCGCTGTCCCGGGCGGGCCTCGGCGGCGCGCGGCGCGGCGGCCTGGCCGAGCGGCTGGTGGACCCGCTGCTCACGCAGGCGGCCGAGCACGCGAGCCGGGTGGAGCTGGAGCGCGCGCAGCGCGCCGTACTGGCGGGGCTGGACCTGCCGACGTACGAACTGCCCCTGCTCGGCGCGGGGATGGATCTGGCCGGGCTGTACGCACTGGCCAAGGAATTGCGGAAGCAGTCGGTGGCCGAATGAGCGAAGGGGTGGGCACCGTGAGCATGGACACTCCGCCGCGGCTGGCGGTCGACCGGCTGTTGGACGACCCGGAGACGCGGATCATCGTGTGCTGCGGGGCGGGCGGCGTCGGCAAGACCACCACGGCCGCGGCGCTCGGCGTACGGGCGGCCGGGCGCGGGCGCAAAGCCGTCGTGCTCACCATCGACCCGGCGCGCCGGCTCGCGCAGTCGATGGGGATCGACTCGCTGGACAACACCCCGCGGAGGGTCGAGGCCGTAGGGGCCGGGGGCGGCGAACTGCACGCCATGATGCTGGACATGAAGCGGACCTTCGACGAGATCGTCGAGGCGCACGCGGACGGCGAGCGGGCCCGGGCCATCCTCGCCAACCCCTTCTACCAGTCGCTGTCGGCCGGCTTCGCGGGCACGCAGGAGTACATGGCGATGGAGAAGCTCGGGCAGCTGCGGGCCCGGGACGACTGGGACCTGATCATCGTCGACACTCCGCCGAGCCGGTCCGCGCTGGACTTCCTGGACGCGCCGAAGCGGCTCGGGTCCTTCCTGGACGGGAAGTTCATCCGGGTGCTGATGGCTCCGGCGAAGGTGGGCGGCCGGGCCGGGATGAAGTTCCTGAATGTCGGCATGTCGATGATGACCGGCACCCTCAGCAAGCTGATGGGGGCCTCGCTGCTGAAGGACGTCCAGACCTTCGTGGCCGCGATGGACACGATGTTCGGCGGCTTCCGCACGCGCGCGGACGCGACCTTCCGACTGCTGCAGGCTCCCGGCACGGCCTTCCTGGTGGTCGCCGCCCCCGAGGCGGACGCCCTGCGCGAAGCGGCGTACTTCGTGGAACGGCTGGCCGCGGAGAACATGCCGCTGGCCGGCCTGGTGCTGAACCGGGTGCACGGCAGTGGCGCCGACCAGCTGTCCGCCGAGCGGGCGTTGGCCGCCGCAGAGAATCTTGAAGAAGGCGGCATTGTCGATCAGGAGTCCGGGAAAGCTGGACTTCGTGACTCGGGCGCGGAACCCACCGAGCCCACCGAAACTGCCGAGACCACCGGGTCCGCCGAGACTGCGCAGACCGCACACAGCACACGGACCACACACACCACCCGGACCGCGAACCCTCCCGAGACAGGCTCCCCCGGCACCGAAGGCGATACCGCGGTCGTCGACCGGATCACGGCAGGACTGCTTCGCCTGCACGCCGAACGCATGCAGGTGATCGCGCGTGAGCAGCGCACACGCGATCGCTTCACCTCACTGCACCCCGAAGTGGCGGTGGCGGAAGTGGCCGCCCTGCCCGGCGATGTGCACGACCTCGCCGGGCTGCGGGCCATCGGAGAACGACTCGCGGCCGGGGTTCCGGCCGGAGCGTAGGCGTTCGTACGTCGTGGCGGCCGTGTGGTCTACCCGGCTGCCGCGTAAGTCTCGTACGACACGTCGATCTCCGCGTCTGCATCCATGGTGAGGATGCCCGTACTGCGCTCGTACTCCGTACGTGCGGTTTCGAGCAGCCGTCGCCACGAGGTGACGGTGGGACGCCGGCGCAGCAGCGCACGTCGTTCCCGCTCGGTCATTCCGCCCCATACGCCGAACTCGACACGATTGTCGAGCGCGTCGGCCAGGCACTCGGTCCGCACCGGACATCCGGTGCACACCGCCTTGGCCCTGTTCTGTGCCGCTCCTTGAACGAATAGTTCATCCGGATCGGTAGTGCGGCAGGCTGCCTGCGCACTCCAGTCGGTAACCCAGCCCATCCCGGCGCCGTCCTCTCCCGAATCGAGGCTCCCCCACGGCGGTAGCGGCATATTCACCGCTGCCAGTTGAGGACGTTACGGAAGGCGGGCACAGTGCAACACCCCCGACGGGCCCAATCTTGAATGGTCCGAACGGACTATGGGTAAGCGGCAGATCACCCGACGGAGTGATCCGGCGACATGCCCGACCATTGCGGCAATTCGGGTGTAATCGTCGGTTCAGCTTCAGCAGAGGGGCAAGATTCGGACATGTGTCCACCCCATTCGGGAAGGGTGAAAATCAAGCCGAGGGGTTGATGTCGCACCACACTGCTGTGACAGTTGGGGACAGCTTAGGCCAAGGCATTCGCGTGTGTCCGGCGAATGAGAACGTAGGCTTCCCCCTATGGGAAAGAAGCGCTCGGGCGGCGGGCTCACGGGGAGCCAGCAGGCCGCCAAGTTCCTCGGAGTGTCCGTCCTCTCCGGGGTGGTACTGGCCGGCATGGCGATTCCGGCCGCAGGCGCCCTGGGCCTGGCGGCCAAGGGGACGGTCGAGGGATTCGACGAGATCCCGGCCAATCTAAAGACTCCGCCGCTGAGTCAGCGGACCACGATTCTGGACGCCGAGGGTGGCCAGATCGCCACCATCTATTCGCGCGACCGTCAGGTGGTCCCGCTCACGGCGATCTCCCCGTACATGCAGAAGGCGATCGTCGCCATCGAGGACTCGCGCTTCTACGAACACGGCGCGGTCGACCTCAAGGGCATCCTGCGCGCGGTGAACCGCAACGCGCAGGAAGGCGGCGCCGCGCAGGGCGCCTCCACCCTCACCCAGCAGTACGTGAAGAACGTGTTCGTCGAAGAGGCCGGCGACGACGAGACCAAGGTGCGCGAGGCCCAGGAGAAGAGCCTCGGCCGCAAGATCCGCGAGCTGAAGTACGCGATCCAGGTCGAGGAGGAGCTCGGGAAGAAGAAGATCCTCGAGAACTACCTCAACATCACCTACTTCGGGCAGCAGGCGTACGGAATCGAATCCGCCGCCCAGCGCTACTTCAGCAAGCCGGCCAAGGACCTGACGCTGGAGGAGTCCGCGCTGCTCGCGGGCGTCGTGCAGTCGCCGAGCCGGTACGACCCGGTGAACGACGCGCAGGAGGCGACGAAGCGCCGCAACATCGTCCTGCAGCGGATGGCCGACACCAAGGACGTCTCGCAGGCGGAGGCGGACGCGGCGAAGGCGAAGCCGGTCACCCTCAAGGTGACCAAGCCGAAGAACGGCTGCATCACGGCCGTCAAGGGCGCGGGCTTCTTCTGCGACTACGTGCGCAACGCCTTCCTGACCGACACGGCCTTCGGCAAGACGCGCGAGGAGCGCGCGAAGGTCTGGAACCAGGGCGGCCTGACGGTACGCACCACCCTGGACCCGCAGTCGCAGGACGCGGCCAACGAGTCGATCAAGGACCACGTCTACCAGGAGGACTCGATCGCGACGGCTGTGACCATGGTCCAGCCGGGCACCGGACGGGTGCTGGCGATGGGTCAGTCCAAGCCGTACGGCTTCGGGAAGAACGAGACCCAGATCAACTACTCCGTGGACAAGCGGATGGGCGGCTCGAACTTCGGCTTCCAGGTCGGCTCGACCTTCAAGCCGTTCATCGCCGCGGCCGCCATAGAGCGGGGCATGCCGCCGACCAAGGTGTACCAGGCGCCGAACAAGATCGACTATCCGACGCCGATCTCCAAGTGCGACGGCACGCAGTGGCTGAACCTGCCGATCGACGGCAAGATCCAGACGGCGAAGAACGAGACCGAGGACGAGATCGGTCCGTACGCGCTGCGGACGGCGATGGAGAAGTCCATCAACACGTACTTCGTCGAGATGATCGGCGAGATCGGCCTCTGCCCGGTGACGGAGATGACGCAGAAGCTCGGCGTGGTCCCGGCCGACGGCTCCAAGCTCCCCGAGGCCCCGTCGATCGCGCTCGGCTCCGCCGAACTGTCCCCGCTGACGATGGCCAACGCGTACGCGACCTTCGCCAACCGCGGTGTCTTCTGCACGCCCGTCGCCATCGAGTCGATCACCGACGCGCACGGCAAGGCGCTCGCCGTGCCGAAGTCCAAGTGCGACCGGGCGATGTCCACCGAGACGGCCGACACCATCAACACCCTGCTGCGCGGAGTGGTCGACTCCGGTACCGGTGAGCGGGCCGGTCTCAACGACCGCGACAGCGCGGGCAAGACCGGTACGACGGACTCCCGCTACAACGCCTGGTTCGTCGGCTACACGCCGAACGTCTCCGGCGCGGTGTGGGTCGGCTCGGGCGGCGCGAAGAAGATCACGATGGAGAACATCGTGATCGGCGGCAAGCCCTTCGAGAAGGTCTTCGGTGGCGGCCTGCCCGGCCCGATCTGGAAGGACGCGGTCAGCGGCGCGCTCTCCGGCCGCGAGTCGGGGAACTTCGTCACGGTCGGCATCCCGGAGCCGACCCTCCCCTCCGGCGGTCCGCGCGGCAACAAGCCGACCACGAACCCGACCCGGCCCGGCAAGCCCGGCGGCGACGGCAAGCCCGGCGGCCGCCCCGGCGGTCAGACCGGCGGACACGGCGGCGGCGGTGCCACGGGCGCCACGGGCGACGTCCAGCCGCAGCCCCCGTTCCCCGGGATCTCGATCGACCCGAACACCGCCGGCGTGATCGGCGGCCGCGACGACCAGTAGCGGTCGGCGGTCGGCGCACAGCACGACACGACACGCGAAGAAAGGGGGAGGGCCCCGGCCGACACCGGCCGGGGCCCTCCCCCTTTGCGCTGCGCGCTCTTCGTCGCGCTTTCGCTTCGCGGTCCTACGAGAGCTGCTGCTTGACGACGGCGGCGACCCGCCCGCCCTCCGCCAGCCCGGCGACCTTCGGGTTCACGATCTTCATGACGGCACCCATGGCACGCGGCCCCTCGGCGCCCGCGGCCTTGGCCTCCTCGACGGCCGCCGCCACGATCGCGACGAGCTCGTCGTCGCTGAGCTGCTTGGGCAGGTACGTGTCGAGGAACTCGCCCTCCGCGGTCTCGCGCGCGGCCTGCTCGGGACGGCCGCCCTGGGCGAAGGCCTCCGCGGCCTCGCGGCGCTTCTTCGCCTCCTTGGCGATCACCTTGAGGACTTCCTCGTCGGAGAGCACACGTGCTTCCTTGCCCGCGACCTCCTCCTTGGTGATGGCGGAGAGGGTCAGGCGCAGCGTGGACGAGTGCAGTTCGTCGCGCGCCCTGATGGCGGTCGTGAGGTCTTCCTGGAGCTTGGCCTTGAGCGTGGTCATGCAGGTGAGTGTGCCAGGTACGGGGGCAGTGGCGCTCACCGGTTTTCCGGGTCTGAGACGATGGGTCCATGCGTGCGCGTTACGGAGTACCCCTGAAGGCGGCTGCCGGAATCGCTGCGGTGGGGGCCGCGGGTGTGGCCTATGCCGCCGGTTTCGAGGCGAGGTCCTTCCGCCTGCGCCGGGTCACGGTGCCTGTCCTTCCCCAGGGGATGCGCCCGCTGCGCGTGCTCCAGGTGTCCGACATCCACATGGTCGGCGGACAGCGCAAGAAACGTGCCTGGCTGCAGTCGCTGGCCGGCCTGCGCCCCGACTTCGTCGTGAACACCGGCGACAACCTCTCCGACACCGAGGGCATCCCCGAGCTGCTCGACGCGCTGGGCCCCCTGATGTCCTTCCCGGGCGTGTACGTCTTCGGGTCGAACGACTACTACGGGCCGCGGCTGCGCAACCCCGGGCGCTACCTGATCGAGCGGACCCAGGGCCGGCACGGGCTGAACGGCAACAAGCCGGTCGTCGGCGCCGTCCACAACCCGTGGGAGGAGATGCGGGACGCCTTCGACGCGGCCGGCTGGCTGAACCTCACCAACACCCGGGCGCGGCTGAAGCTCGACGGCCTGGAGCTGGCCTTCACCGGGCTCGACGACCCGCACATCAAGCGGGACCGCTACGCGAGCGTCGCCGGCGGCCCGGAGGCGGACGCGGACTTCTCGATGGCCGTGGTGCACGCCCCGTACCTGCGCGTCCTGGAGTCCTTCACGGCCGACCGGTACCCGCTGATCCTCGCGGGACACACCCACGGCGGTCAGCTGTGCATCCCCTTCTACGGGGCGCTCGTGACCAACTGCGACCTGGACACGAAGCGGGTGAAGGGGCTCTCCACGCACGAGGCGGAGGGCAATCGCGCGTACCTGCACGTCTCGGCCGGCTGCGGCACCAACCGGTTCACCCCGGTCCGCTTCGCCTGCCCGCCCGAGGCGACGCTCCTGACGCTGACCCCGAAGGGGTAATGCGCTGCCGGGATGACCGCCCCGTCGCGCCTCGTCCCGGTGGTGTTCCGCGGCCTGATCGCCGCGGCGGCCGTGGCGGGGGCGGCCATCGACTTGGCGTACGGCAGCGTGCCCGTCGTCCTGAGCTACTTCACGATCTGGACGAACATCCTGGTCGCGGTCGTCCTCGGGCTGTCCGCCGCGCGCGCCCGGCAGCGCCGGCCCGACGTCGCCCCCCTCTACCGGGGCGGGGCCCTCCTCTTCATCCTGATCACCGGGCTCGTCTTCCACCTGGTGCTCGCCAACCCCGCCAGCCCCTTCAACGTGGTCGCGGAGCTCGACAGGCTGACCGGCGCCAGGGCCGTGGCCGTGGCCGACCAGCTCCTCCACACGGTCACCCCGGCCGGCGCCCTCCTGGACTTCCTCCTCCTGACGACACCGCGCACCCTGCGCCCGCGCCACGCCGCCCTGTGGCTGGCCTACCCCCTGACGTACGTGACCTTCGCACTGCTGCGCGGCGCCCTGCTCGCCCCGGGCACGGCGCGCCGGTACACGTACCCCTTCATCGACGCGGCCCGGTACGGCTACGCCCACGTGACCCTGAACGCGCTGGTCCTGGGCGCAGCCTTCTACGCACTCGGCCTCGCCCTGGTCACGGCGGACCGCTTCCGCCCGACGCCGCCCCTGGCCCCGCGACCGCTCCGCGAAAACCGGATTTCGTCTCCGGCGAGAGGTCCGCTAAAGTAATCGATGTCGCCAGGGCAGCAAGCGCTGCAAGGCGGCGATCGGGGTGTAGCGCAGCTTGGCAGCGCGCTTCGTTCGGGACGAAGAGGTCGTGGGTTCAAATCCCGCCACCCCGACAGAGCAGTACCAGGAAGACCATCTACTGATTCAGTAGGTGGTCTTCCTGCTTTGGTCTGCGCGACCGGCCCTGTGAAGGAGGTGCGCGATGACGGTCTTCCGGTGCCGTGGCTGCCGCCGTGCGGTGACGCCGGCCGTCATCGAGCGACCGCTGCCGGACCCGGATACGGATGACGGGTGGTACCGGCCGGTGGCCGGGGCCGCCGATGCGAAGGGGCATACCGATCGGCCGATCGTGCGGATGGCCCCGGGGACGTTCGCGGTCGACCCCGATCCCTCCGGGCCGCCGTACGTCCTGGACGACTCGTCCGGCCTGCTCGTCGAGTCCGGTCCGAGCCGCACCGTCGTGCTCAATCCCGGCGACGGCATCGGCCTGGAGGAGCACCCGGACCCCGCGATGCGCCGCGGCTACTGCTGTGGGATGGACGGCGAGTGGGGGCCCAACCTGGTGTGCGCGTGCGGGGCGGTCATCGCCACCGTCTACTCGGACTGCTATCAGATCCAGGAGCTGAGACTGCAGCCCGGCGCCGTCGAGCGCTGCGATTGACCGGGCTTCACCGCTCCGCCTTCGGAGCCGTCGCGGGCGAGAAGAGGAAGGAGAACCGCTCCATCACGTTCCGGCGCTGCGTGTTGTGGAAGGCGGCGATGCGCCAGGCGCCGTCCGGGTCGCGGACCAAGGTGTACGTCTGGACCTTGGAGAGCTCGGTGGGGCCGGGCTTGGTGCCCGTGTAGTCGTCGCCGCGGCCGGTGAGGATGGCGGCGTCGGTGCCGAGGAAGCGCAGGTCGAGGAAGGTCGCCGCGAGTTCGGTGCCCTTGACGAAGTCCTTGAAGAGCGCGCGGTGGCCCTCGGTGATGTCGGAGCGGCCCTCGTAGTGGCTGCCGACGTAGGTGGTGTAGGTGGCGTTCTCGGTGAACTGACGGCCGTACGCGTCCGCGTCGCCGCGGGCCCACGCGGTGGTGAGGGCGTCGATGGTGGCGCAGATGGCCTCGCCGTCGGCACGGTTCGCGCCCTCCGGTATGACGTCGGCGCAGGTTTCCGTCCCGGCGCGGCGGACGTCGGAGGTGGTGTCGAGGTAGAGGTACGCGCCGCCGGCGCCGAGGGCGAGGAGGGCGGCGGTGACGAGGGCGGCGCGCTTGAGGGTCTTGGTGTTCACGGGGTGCCTCTCGGTCCACGGGTACGGGCGGATGACGGCCGCCGCCGCGTTGATTACACTGACGCAGCAACTGCACACATGCATTATCTGCATACATGCAGATAAATGACAAGGGGAAGGCGGGTTCGCGATGGCGGAGCACGACGACCGGCGGGCGGTCTTTCGGGACTACGTCGACGCCGTGGGGCTGCACGGCATGGCGGGCGCGGAGGCGGCTGGCCTCCAGGCGTCCGAGTGGTACGCGCTCAGCCGGATCACCCTGGCCGGCGGTCTCACCTCCGGCGAGCTCGCGGCCGGGACCGGCCTCACGACGGGGGCGACGACGCGGTTGATCGACCGGCTGGAGCGCGCGGGGTACGTACGGCGCACCGCCGACCCGGGCGACCGGCGCAAGGTCGTGGTCGAGGCCGTGCCCGGCGCGCTGGCGCAGGTCGAGGCCGCCGTGGGGCCGGCCCGGAAGCGGATCGGCGAGGTGCTCGCCGGGTACACGCCGGAGCAGCAGGAGTTGCTCTTCGACTACTTCAGGCGCGCCGCCCCCGCGTTCCGGGAGGCGACGGAGGAGATCCGGTCCGCGACGCAGGAGCGCAAGGGGAGCCGGTAGTCGCGGCCGCGGCCGCCGCCGTCAGCAGGCCATCGGGTCAGCGGGTCAGCGGGTCAGTAGGGGCGGGGGGACATGATGTGCGGCTCGATGGCCGGGGCCTCGAAGATGCAGCGGGGCACGCCCGGCCCGGGCGTCGCGCGGACGGAGACCTGCGTCGGTGGATCCGTCGGCAGCTCGACGTGCACGGTCACGGGGTGGTCGTCGTGCGTCGTGGCGTGTCCGGTCTCCTTGCCGTCCACCAGTACCTCCACGACGGCGGTGTGCCCGGTCTGGACCGTGGCGCTGACCGAATGCCCGTCGTGGTCGATGTGGAAGTGATGGCGCCGACCCATGAGATCGCCTCCCAGCGGTACCCCCTCACGACAAGCGTAGCCACACCCTCCACACCTCACCGCTCCTCAGGGGCGGCGAGTGCGGCGAGTTCGGTCCGGGCCAGGGCGAGGAAGGCCTCGGAGGGCCGGGCCGCCACGGCGCCCGCCGCGGCCAGGCCGTCGAGGTGGTCGAGGAGCGCGCCGAGGGTGGTGAAGGGGCCGACCGGGCGCAGCAGCCACAGGCGCCCCCGCGGGCGGGGCGGGAGCCCGAGCGCCGCGAGGGCTTCGTCGGCCTCGCGGTCGAGGTCCCGTAGGTCGGGCTCGGGCAGCGGGGCGCACTCCACGCCGGTGATGTGGCCGTGGCCGTCGAGGGCGGTGTCCACCGCCCAGTGGGTGGACCGGTCGGGGATCCAGGTGCGGTCCGCGGGGGGCCAGACGTACGGGAGGAACACCCAGCGCAGGTCCTCGGGGGCCGGCTCCCAGCCGAGCACCTCCAGCTCCCGCATCTCGGGCAGCCGGTCCGGCTCCAGTTCGCTGCGGCCGGTGCGGCGCAGTGCGAGCGGGTGCGGTGTTCCGTCCTCGTCCCACGACATGCGGGCACGTTATCCGACACGGTGACCGATATGCGTGACCCCCCGCGTGACGTGACCCCCGCGTACCGGGCTACCCCTGCGGCCGCTCCAGCGGGTTGGCGGCGATCCGGGCGGCCGCGCCGCCGGCCACGTACGCGGCCGCCGCGCAGTCGGGCTTGCGCGCGGCCTGGTCCTGGACCAGCGCGAGGAACGCGGCGCCGAAGTCGCCCCGCGGGTACGCGGCGAGGAGGTCGGCCGTGAAGGCGGGATCGAACTCGGCGACGCGCAGGCCCGAGACGTCCGCGCTCGTACCCACCTGCAGCAGGTGGCTCTCCACGTCCTCGGCCGCGCTCACGTCGTCCCGCATGTGCAGGACGATGACCTCCTCGGCGCGCGCCCGCCGCGCCGCCGGCCAGCCCAGGCCCGCCGTCAGGACGCGTGCGACATGGCCGCCGGCCTCCTCGAAGGGCAGGGTGTGGCTGTCGAAGGGCGCGGTCAGGCCCAGATCGTGCACCAGGGCGCTGACGTAGAGGAGTTCCGCGTCGTACGCCAGCCCGTGCTGCTCCGCGTACCGGGCGCCGAAGGCGTAGGAGCGGACCGAGTGGTTCAGGAGGGTCGTGTCCGCGTACTCCGAGGCGATCTCGAGAGCTGCGCGGGCCGATGCTGTGTCAAGCGTCCACGTCTTCATGGGGCGTCAGCGTAGGCGTCGGCTGAAGTCGATCTCGGACGGGGGCTCCCCCGGCCAGTTCAGCCGGGTCGGAGCGGGCGGGGTCTCGGCGAGGACGGTCCCGCGCGAGACGACGTACCGCGGGCGGACCTGGCGGCGGATCGCCTCCTCGGGCGACGGCGCGGGCAGCAGCACGAAGGAGGCGGGGGCACCCGCAGTGATGCCGTACTCCGTCTCCGCGAGGCCGAGCACCCGCGCCGCGCGCTCCGTCACCATCGAGAAGGCCAGCGGGATCTCGTCGGCGCCGGTGAGCTGGGCGGCGTACAGCCCGACGAGGGCGGTCTGCAGCGGGTTGGCGGTGCCCAGCGCGTTCCAGGGGTCCATCACGTCGTCGTGGCCGAAGGCGACGTTGACCCCGGCCGCCAGCATCTCCTTGACCTGGGTCAGGCCGCGCCGCTTGGGATAGGCGTCGAAGCGGCCCTGCAGGCCCAGGTTGGCGAAGGGGTTGGAGACCAGGTTGATGCCGGAGCGGGCGAGCAGGCGCTGGAGTTTGAAGCTGTACGCGCCGTTGTAGGAGCCCATGGCCGTCGTGTGCGAGGCCGTGGCGCGCCCCCGCAGCCCCGAGCGCAGGGCCAGCGTGGCCAGCACCTCCACGAAGCGGGACTGCTCGTCGTCGATCTCGTCGCAGTGCGCGTCCACCCGCAGGCCGTGCTCCTCGGCCAGCGCGAAGGCCGTGTGCAGCGAGGCGAGACCGTCCTCGCGGGTGTCCTCGAAGTGCGGGATCGCCCCGACGACGTCCGCCCCGCGGGCGACGGCCTCGCGCATCAGCCCCTCACCGCCCGGGAAGGAGACGATGCCCTCCTGCGGGAAGGCCACGATCTGCAGGGTCATGAAGTCCCGCACCCGGTCGCGCACCTCCAGCAGCGCCTCGAGCGCGGTGAGGTCCGGGTCGGTGACGTCGCAGTGGGTCCGCACGTGCAGCACCCCGTGGGCGGCCTGCCAGCGCAGCACCTCGGTGGCCCGCGCGATCACGTCCTCGCGGGTCAGGGTCCGCTTGCGCTCGCTCCAGCAGGCGATGCCCTCCCAGAGGGTGCCGGAGGCGTTGGGGCGGGGCTCGCCGACGGTCAGCGCCGTGTCGAGGTGGATGTGCGGCTCGACGAAGGGGGGCGTGAGCAGCCCGCCGTGGGCCTCGATGAGGATGCCGGTGACCGGTGGTTCCTTCTGATCGTCGTACGGGACGACCCGCGCGATGCGGCCGTCCTCCGCGACCTCGACGTCGGACAGGCCGTGGGTGTGCAGCAGCCGGGCGCCCCGGACGATCATCCGCATGGCGCCAGCCTAGACAGACCTCGGGCGGAGCGGGCCTAGCCGCGCTTGGCCTGGGCCTTCTGCTGCATGCCGCGCGTTTTCGCGGCGGTGCTGTGGGCGTCCCGGAACGCGGCCTTGGCACGGGCCTCGGCGGCCGTGTTCTTGGCCAGCGCGCGCTCGGAGTCCTGGTGGCTGTGGTGGCCGGTGCGGGCCTTCTTGGCCATGATCGTTCCTCCTCGGACGGAACGGCCGACGCGTTCCACTGTGCGCCCGTTCGCAGCGGTCGGCATCCCGGGGAGCGCTGCGGCCACAATGGGGCGCATGACCAGCGACAGTGAGATGACCCCCGACATGCCCGACTGGGAGAAGCGGTTCCGGGCACCGCGCGTCGGGCTCCCCGACTGGGCCGAGGACGCCCCGGACCGTTCGCTCTTCGTATCCAACGCGACCGGAACCTACGAGATCTACGCGTGGGACCGTGCCACCGGCGAGCAGCGGCAGGCCACGAACCGCCCCAACGGCACCACCGACGGCACCCTCACCCCCGACGGCGAGTGGATCTGGTGGTTCTCCGACACCGACGGCGACGAGTTCGGCACCTGGGTGCGCCAGCCCTTCGCGGGCGGCCCCGACGAACCGGCCACCCCGGGCCTGGAGCCCTCGTACCCCGCCGGGCTGGCCATCGGGCGGGACGGGACCGCCGTCGTGGGGCGCTCCACCGACGAGGACGGCTCGACCGTCCACGTGGTCCGGCCGGACGGCTCCGCGCCGACCGTGATCTACCGGCACCGGGAGTCGGCCGGCGTCGGCGACCTGTCCCGCGACGGGACGCTGGTGGCCGTCGAGCACACCGAGCACGGCGACGCGATGCACTCCGCCCTGCGCGTCCTGACCCTGGACGGGACCACCGTCGCCGAGCTGGACGACTCCCGGGGCGGGTCCCGGGAGCTGGGCCTGGAGGTCCTCGGTTTCGCGCCGCTCGTGGGCGACACCCGGCTGCTCGTCGGCCACCAGCGGCGCGGCCGCTGGGAGCCGATGGTGTGGGACGTGGCCACCGGCGCCGAGCAGGAGCTCGCGATCGACCTGCCGGGCGACGTCGCCGCCGAGTGGTATCCGGACGGGTCCGCGCTGCTGGTCGAGCACAGCTTCGAGGCGCGCAGCGAGCTGTGGCGCTACGACCTGGCCGCACGGGAGCTGGTCCGCGTGGACACGCCCGCGGGGTCGGTGTCGGGTGCCACCGCACGGCCCGACGGGACGGTGGAGTACCTGTGGTCGTCGGCCGCCGAGCCCTCGGCGGTACGGTCCACCGCGGGCGGGATCGTGCTGGACCCGCCCGGTTTCCGGGCGCCCGGCTCGATGCCGGTCGAGGACGTGTGGGTGGAGGGTCCCGGCGGGCGGATCCACGCGCTCGCGCAGCGGCCGGCGGGGCACGGCGAGGGTCCGTTCCCGACGGTCTTCGAGGTCCACGGCGGGCCGACCTGGCACGACAGCGACTCCTTCGCGTCGGCCCCGGCGGCCTGGCTGGACCACGGCTTCGCCGTGGTGCGGGTCAACTACCGCGGCTCGACGGGGTACGGCCGCGAGTGGACCGACGCACTCAAGCACCGGGTCGGGCTGATCGAGCTGGAGGACATCGCGGCGGTCCGGGAGTGGGCGGTCTCCTCGGGCCTCGCGGACCCGGCTCGCATGGTGCTGTCGGGCGGTTCCTGGGGCGGGTACCTGACGCTGCTGGGCCTGGGCACGCAGCCCGACGCCTGGGCCGTGGGCCTGGCCGCCGTACCGGTCGCGGACTACGTGACGGCCTACCACGACGAGATGGAGGCGCTGAAGGCGCTGGACCGCACCCTCTTCGGCGGTACGCCGGAGGAGGTCCCGGACCGCTTCGAGGCGTCCTCGCCGCTGACGTACGTGGACGCCGTGAAGGCGCCGGTCCACATCGCGGCCGGCGTGAACGACCCGCGGTGCCCGATCCGCCAGATCGACAACTACGTGGACCGGCTCGCCGCGCGCGGGGCCGTGCACGAGGTGTACCGGTACGACGCGGGGCACGGTTCGCTGGTGGTGGAGGAGCGGATCAAGCAGGTTCGGATGGAGCTGGAGTTCGCGCTGAAGCACCTGCCCCACTGACCCTGCGGGAGGCCGACCGGTGCACCCCCCGTACGGTGGTGGGGTGCACCGGTTTCTCCTGACCCCGCGCTGGTGGGGGATCAACGTCTTCGTCGCGCTCGCCGTTCCCTTCTGCCTGTTCATGGGGTCCTGGCAGCTCGGCCGGTTCGAGGACCGCGTCGACAGCCACCGGGAAGCGAGCACGGAGCGGCCGGCCGACCAGGTGGCCGCGCCCCTGGACTCGCTGCTTCCGGTCGACAAGACGACCTCCGGGCGACTGGCCTCCACGGCCGGGGAGTACGGCGACCAGCTGCTGGTGCCCGAGCGACGGCTGGACGGCCGGTCCGGGTTCTACGTACTGACGCTGCTGAAGACCGACTCCGGCAAGACCGTCCCGGTCGTCCGGGGCTGGCTGCCGGGAGCGGCGGATCCCGCGAAGGCGCCGGTCCCGCCGACCGGCCGGGTCGAGGTCAGCGGGGCCCTGCAGGCCTCGGAGAACGCCGGCACGAAGGGGGTCCACTCCCAGGGCGGGCTGCCGGCCGGGCAGCTCGGGGTGATCAGCGCGGCCTCGCTGGTCAACATCGTCCCGTACGACCTGTACGACGCCTGGCTGACCGTGCAGACCCCGTCGGACGGCATGATTCCGGTGCCCGCGCAGGCGCCGACCAACACCGGGCTCGACCTGAAGGCCTTCCAGAACCTCGGCTACACCGGCGAGTGGTTCGTCTTCGCCGCCTTCGTGCTCTTCATGTGGTTCCGGCTCTACCGCCGCGAGGTGGAGACCATCCGCGACGCCGAGGCGGGCCTGCTGGAGCCTGCCGCGCGGTAGCCCGGCCTGCTCGGCAGGACACCCCCTGAGGCCGTGTCCGCAAAGTCCCGCCCGCCCCGCGACGCCTGGGCCCGCCCTTCGGGCGGCCGGCGCTACTTCGCGGACACGGCCTAGGACAGCGGGATCGCGCCCGTCCGGTAGACCGTTCCGCCGCAGGCCTGCGGGATCGTCGTCCGCGTGGTCGTGGCCCCCGACTGCGGGGTGTGCGAGACGGCCACGCCGGCCGGGGCCGGGGACGCGCCCGACTGCGGCTCGACCGCCGGTCCGCTGCCCGTGCCGCCCGTGGTGCCCGCCGGGCCGGTCTGCGGGGACTTGCCGCCCGCGTCCGGGTTCGCCGGTGCGCAGGTCTGCCCCGACGGCACCCACGCGAAGCGGACCTCGTACGCCGTGTTCGGCGGGAGCACCAGCGACGGAGCAGCGGCCGCCGGGTCGGGCAGCAGCCCGCTCGCCGGATCCCCCGCCGTGTGGCCGACCACCGCGACCCCGGCGCCCGAGCCGGCCCCGGTACCGGGCGCCGGGGCTGCCGTCAGGGTGTCCTGACCGGCGACGGAGCAGCCCTGCGCCGAGACGTTGGTGACCCGGAAGCTGCCGTACACCCTGCCGTCGGTCTCCGGGGCCCGGGCCGATCCCACCACCCCGAGCTGGTCCGCGCCGCACCCGGGCACTCCCGGCGCCGCCACCGGCGGCAGCGGGCCCGAGCCCGCCACCGGCCCGCCGGAACCGGCCGGTCCGGCGGAGGTCCCGGCGCCCGACGGGCCTGCCGTCAGACCGTTCGCCGGGGGGACCGCCGTGGCGTTCGGCTGGCCGGTGCCCCCGCCCGCGGACGGGACCTCGCCGGAGTGGGTCGACCTCGGCAGGGCACCGAAGCCGTTCTGGTGGGGGTTGGAACCCGGTGCGCTGTGCTGGTCGCCCGCGGCCTCGCCGTGCCCGGCCATCGCCGGGTGGTCCGTGGCCGCGCCCTCGGCCGCGGACAGGTGCAGCGCGGCCGGGATCGCCGTCCCGACGAGCAGCACGGCCGCGGCGGCGCCGACGAAGGCGGCCCGGCGGTTGCGGGTCCGGCGCGCGGGGACGGCGTCGCGCAGTCGCTCCAGCGCGTCCGCGGAGGGCTGCAGGCCTTCGACGGCCCCGCGCAGGAGGATGCGCAGCTCTTCTTCCCCGCTCGCCCCGCCCGGCGATGTGTGGTCGTCCATCATGACTGCGCAGCCTCCATCGCCACCCGCAGCGCGGCAATGCCCCGCGATCCGTACGCCTTCACCGAGCCGAGCGATATTCCGAGCGTCTCGGCGACCTGGACCTCCGTCATGTCCGCGAAGTAGCGCAGCACCAGCACCTCGCGCTGGCGCCGCTGCAGTCCACGCATCGCTTTGATCAGATCGTCCCGTTCCAGCTGGTCGTACGCGCCCTCTTCGGCGCTCGCCATGTCCGGCATCGGCTTCGAGAGCAGCTTGAGGCCGAGGATGCGGCGGCGCAGGGCGGACCGCGAGAGGTTCACGACGGTCTGGCGCAGGTACGCCAGGGTCTTCTCCCGGTCGCGGACCCGGTTGCGGGCGGAGTGCACCCGGATGAAGGCCTCCTGGACCACGTCCTCGCAGGAGGCGGTGTCGTCGAGGAGCAGCGCGGCCAGGCCCAGGAGGGAGCGGTAGTGCGCCTGGTAGGTCGCGGTGAGGTGGTCGACGGTGGTGCCGGCCACCACCTCGGGCGTCTCGACCACCTCGGGCGTCTCAGCCGTCTCGGGCGTCTCAGCCGTTTCGACCGCCTCGGCCGTCTCGGGCGTCTCAGCCGTCTCAGCCGTTTCGACCGCCTCGGCCGTCTCGACCGCCTCGCTCTTGCTGCTCCCGTCCGTCTCAGCGCTGTCGCGCGGCGCGGGCACGAGACCGCTCCGGATCGGTACGGCGGTCCGTACGGGCGCCGTCGACGGTCCCGCCGAGGGCCCCGCCGGCGGGACGGGCACGATCACGGGAAAACCGCCGCCGGGTGTGCGGAGACCCCGGCGCGACGGGATGATCCCGATCTGCGCCGGCCGGACGGCCGGTTCGAGCAGTGTGTCTGCCACGCCGGTTGGACACGCGTCCCCCCATCAGGGTTGTACGCGCGAGGCAGCCTCACCAGCAAAATCCCTATTGCCCTCATGCGCACCCGCTCTTCCCGATTGCCCCGTCTTTATCGAGACGGCAGTCGGGCCATCACCTTGATCAAGGGATCAGCACCGATCCTACAAAGCGAATTACGCAAATTCACCCGCGATCAGTTCCGCGATCTGTGTGGCATTCAGCGCTGCGCCCTTGCGGAGATTGTCGGCGCACACGAAGAACTCCAGGGCGTGACGGTCGTCGAGCGAGGCCCGCAGCCGCCCCACCCAGGCGGGATCCGTCCCGGCGGCGTCCACGGGGGTGGGGAACTCCCCGGCCTCCGGGTCGTCCACGAGCACCACGCCGGGCGCGGCCTCCAGGATCTCCCGGGCGTGCGCGGCCTCCACCTCGCGCTCGAACCGGGCCCGCACGGTCAGCGAATGCCCGGTCAGCACCGGCACCTGGACGCAGGTCACCGACACCGGGAGCTGCTCCAGATCCAGGATCCGGCGCGTCTCCGCGCGTACCGCCAGCTCGTGCGAGGACCAGCCGTCCGCGCGCAGCTCACCGGACCAGGGCACGACGTTGAGGGCGAGCGGGGCAGCGAAGGGGCCGGTGTCCTCGCCCACGGCACGGCGTACGTCCCCCGGCTGCTCGCCCAGGGAGGTCCCGGCGACCAGCGACTGCTGGCGGCGCAGCGCTTCGGAACCGGCCCGGCCGGCGGCGCTCGCGGCCTGGTACGAGGAGACGACGAGGTCGCAGAGGGAGTACTCGGAGTGCAGCGCGCCCAGGGCCGCGATCATGGTGGCGGTCACGCAGTCCGGGCCGGCGACGATCCCGCGCGGCCGGATCCGTACGGCGTGCCCGTTGACCTCGGGCACCACCAACGGGACCTCGGGGTCCTCCCGGAAGGCGGCGGACAGGTCGATGACGACCGAGCCGCGCGTGGTGACCACGGGGGCCCACCGGGCCGAGACGTCGGCGGGGGTGAGGAAGAGGGCGATGTCGCCCGGTCCGAGGCCGTCGAAGGCGTCCTCGGTGAGGGCGATCACCTCGGTCTCCTCCCCGCGGACGGCCAGCATGCGGCCGGCCGAGCGCGCGGAGGCGATCAGGCGGATCTCACCCCAGACGTCCGCCCGCAGGGACAGCATCTGGAGCAGGACCGAACCGACTGCTCCGGTCGCCCCGACCACGGCGAGTGCCGGGCCGGAGGACCGGGTGGGGGTCATCGTCCGGTGCCCCCGTAGACGACGGCCTCGGCGCTGTCGGAGTCGAGGCCGAAGGCCGTGTGCACGGCGCGGACGGCCTCGTTCACATCGTCCTGGCGGGTGACGACCGAGATCCGGATCTCGGAGGTCGAGATCAGCTCGATGTTCACGCCCGCGTCGGACAGCGCCTGGAAGAAGGAGGCGGTGACGCCCGGGTTCGTCTTCATGCCCGCGCCGACCAGGGAGATCTTGCCGATCTGGTCGTCGTAGCGCAGGGATTCGAAGCCGATCGCGCCCTTCGCCTTCTCCAGGGCCTCGATGGCCTTGTGGCCCTCGGTCTTGGGGAGCGTGAAGGAGATGTCCGTGAGGCCCGTGGAGGCCGCGGAGACGTTCTGCACGATCATGTCGATGTTGATCTCGGCGTCCGCGATGGCGCGGAAGATCGCCGCGGCCTCGCCCGGCTTGTCCGGGACCCCGACGACCGTGATCTTGGCTTCGGAGACGTCGTGCGCGACTCCGGAGATGATGGCGTGCTCCACCTGCGCGTCCCCTTGCGGATTCTCGTTGCTGACCCAGGTGCCCGGCAGTCCGGAGAAGGACGAGCGGACGTGGATCGGGATGTTGTAGCGGCGCGCGTACTCGACGCAGCGGTGCAGCAGCACCTTGGAGCCGGAGGCCGCGAGCTCCAGCATGTCCTCGGAGGAGATCCAGTCGATCTTCTTGGCCTTCTTCACGACGCGGGGGTCCGCGGTGAAGACGCCGTCGACGTCCGTGTAGATCTCGCACACCTCGGCGTCCAGCGCCGCGGCGAGCGCGACGGCGGTGGTGTCCGAGCCGCCACGGCCGAGGGTGGTGATGTCCTTGGAGTCCGCGGACACCCCCTGGAAGCCCGCGACGATGGCGATGTTGCCCTCGTCCAGCGCGGTGCGGATCCGGCCCGGCGTGACATCGATGATGCGCGCTTTGTTGTGGACCGAGTCGGTGATCACGCCTGCTTGGCTACCGGTGAACGACTGGGCCTCGTGGCCCAGGTTTTTGATCGCCATGGCCAGCAGGGCCATGGAGATCCGCTCCCCGGCGGTCAGCAGCATGTCGAATTCGCGCCCGGCAGGCATCGGCGATACCTGCTCGGCGAGATCGATCAGCTCGTCCGTCGTGTCGCCCATCGCGGAAACCACGACGACCACCTGGTGGCCGTTCTTCTTGGCATCCACGATCCGCTTGGCGACGCGCTTGATGCCTTCGGCATCGGCTACGGAGGAGCCTCCGTACTTCTGCACGACAAGGCCCACGTGCGCTCCTCGCTCAGTCCGTCTCATTGCTGGTGCAGTCTAACGAGCGACCGGGATCCGACCGCCCCGTACCGCATCATGAGACGAGAAGATCAGAGGATGAGTTCCCGGCTACCGGCTCCCGGCAGGGCCGCCGCGTCCGCTCACGTGCGGCCGAGGCCGCCGAGCTCCTCGGCCATCACCTGTCCGGCCTGTTCCGCGAGATCGTCCTCGGCCATGTCCTCGTCCGTGTCCAGGCCGTCCAGCGCCGCCAGCGGCTGGTCCAGGCGTACGTGGGCGATCAGCGACTGGAGGGCGCGCAGGGTGGCCGAGGCCGTCGGACCCCAGTTGGTGAAGTACGAGAACTGCCACCACCACAGCGCCTCCGTGATGCGGCCCGACTGGTGGTGGATGAGCCCGTGCCGCAGGTCGGCGACCACGTCCGCCAGGTCGTCGGAGATCCGGTGGGCCACCGGGGCCTTGCGGGGCTCGTAGGGGTCGAAGACCTCGGAGTAGACGTCGACCGGCTCCAGCATGATCGCGAACCGCTCGCGCAGGTCGTCCACGTCCGGCTCCGGGCCGAGGTCGGGCTCGTAGCGCTCCTCCGGCAGCACGTCCTGGTACGCGCCCAGCCGGCCGCCCGCCAGCAGCAGCTGGGACACCTCCAGGAGGAGGAAGGGCACCGCACTGTCCGGGTCCTCGCCCTTGGCCACCTCGGTGACCGCAACGATGAACGACTCGATCTGGTCCGCGATCGAGGCGGCGAAGTCGTCCGGATCCTGGCCGAGGGCGTGCAGCGTTGCGTCAGACATCGAGAAGTCGCCTTCCTTCAAAGGCCCGCCCGAGCGTGACCTCGTCCGCGTACTCCAGATCTCCCCCGACGGGGAGTCCGCTGGCCAGGCGGGTGACCTTCAGGCCCATGGGCTTGATCATGCGGGCGAGGTAGGTGGCGGTCGCCTCGCCCTCCAGGTTCGGGTCGGTGGCCAGGATCAGCTCGGTCACCTCGCCGTCCGCCAGGCGCGCCAGCAGCTCGCGGATGCGCAGGTCGTCCGGGCCGACGCCCTCGATCGGGCTGATCGCGCCGCCGAGGACGTGGTACTTCCCCCGGAACTCGCGCGTCCGCTCGATCGCGACGACGTCCTTCGGCTCCTCGACGACGCAGATGACCGTGGTGTCCCGGCGCGGGTCGCGGCAGATACCGCACCGCTCCTCCTGCGCCACGTTCCCGCACACCGCGCAGAACCGGACCTTGTCCTTGACCTCCAGCAGCGCGTGCGCGAGGCGGCGGACGTCGGTGGGCTCGGCCTGCAGGATGTGGAAGGCGATCCGCTGCGCGCTCTTGGGCCCGACGCCGGGCAGCCTGCCCAGTTCGTCGATCAGGTCCTGAACCACGCCTTCGTACAACGGACTGCCTTCTTTCGTCGGGTAGGGGGGAGGGCCGGGCTAGAACGGGAGGCCGGGGATACCGCTGCCGCCGCCCAGGCCCTGGGCCAGGGGGCCCAGCTTCTGCTGCTGGAGCGCCTGCGCATTCTCGTTGGCCGCCTGCACCGCGGCCACCACCAGGTCGGCGAGCGTCTCCGTGTCCTGGGGGTCCACGGCCTTCGGGTCGATCACCAGCGCGCGCAGCTCACCGGAGCCGGTGACGGTCGCCCGCACCAGACCGCCGCCGGCCTGGCCCTCGACCTCGGTCCGTGCGAGCTCCTCCTGCGCGGCCGCGAGATCCTGCTGCATCTTCTGGGCCTGCTGGAGCAGCTGCTGCATGTTGGGCTGGCCACCACCGGGAATCACAGGGCACTCACTCCATACGTCGTACGTCGAGACCTTAGGAACGCTGGTCAATCCGAGCCTACGTGCTCCCCGGGCCCCGCGCCCTACGCCGTGAGGACCAACTCTTTCGAGTGAGAGACGAGGCGTGCGCGTACCTGATGGAGACCTCCTTGCGGGCGGAAATCCCGGGAATCGTCGCCCATCGCCCGTCATTCGAAGGTAGGAAGAGCATGCGCATCATTGCGCACACGCGCACCACCACACGTCAGCGCAGGCAGAGGGAGTGCCGGGTGAGCCAGCCGGAGATGCAGCCCGAGGGGCCACCCCGGGATCCCCGGGAGGAAGGCGGCGGACCGATGGCGGCGGGCGATCTGACCGGCCGGCCGTTCCCCCTCGGGGACTGGGGCGAGCCCGCCGAGCGGCTCGACGAGCTCTACCGGCGGGTCGAGGCCGACGCGCTGCGCACCGCCGAGTGGTACCTGTCCGACCGGGCCTGGAAGCGGCGCGGTGCGCGCGTGCTGCGCGCCGGGGCGGCCGTGGGCGCCGTCACGGGCGCCTCGATGCCGCTGCTGGAGCTGACGGGCTCGATCCCGGGCGCCTCCACCTACGGCTACCTCGCGCTGCTGCTGGGCGCGGCCGCGCTGGCCTGCGACCGGTTCTTCGGGCTGACGTCCGGGTGGATGCGGGACGTGGCCACCGCCCAGGCCGTGCAGCGCCGACTCCAGACCCTGCAGTTCGACTGGGCCTCGGAGAACGTGCGCGAGGTGCTCGGCCCCACCGAGGGCACGGCCAGCGAGGCCGCGGAGCGGTGCCTGACCGTGCTGCGCCGCTTCTCGGAGGACATCACCGAGCTGGTGCGGTCGGAGACGGCGGACTGGATGGTGGAGTTCCGGGCCGGGCCCGCGCCGCTGGTGATGCAGTCGCTGGGGGCCTCCGGGGGGCGCCCGGACCCGAACATCCCGCCCGCCCGCTTCCCGCTGCCGCCGGGTACCAGACCCAACATGCCCCGGCAGCGGCCGCCGGAGCAGCCGCGCTGAGGGACGGGCGGGGCTCATGGGACGGGCGGGGCTTACGGGACGGGCGGGGCTTACGGGACGGGCGGGGCCGGGGTTCCGCGCAGCGGACCCGTACCCCGCCCACCGGAGCCGCTCAGCTGAAGATGATCATCGATCCCTGGCCGAGGCTCCGCGTCGCGGCCGCGTGCAGTCCCAGCCACACGTGCCGCTCACGGGCGAAGGGGCTGTCGTCGTACGGAATCGGCCCCGCGGGCTCCTCCAGCAGCGTCGGCCGCCCCGGCGGCGCCGGTGCGGCGGGCGGGTTCCCCGGGTCTATCCCGATGGCGGGGGCCACGAACAGCAGCTCCCGCAGCAGCCCCTGACCGGACCCCAGCGGCCCGCCCCCGGCCAGCAGCTCCTCGTTCGCCAGCGGAGCCGCGAAGTCCACCGGGACATAGGCCCCGGCGTGGTCGTAGTGCCACACCAGGTGCGACTGCTGGGCCGTGGGCTCGAACATCTCCAGCAGCTGCTCGTAGTCCCCGCCGAGCTCGTCCACCGGGGTCACGGGCAGCCCGCAGAGCTGGAGCATGTACGCCCGCCTCAGGAAGTGCAGGGCGTCGTAGTCGAAGCCGGCGACCGGGGCGACGTCCCCGCTCAGGCCCGGCATGTACGCGAACACGGGCACGGACGGCAGTCCGGCCGCGCCCAGCGCCCTGTCGTACGAGGCGATCTCTTCCGCGAAGGGGTTGTCGGGGCTGTGGCACAGCACGTCGACAAGGGGGACCAGCCACAGGTCACAGGCCACTCGGCCTCCGATCAGTCGTTGTCGCCGATTCCGGCCAGCGTAGTGGGCCGGACACCCTCCGCGAAGGGGTGCGCAGAACCTGGGGGCAAGACACCCGGGCCCTCAGAGGCGGGCGGCCCAGGCCAGCGCGTGCTCGTTGTAGCCGCGCACGATCCCGCGCACCGCGTCGGCGTCGGCCAGCGTCACCGCGTCCACCAGCTCGCTGTGACCGTCCCACAGCGCCGACCGCAGCTGCGGCTCGCGCTGGAGGTGGGGGACGGCGAAGACCCAGCACTGCACGCGGATGCGGTGCAGGAACTCGGAGATGTAGGTGTTGGCGACCAGCCCGCTCAGCTCCCGCCAGAAGCGCAGGTCGTAGCCGATCAGGACTTCGAGCGAACCGCTCTGCGCGGCCCGCCGCGCCTCCTCTCCCCGGCGGCGCACCGACACCAGCAGCTCGCCGGAGCCGGGGGCGGTGCCGCGCTCGGCGAGCCGGCGGAAGATCCCGTCCACGACGAGCGAACGGGCCTCGACCATGCCCCGGAAGTCGTCCACGGAGAAGACCCGCACGCGGAAGCCGCGGTGCTGGACCAGTTCGAGCAGCCCTTGGGCCGAGAGGTCCACGAGCGCCTCGCGCACCGGGGTCGCGGAGACCTCGTACTGCTCGGCGATCTGCTTGACGGTGAACTCGGTCCCCGGGGGCAGGCGTCCCGCGAGCACCTCGTCACGCAGCGCGTCCGCGATCTGCTGGCGAAGTGTGTTGCGGGTGACAGCTCCGCTGCCTGGCATAGGGGTCCGTCTCCTGTCGTAGAGCTCCGGACACCATAGGCCAGACAACGCGGCCGAAAACCGATCGGTAGCCAACCGATATCCGGCATCCGGCATCCGCACCCGGTGGGCGGGTGCGGATGCCGGATGCGGGCGGGTCTAGCCGGCCGTGGTGTGGCGGTCGGCGACCGTCAGCGCCTCGTCCAGCAGGGCCAGGCCCTCCTTGGCCTCCGCCTCCGTGACGTTGCAGGGCGGGACCACGTGGGTGCGGTTCATGTTCACGAAGGGCCACAGCCCCGACGCCTTGCAGGCCGCCGCGAACTCGGCCATCGGCGCGTTGTCCGCACCGGCCGCGTTGTACGGCACGAGCGGCTCGCGCGTCTCCTTGTCCCGTACGAGCTCCAGGGCCCAGAAGGCGCCCAGCCCGCGGACCTCGCCGACCGAGGGGTGCCGCTCGGCGATCTCGGCGAGCGCCGGGCCGATCACGTTCTCACCGAGGTGGGCGGCGTGCTCGACGATGCCCTCCTCCTCCATCGTGTTGATGGTCGCGACGGCGGCGGCGCAGGCCAGGGGGTGGCCGGAGTACGTCAGTCCGCCCGGGTAGGGGCGGGTGGCGAAGGTCTCGGCGATGGCGGACGAGATGGCCACGCCGCCGAGCGGGACGTAGCCGCTGTTCACGCCCTTGGCGAAGGTGATCAGGTCGGGGGTGACGTCCCAGTGGTCGGCCGCGAACCACTTGCCGGTGCGGCCGAAGCCCGACATGACCTCGTCCAGGATGAAGACGATGCCGTGGCGGTCGCAGAGCTCGCGCACGCCCGCGAGGTAGCCGGCGGGCGGGGTCATGATGCCGGCGGTGCCGGGCACGCTCTCCAGGATGATCGCCGCGATGGTCTGCGGCCCCTCGAAGGCGATGGTGTCGGCGAGGTGGGCGAGGGCGCGGGCGCACTCCTCGGCCTCGGTGGTGGCGTGGAAGGCGGAGCGGTAGAGGTACGGGCCCCAGAAGTGCACGACGCCGGCGGCGGCCGTGTCGGAGGGCCAGCGGCGCGGGTCGCCGGTCAGGTTGATCGCGGCGGCGGTGGCCCCGTGGTAGGAGCGGTAGGCGGAGAGCACCTTGGCGCGGCCCGTGTGCAGACGGGCCATGCGCACCGCGTTCTCGACGGCCTCGGCGCCGCCGTTGGTGAAGAAGATCTTGTCCAGGTCGCCCGGGGTCCGCTCGGCGATGAGGCGTGCGGCCTCGGAGCGGACGTCGACGGCGAAGCCGGGCGCGAGGGTGCAGAGCCGGGCGGCCTGCTCCTGGATCGCGGCGACGACCTTGGGGTGCTGGTGGCCGATGTTGGTGTTCACCAGCTGGGAGGAGAAGTCGAGGAACCGCTTGCCTTCGTAGTCCCAGAAGTACGACCCCTCGGCCCCGGCAACGGCGAGGGGGTCGATCAGGGCCTGGGCGGACCAGGAGTGGAAGACGTGCTTCCGATCTGCGTCCTTCACGGTGGCAAGGGTGTGCGAGGTGACATGAGGGGTCATGTCGTCACGCTAGAAGTGCGCAGGTGGGGCGGGATATCGGCGGACTGTATGGGGGTGGGGGGCCGCTCTCGGCAGTCTGTCTGCGAGGGGGCTCGAACCCCCTCGCAGGATTGACAGCATCCTGTCGTCATGACAGTCTATTGTCATAGAGCAGGAACCACGCTGGAGGCGAAAGCACCATGAGCGAGACCCCGCGCAAGCCCGTCCACCTCGCGGTCTACGACACGTACGCGGACTGGGAGACCGGCCACACCACCGCGCACCTCACCCAGCGCGGCCACACCGTGCGCACGGTCGGCGTGAGCGCCGCGCAGCCGGTCACCACCATGGGCGGCGTCCGCATCCAGCCTGACCTGGCCCTGGCCGGCCTGCTACCGGAGGACTCCTCGCTGCTGATCCTCACGGGCGCGTCCCTGTGGGACACGAGCGACGATCTGGCTCCGTTCGCGGCCAAGGCGCGGGAGTTCCTGGCCGCCGGAGTGCCGGTCGCGGCGATCTGCGGAGCCACCGCCGGCCTCGCCCGCGAGGGCCTGCTGGACGGCCGGACCCACACCAGCGCCGCCTCCTTCTACCTCGCCGAGCAGCCCGGCTACGGGGGCGCCGAGTGCTACGTCGAGGCCGACGCGGTGACCGACGGCGACCTGATCACGGCGGGGCCGACGGAGCCGGTGGCCTTCGCCCGCGAGGTCTTCGCCCGTCTGGACGTCTACAAGCCGGACGTCCTGGACGCCTGGTACGGGCTCTTCCACGACTCGGACGTCAGCGCGTACCCGGTGCTGATGGCGGCATCGGCGGCCGGCGATGCGTGAGGCGATGAGCGAGGCGACCCACGGGCCGCTGGTGCACGAGCCGCTGACACACGAGCCGCTGCCCGCCGGGGACCTCGCGGACGCCGGCACCCGCGCCCCTGCCCACGCCCGTACCCAGCAGGACCTGCTGAGCCGCACCGCGCTCGGGGTGTTCCGGCTGAACGGCCAGTTCCTCGCCATCTCGGAAGAGCTGGCCAAGCCGGCCGGGCTGACGGCCGCCTGGTGGCAGGTCCTGGGCGCGGTACTGCGGGAGCCACTGCCCGTCGCGGGCATCGCCCGGAACATGGGCATCACCCGGCAGAGCGTGCAGCGCATCGCGGACCTGCTGGTCGCCAAGGGCTTGGCGGAATACGCCCCGAACCCCGCCCACCGGCGGGCGAAGCTGCTGCGGCCCACGGAGGAGGGGCGGGGCGCGGTGGACCGGATCGGCCCGGGCCACGCGGCCCTGGCGGCCCGCCTCACCACGGAGCTGGGCGATGCCGCCTTCGCGGAGACGGTCCGCGTCCTGGAGCGGCTGGCCACGGCACTGGACGCGCTGGAGTCCGGCGCGCCGTCCGCCGGCATTCCCGCACCCGCGCCGGAATAGGCCCGGACGGCACCGCCTTCGGCGCCCTGCTCGCGGCGCGAAGGCCCCGCCGTGAGCGATTGTGTCGAAGTCAATAAGCCTGCAGGCAAAGCTTGTTACGTATAACGGAGCTGCCGGACACTGCGGCACATGGAGCCGTTGAGGGTAGTGGCACAACTGTGGGAGCGGATCGAGGCACGCGACTGGGACGGCGTGGCCGGGCTCATCGCCGAGGACGCGGTCATCGAATGGCCCGTGAGCGGCGAGCGCATCGTGGGGCGCGCCAACTTCATAGCCGTGAACAGCGACGACGACTGCGCGGACGAGAGAGCGGACGAGAGATCCGTGGAACTGCTGCGGATCCTGGCCGACGGGAACCTCGTGGTCACCGAGGTGGAGATACCCCAGGACCACGTCGTCTACCGGGCCGTCTCCCTCTGGACCGTGCGGGACGGGGAGATCGTGGGGGCGCGGGAGTACTGGACCAGCCCCGGCCAGGACCCGGCCCCGCGCTGGCGGGCGGGCTACGTCGAACCCCTGGTGGCAGACTGAGCCGCGGGCTCAGCGCTGGGCCGTGAGGTCATGACGTCGTGACGGTCACGACGGTCGTGACGGTCGTGGCCCTGGCTCGCAGGTATCCCCCGTCATACCTGAGAGCTACGCGCGAACACGGCTCCATGGCGTGACGCCGACCACGGGCCCGGATTTCTAACTTCGGTAGCAGAGAAGAGCGTTCACGGCTCTTCCGGCGACCGGAGGAAGAGGACCATGGCAACGGGGACGAGGACACAGACCGGGGCAGGGACACAGACCGGGGCAGGGACGCGGACCGGGGCCACGGGAAGGACCCGCGGGTCGGGCACGGCGCTCGCCACCGGGAGGGCCGGCTCCGGCAGTGGCCGGCTGCGCCGCGGCCTGCTGGCCGCCCTGGTCGCCGCGGCCGTGGTGGTCCCCGTGTCCGCCGCGGCCTCCCCGAACGTCCCGGCCCCCGCGCCCGCCACGTTCTCCGAGGACGCCACGCCCCGCAGCCGGTACGCCGCCAACAGCGCCAACCTCGCCGAGGCGGTCCGTACCGCCGAGGACGCCGACCGCCCCGGCCGGGCAGCCAGGCTGCGCGCCATGAGCGCGGCCGGAGCGGCCCGGTTCCTCACCTTCGACGGCCGCGGCAGGGGCCGCGCCGTCGAGGTGTTCGGCGAGCTGGAGAGCGCCGACCGGGTCGCCGTCCTGGTGCCCGGGTCCGACACCACGCTGGACACCTACGAGCGGTTCCGTGCCGGGGCCGTCTCCCTCCAGCAGCGCCTGCAGGCCGGGCATCCGCGCTCCGCCGTGGTCGCCTGGCTCGGGTACGACACCCCCGGCACGGTGAGCACCACCGTCCTGAGCGCCGACCGGTCCGACGCGGCCGCCGGCGAACTGGCTCCCTTCCTCGAGCAGTTGCGCGGCATGTCGGGGCCCGGTGCCCGGATCTCCCTCCTGTGCCACTCCTACGGCTCCGTGGTCTGCGCCCGGACCGCCACCGGGTCCGCGGTCGGCGACATCGCGCTGTTCGGCAGCCCGGGGACCGGGGCCGGGTCCGCCCGTGAGCTGCCGACCGGGGCCCGGGTCTGGGCCGGCCGGGGCAGCGGGGACTGGATAGGCAACGTCCCGCATGTGCGGTTCGGCGGGATCGGTTTCGGCACCGACCCGGTCGACCCCGCCTTCGGTGCCCGGCCCTTCGCCGCCGGCGCCGTCGGACACAGCGACTACCTCAAGCCGGGCACCGAGTCCCTCGACAGCCTGGCCGCCATCGTCCTCGGCACCACCCCCGCATCGGAGGCCGACCGTGGTTGAGTTCCGCGCCCGCTGGTCCACCTTGGCCGCGGGCATCGACGCAGCCACCCCGGCCGGGCGCGACCGGGCCGTGGACGCGCTGCGGGCCTTCGCGATCCTCGGCGTGGTCCTCGGCCACTGGCTGGTCACCGCGCTGACCGCACACGACGGCGCGCTGAGCACGACCAGCCCGCTGGCGCACCTGCCGTGGCTGGCCCCGGTGTCCTGGGTGTTCCAGACACTGTCCGTCTTCTTCCTGGTGGGCGGCCATGTCGCCGCCCGCGGGTACGGGTCGGCGCGCGAGCGCGGCCTCTCGTACGGCGCGTGGGCCGGTCAGCGGCTGGGGCGGTTGTTCCGTCCGGTCGCCGCGGTGCTGGTTCTCTGGACGGTCGTCGCGGCCGGGATGCTGATCGGCGGGGCGGAGTTCACCACCGTCCGGTCGCTGGTCACGCTGGTGCTGTCGCCGCTGTGGTTCCTGCTGGTGTTCGCCGTGCTCACCGCCGCGACCCCGCTCGTGGCCCGGCTCAGCCCGCTGTGGCCGCTGGCCGTGGTGGCTGCCGTCGACGTGTGGCGCTTCGGGCTGGACGGCCCCGGGTGGATCGGCTGGGTCAATGTGGGCGCGGGCTGGCTCGTCCCCTTCACCCTGGGCGCCGCCTGGTCCCGCGGGGCGTTCGCCCGGCGCGACCGGGCGCTGCTCCTGCTCGGCGCGGGCGTCCTGGCCACGGCCGCGCTGATCCTCTGGGGCGGGTACCCGGCGTCGATGGTGGGTGTCCCCGGGGCCGCCGTGTCGAACCTGAACCCGCCGACGCTGGCGGCGGCCGCCTTCGGGCTGGCCCAGTGCGGGCTGGCCCTCCTGGTGCGCGAGCCGCTGGCCCGGGCCATGCGACGGCCGGCGGCCTGGGCGAAGGTGGCCCTGGTGAACCTCTCCGCCATGACCGTCTTCCTGTGGCACCAGACCGCCATGATGGCCGTCACCGCCCTCGGGCTGCTGGTCTCGGCCGACCTGCCCGGGCTGCACACGGTGCCCGACTCGCCGGGCTGGATAGCGGCCCGGCTGCTGTGGCTGCCCGTGTTCGCCGCCGCGCTGTCGCTGTGCTGGGCCGCGTTCCGTATCCACGAGCAGGCATCCCGCCGTCCGAAGCCGTCCCGCGCCGCCCGTACCGCCGCCGCCCCCCGCCCCGGGACGGCCCCCGCCAAGGAGATCACCCATGTCTAGGGCCCGCCTTAGCCTGGACGGCGTGAACCAGCAGACCGAGCCACCCGCCGCCGACGTCCGCAGCCGCCTGCCGCTCGGCCTGGCCCGGGAGTTGTTCACCCTGCGCCGGGACCCGCTGCCGAAGATGTCGCGGCCGCGCTGGCTGGCCTGGCTGCCGCATGCGGTCCTCGGATACGTGGCCATTCCCTGCGGCGTCCTGACGGGAATGCAGCTGAACGACCATTACGGGGTGTTCGGTTCGGCCGTGCTGGGGCTGTCGCTGCTGACCTCCGCGTCCGTGGTGCTCAGCATGTTCCGTCCGGTCGCCGCCTGGTGGCTCGGGCTCGTCACCGCCGGCCTCGTCGCCTGGGCCATCCACGACCACGTCGGCCCGGGGCAGTCCTGGCCCTGGACGGCCGCCGGGCCGTTCACGCTCGCGCCCGTGCTCCTGATGGTCGCCCTGCGGGTGCCGCCCCGGGTGACCGCCTCGGTCATCGGCATCACGCTCGCCCTCAGCGGACTGGCCGACATCGTCCTCAGGCCGCCGCGGAGCCAGACCATCATCGGGGGCGTGGCCCTCCTCTTCGCGTTCGTGGGGATCCTCGGCTACGCCCTGCGGGCCACCCGCCTCGCCCGCGGCAAACTCGTCGAGCAGGAGACCCTCACCGAGGAGGAGCGGGCCCGGCGCACCCTGCTGGAGGAGCGCAGCCGGATCGCCCGCGAACTGCACGACGTCGTCGCCCACCACATGTCGGTGATCTCCATCCAGGCGCAGGTCGCCCCGCACCTGGTGGAGAACCCGTCCGAGGAGCTCAAGGAGAATCTGGCCGGCATCCGGGAGAACGCGCTGGAGGCACTGACGGAGCTGCGGCGGGTACTGGGCGTGCTGCGGTCCGAACGGCCCGACGATCCCGCGAACCCCCATCATCCGCAGCCCACCCTCGGCGACCTGGACGGCCTCGTGGACAACGTGCGGGGGGCCGGACTCGACGTCACGACCGAGATCGCGGGGATACGGCGGCCGCTGACCCCGGGCGTGGAGCTCACCGCGTACCGGATCGTGCAGGAGGCGCTGAGCAACGCACTGCGCCATGCGCCCGGTTCGCGGGTGGAGGTGGGCATCGCGTACGGGCCGCGTGATCTGCACCTGTGCGTCGCGAACAGCGCGCCGACCCGGTCGGCCCCGCCCTCGCCCGGTGCGGGGCACGGGCTGCTGGGGATGCGGGAGCGGGCAGGCATGCTGGGGGGCGAACTGGCCGCCGGCCCGCGCCCCGACGGGGGGTACGAGGTGAGCGCCGTACTCCCGATGGACCCGCAGGACCTGCCCGCGGTCCCCGACTCCGAGACGAAGAGGGCCTCATGAGCACCCCGATCAAGGTGATGATCGCCGACGACCAGATGATGGTCCGGCAGGGCTTCACCGTGCTTCTCAACGCGCAGCCCGACATAGAGGTCGTGGGGCAGGCGGTGGACGGGGCGGACGCGGTCGCGAAGGTGGCGGAGCTGGCTCCGGACGTGGTGCTGATGGACATCCGGATGCCGGGGATGGGCGGGATCGAGGCCACGTCCGTCATCACCGCGGTGCCGGACGCCGCGGTGAAGGTGCTGGTGCTGACCACCTTCGATCTCGACGAGTACGTGTACGAGGCGCTGCGGGCCGGGGCCTCCGGGTTCCTGCTCAAGGACGCGTCCGCCGACCAGCTCGCCGAGGCGGTGCGGGTGGTGGCGGCCGGCGAGGCGCTGCTCTCGCCGAACATCACGAAGCGGCTGATCACGGAGTTCTCCCGGCTGGGAGCGCCGCGCGCGCCGTCGCGGGCCCGGATCGAGGCGCTGACCGAGCGGGAGACGGAGGTGCTGTCGCTGATCGCCCAGGGCCTGTCGAACGCCGAGATCTCGGAGCACCTGGTGCTGGCCGAGCAGACGGTGAAGACGCACGTGAGCCGGATCCTGGTGAAGCTGGGTCTGCGGGACCGCACGCAGGCCGCGGTGTTCGCGTACGAGACGGGCCTGATCCGCCCGACGGGCTACTGAGCGGACCTGGGTAGTACTTGAGAGGGACCCCGGGAAATCCCCATCAGCGGCGACGCGGACGAGGCCGGTACGGACCTACGGTGGTGTGCATGACCGAGACGACCACCGGGGGAACATCCCGGGCACCTGAGTTCCGACTGGCATCTGAGGTGATCGCGACCCTCCGACGGGATCTCGTCACCGACGCCTTGGCCTACCGGCCGCTGCCTCTGGCGGAGACCTCCGGGCGCTTCGTGCGCCGGCTTCCCGGGGTGCTGCGCCGGTACGCGCCGTGGCGGCGGCATGCGGCGGTGGGGATCCTGTCCGTCCTCGTCGGGCTGACCGCGCTCAACACGCAGTTGGGCGCATGGGGCAACCTCAGGCCGATAGCCATGGCGGTGATCTCCGCGGCCCCGGTCCTGATGACGCTGGTGCGGCCGGTCGGCGCGTGGTGGGCGGCCATCGCGATGACGGTGGTGACGGCCGGCCTCGGCGACGGGTACGGCTATGGCTACAACTGGCCGTGGACCGACAGCAGTTTCTTCGCGTACATCGCGGTCATGTTCCTCGTCACGCTGCGGACCGGGGCCCGGGTGGCGGCCTGGATGTGGACGCTCACCCTCGTACTGGGATCGGCGATCTCCGTGGTGTTCAGCGGCCACTGGGGGTCGAACCTGCCCGAGATGGCGGTGGCCTCGGCCTTCGCCCTGGTGATCGCCAGCAGTATCCGGATACGCCTTGACGCCAGGGCGGAGGTGAGCGCGCAGCAGGAGGTCACGGCCGTCGAGCGGGACAAGCGGACGCTGCTGGAGGAGCGGACCACGATCGCGCGGGAGCTGCACGATGTGGTGGCCCACCACATGTCGGTGGTGGCGATCCAGGCGGAGGCCGCGCCGTACCGGGTGAAGAATCCGCCGCCGGAGCTGGAGGCGGCGTTCGTCACCATCCGGGAGAACGCCGTGGCGGCTCTGACAGAGCTGCGGCGGGTGCTGGGTGTGGTGCGCTCCGCGGACTACGAGGCCCCGGACGCCCCGCAGCCGACGCTGGCGTCGCTGGAGGGGCTGCTGGCCAATGTGCGGGACGCCGGCCTGATCGTGGAGAAGACGATCACGGGCTCGGTGCGGGAGCTGCCGCAGGGCGTGGAGCTGTCGGCGTACCGCATCATCCAGGAGGCCCTCAGCAACACGCTGCGGCACGCGCCGGGAGCCACGGCCGAGGTGGAGGTCTCGTACGTGCTGGGCGGCCTGGGCATAAGGATCGTCAACGACCGGGCGACCGGGGACGCGCGGCCGTCGCCGGGGGCCGGGCACGGGATCACGGGCATGCGGGAGCGGGTGGCCATGCTGGAGGGCGAGATGACGGCCGGCCGGACACCGGCGGGCGGGTACGAGGTGGCGGTGTTCATACCGGTGGCCCACCGTGCGGAGTCGGCGCCGGAGCCGCGGGAGGGGACGGTATGACGATCAGGGTCCTGATCGTCGACGACCAGGTGATGGTGCGCGAGGGGTTCTCCGTTCTGCTGAACGCGATGGACGGCATCGAGGTGGTCGGCGAGGCGGTGGACGGACGGGAGGCCATCGAGCAGGTGGCGGCGCTGCGGCCGGATGTGGTGCTGATGGACATCCGGATGCCGCGGATGAACGGGCTGGAGGCCACGCGGGAGATCGTGGCCGCCGACACGGACGCGAAGGTGCTGGTCCTGACGACCTTCGACCTCGACGAGTACGTGTACCAGGCGCTGCGGGCCGGGGCCTCCGGGTTCCTGCTCAAGGACGCGTCGGCCCGTCAGCTGGCCGACGGGGTCAGGGTGGTGGCGGCCGGGGAGGCCCTGCTGGCGCCCTCGGTGACCAAGCGGCTGATCGTGGAGTTCTCGAAGATCTCCGAAGCCCGCAAGCTGGCGGACCCGGCGGGCGCGGGTGAGCTGACGGAGCGGGAGACGGAGGTGCTGGTACTGATCGCGCAGGGGCTGTCCAATGCCGAGATAGCCGACCGGCTGGTCGTCGCCGAGTCCACCATCAAGACCCATGTGAGCCGGATCCTGGTGAAGCTGGGCCTGCGGGACCGGACACAGGCGGCCGTGTACGCGTACGAAACCCGCTTGGTGACACCCGCCTGATCGGACCCTGCCGGCTTTAGGGTGCGGGGATGGGCTTTGATCCGTGGGATGCCGCGTTCGTCGCCGATCCGTATCCGGCGTACCGGGAGTTGCGGGAGCAGGGGCGGGCCGTGTGGTGGGAGGCCACCGGGCAGTGGCTGGTGCCGCACTACGCCGATGTGAGTGCGCTGCTGCGGGACCGGCGGCTGGGGCGGACCTACCTCCACCGGTTCTCGCACGAGGAGTTCGGCCGCGAGGCGCCGCCGCCCGAGCACGAGCCGTTCCACGTGCTCAACGGCAACGGCCTGCTGGACCTGGAGGATCCTGCGCACGCGCGGGTGCGCAGGCTGGTGGCGAAGGCCTTCACGCCGCGGACGGTGGAGCGGCTCGTGCCCGCGGTGCGGCGGCTGGCGGGGGAGCTGGTGGGGCGGCTGCGTGCGGACGGGGGCGGGGATCTGCTCACCGTCGTCGCCGAGCCGCTGCCGGTGGCGGTGATCGCGGAGCTGCTGGGTGTGCCCGAGGCGGACCGGGGGTTGCTGCGGCCCTGGTCGGCGGACATCTGCGGGATGTTCGAGCTCCGGCCGGACGAGGAGACGGCGCGGCGCGCGGTGCGGGCGAGCGTCGAGTTCAGCGCCTATCTCCGGGGGCTGATCGCCGAGCGGCGGAGCCGCCCCGGGGAGGATTTGATCTCCGGGCTGATCGCCGCCCACGATGAGGAGGGGCGGCTCAGCGAGCAGGAAATGATCTCCACCTGTGTGCTGCTGCTGAACGCCGGGCACGAGGCCACCGTCAACACGACCGTCAACGGGTGGTGGGCGCTGTTCCGCAATCCCGCGCAGCTCGCCGCGCTCCGCGAGAGCCGCGATCCCGAAAAGTTGTCCACAGCTGTGGATGAACTCATGCGGTACGACACTCCCCTCCAGATGTTCGAACGCTGGGTGCTCGACGACATCCGGATCGGTGACACCGTCGTCCCCCGCGGGGCCGAGGTCGCACTGCTCTTCGGGTCCGCGAACCGGGATCCCGCGCGCTTCGACGATCCCGACGCGCTGGACCTCGTACGGGCCGACAACCCGCACCTGACCTTCGGGGCCGGGATCCACTACTGCCTCGGGGCGCCGCTGGCGCGGCGGGAGTTGGAGGCCTCGTTCGGGGCGCTGCTGGCAGACGGAGTCCCGCCGCTGCGGCTCGTCGAGGAGCCGCGGTGGCGGGACGGTTACGTCATCCGGGGGCTGGAACAACTGCTGGTGGAGTTCTGAGCCGGGACGCCCGCTAGGCGATCATGTCGCGGCGGCGCAGGGTGCCGAGGCCCGCCGCCGTCAGGGCCGCCGCCAGCGCGGTCAGGACCAGCAGCGGCGCCGGGTCCAGGGCCTGCGCGCCCGGGAGCCGGGGCAGGTGGGCGAAGGGCGAGAGGTTCAGGACGGCCTGCGGGAGGTTCAGCGCCGGGCCGACCCAGCCCAGGGCCAGCGCGCCCCCGGCCACCCCCCAGGCGGCCGCCGCGTACTGCGGGACCGCGCCGTACAGCAGTGCCGCCAGCGCTCCGATCAGCCAGACCGCCGGGAGCTGGGCGAGCGTGGCGCCGATCACCGCACCCGGCTCGCGGCCGTGCCCGAGGGCGAGACCGAGCCCTGCCAGCAGCAGGATCAGCGCCGATCCGCCGAAGGCCACGGCCAGGTGGCCGCCGGCCCAGCGCAGCCGGCCGACCGCGTTCGCCAGCAGCGGCTCCGCGCGCCCGCCCGACTCCTCACCGCTCAGGCGGAGTACGGCCGAAACGGCGTACAGGGCGGCGACCATGCCGAACATGCCGGCCATCGTGGCGAGGAAGGCGTCGGTCAGCGCACCCTGCGCGCCCGACCCGCTCTGCCCGCCCATCCGCTCGATGATCTCGCGGGTCCGGTCGTTGTCGCCGACCAGGTCCGCGGCGCCGTCCGCCATTCCGCCGAAGACGACACCGGCGATCAGGAAGCCCGCGCTCCAGCCCAGTACGCTGCCGCGCTGCAGCCGCCAGGCCAGCGCACCCGCCGTGCCCAGGCGTCCCTCGGCCGGCCCCGGCCGCGACGGCAGGAAGCTCATGCCCAGGTCGCGGCGCCCGGCCAGGGCGTACGCGGCGCCCGCCTGCACCGTGACGGCGGCGGCGAACAGGAGGAGCACCCACCAGCGTTCCGCGGCGAAGGCCCGGACGTTCTCCACCCAGCCGAGCGGCGAGGCCCAGGTCAGGGCCGACCGCCCGCCCCCCGTGCCGGCGTCGCCCGCGGCCTTCAGGACGAAGGCCGCGCCGAGCGCGGCGGCCGTGATCCCCTTGGCGGCGCGGGCACTCTCGGTCAGCTGGGCGGCGATGGCGGCCGTGCAGGCGAAGAACATCCCGGTGGCCGCGACGGCCAGGCCGAGGGCGACCGCGCCGGGCGCGCCCTGCCCCGCGAGACCGGCCGCCACCAGCAGGGCGACACAGGCGTTGGCCACGAGGGCGGCGAGCAGCGCGGCGGTCAGCGGGGCCCGCCGTCCCACCATCGCGGCGGAGAGCAGTTCCTGACGGCCCGTCTCCTCCTCCTCGCGGGTGTGCCGGACGACGATGACCAGGCTCATGGCGGCCGCGAGGACGGCGGCGTAGACACCGCCCCGCCAGGCGGTCAGGGCGCCGAGCGAATCGTCGAAGACCGGTCCGTACAGGGCACGCATCGAGCTGTTGGCGTTCATCGAGGCGGCGGCCCGGGCGCGTTCGGCGGCGGTGGCGTACACGCTGCCCAGTGAGCCGGGCATGCTCACCACCATGAGCGCGGTGACCAGGGTCCACACCGGCATCATCACGCGGTCGCGGCGCAGGGCGAGGCGCAGCAGCGCCCCGGTACCGGCCAGTCCGTTGTTCATCGGGACGCCTCTTCGGTGTAGTGGCGCAGGAAGAGCTCTTCGAGGGTGGGCGGGGTCGAGGTCAGCGACCGCACCCCCGACGCGGTGAGCGAGCGGAGCACCGCGTCCAGCTTGTCGGTGTCGGCCTGGAGGCGGACCTTCAGCCCCTGCACCTGGACGTCGTACACGCCCGGCAGGTGTGTGAGGCCGTTCGGCGGGCCGGCCAGCTCGGCGCTGATCGACGTACGGGTGAGGTGGCGGAGTTCGGCGAGGGTGCCGGTCTCCACGGTGCGGCCCCTGCGGATGATGCTGACCCGGTCGCAGAGGGTCTCGACCTCGCTGAGGATGTGCGAGCTGAGCAGGATGGTGCGGCCGGCGGCGCGCGCCTCGGTGACGCAGGCCTGGAAGACCTCCTCCATCAGCGGGTCGAGGCCGGAGGTGGGTTCGTCGAGGACGAGCAGTTCGACGTCGGAGGCGAAGGCGGCGACGAGGGCCACCTTCTGCCGGTTGCCCTTGGAGTAGGTGCGCCCCTTCTTGGTGGGGTCCAGCTCGAACCGCTCGACGAGCTCGGCGCGCCGGGTCCGGTCGAGGCCGCCGCGGAGGCGTCCGTAGAGGTCTATGACCTCGCCGCCGGAGAGGTTGCGCCACAGGGTGACGTCTCCGGGGACGTAGGCGATACGGCGGTGGAGGGCGACCGCGTCGGCCCAGGGGTCGCCGCCGAGGAGCTCGGCGGTGCCGGAGTCGGCGCGCAGCAGGCCCAGCAGGACCCTGATGGTGGTGGACTTGCCGGCGCCGTTGGGGCCGAGGAAGCCGTGGACCTCGCCGGTGGCGACCGAGAGGTCGAGTCCGTCCAGTGCGCGGGTGCGGCCGAATGCCTTGTGGAGGCCGGCAACGCTGATTGCCTTCGTCATGCTTCCGAACGTACGCTACTTTCACAAACTTGTGAAGTTTGGGAATCTCAGGAATCGCGTAAAGTCGGAAAGGTGGCAGATGACATGGTGAATGTGGACGCGGGGACCGATGCCGGCAGCGATTCCGGCACGGCCGCCGGTGCCCGGGACGGCGACGCCGTCTCCCGCTTCGTCGAGCGGTTCGCCGCGCAGCTGACCGAGGCCGGGATGCAGCGGATGGCCGCGCGCGTCTTCGCCCAGCTGCTGGCCAGCGACGGCGGCGCGATGACCTCGGCGGAGCTGGGCGAGGCCCTGCAGATCAGCCCGGCCGCGGTGTCGGGCGCGGTGTCCTACCTGACCCAGGTCAACATGGTCAGCCGCGAGCGCGAACCGGGCTCGCGCCGCGACCGGTACGTCCTGCACAACGAGCTCTGGTACGAGACCTTCACGCGCCGCGACCAGGTCCTGACCCTGTGGGAGAAGACCCTGCGCGAGGGCGCGGCCACCCTCGGCACGGACTCTCCCGCCGGGGCGCGCGTCGCGGAGACGGCGGCCTTCTTCGAGTTCATGCAGGGCGAGATGCTGGGTCTGATGGACCGCTGGCGGGTCCACAAGGCGACGATCGGCCTCGCCTGAGCGGGCCCGCCCCGGCCCGGCCAAGCCCGACCAGGCCCGCCGGGCCCGACCGGGCCCGACCCGGCCGGTCACCTGATGGCCGGACGGCCGGATCCGGAAGCACCGATACCCGCAGACGGGACACCTCCTGCGTGCCATGCTGGAACGCATGAACCTGGAGGACCTGGTACGGCTGCGCCGCGCCCGGGACATGATGGACCGCGAGTACGCGGAGCCGCTGGACGTTCAGGCACTCGCGAACGTCGCCCTCATGTCGCCGGGACACTTCTCCCGCAGCTTCCGCACCGCCTTCGGGGAAACCCCGTACAGCTACCTCATGACCCGCCGCGTCGAACGCGCGAAGGCGCTGCTGCGACGCGGCGACATGAGCGTGACGGACGTCTGCTTCGCCGTCGGATGCACCTCGCTGGGGTCCTTCAGCTCGCGCTTCACCGAGCTCGTCGGCGAGACCCCCAGCGCCTACCGGGCCCGCAGCCACGACGACGGCGCGGCGATCCCGGCGTGCGTCGCCAAGATCCTCACGCGACCGGTCAGGATCGGAGAAGCGAAATCCGCACCCTCCTCGTAGCGTCGACGGCATGGACATCAACCTCTCGCAGTGCTTCATCGCCGTCGACGACCACGACAAGGCGCTCACCTTCTACCGCGACATCCTCGGCCTGGAAGTCCGCAACGACGTCGGGTTCGAGGGGATGCGCTGGGTGACCGTCGGCTCCCCCACGCAGCCGGACGTGGAGATCGTCCTCGAACCGCCGCTCGCCGACCCGGGCGCCTCCGCGGCCGACCGGCAGGCCATGGCGGAGCTGCTGGCCAAGGGCCTGCTGCGCGGCGTGATCTTCTCCACCGACGACGTCGACGCCACCTTCGAACACATCCGGGCCGCCGGCGGGGAGGTGCTGCAGGAGCCCGTCGACCAGCCGTACGGCGTCCGCGACTGCGCCTTCCGGGACCCGGCGGGCAACATGCTCCGCTTCAACCAGCCCCGTAAGCCGTAGCCGCCGACTGCCGCAGGAGTCCGCGCAGGCGGCCCGCCCGAGAGATGGAGACACGATGAGCAGGGCCACCGCGCCGGACCCCGAGCACACGACGCACGCCGCCGACAGCCACGGTCTGATCCGCGTGCACGGCGCGCGCGTGAACAACCTCAAGGACGTCAGCATCGAGATCCCCAAGCGCCGGCTGACGGTGTTCACCGGTGTCTCCGGCTCGGGCAAGAGCTCGCTGGTGTTCGACACGATCGCCGCCGAGTCCCAGCGGATGATCAACGAGACCTACAGCACCTTCGTCCAGGGCTTCATGCCCACGCTGGCCCGCCCCGAGGTCGACGTACTCGACGGACTCACCACCGCGATCACCGTCGACCAGCAGCGCATGGGCGGCGACCCCCGCTCCACGGTCGGCACCGCCACCGACGCCAACGCGATGCTGCGCATCCTCTTCAGCCGGCTCGGCACGCCGCACATCGGCCCGCCCAGCGCCTACTCCTTCAACGTCGCCTCCGTCCGGGCGAGCGGCGGCATCACGGTCGAGCGCGGCGAAGCCAAGACCAGGACGGTGAAGGCGACCTTCTCCCGCACCGGCGGCATGTGCGTGCGCTGCGAGGGCCGCGGCTCGGTCTCCGACATCGACCTCACCCAGCTCTACGACGACTCCAAGTCGCTCGCCGAGGGCGCGTTCACCATCCCCGGCTGGAAGTCCGACAGCTTCTGGACCGTACGGGTCTACGCCGAGTCGGGTTTCCTCGACCCGGACAAGCCGATCCGCAAGTACACCAAGAAGGAGATGCAGGACTTCCTCTACCGGGAGCCCACCAAGGTCAAGGTCGAGGGCGTCAACCTCACCTACGAGGGCCTCATCCCCAAGATCCAGAAGTCCTTCCTGTCCAAGGACAAGGAAGCGATGCAGCCGCACATCCGGGCCTTCGTGGAACGGGCGGTCACCTTCACCGTCTGCCCCGAGTGCGAGGGCACCCGGCTCAGCGAGGGCGCCCGGTCCTCGAAGATCAAGAAGATCAGCATCGCCGACGCCTGCACCATGCAGATCAGCGACCTGGCCGAGTGGGTACGCGGCCTCGCCGAGCCCTCGGTGGCCCCGCTGCTCACCGCACTGCAGCTCACCCTCGACTCGTTCGTGGAGATCGGCCTCGGCTACCTCTCGCTCGACCGGGCCTCCGGCACGCTGTCCGGCGGCGAGGCGCAGCGCGTCAAGATGATCCGCCACCTCGGCTCCTCGCTCACCGACGTCACCTACGTCTTCGACGAGCCCACCATCGGCCTGCACCCGCACGACATCCAGCGCATGAACGACCTGCTGCTGCGGCTGCGCGACAAGGGCAACACCGTGCTCGTCGTGGAGCACAAGCCGGAGACCATCGCGATCGCCGACCACGTCGTCGACATCGGCCCCGGCGCGGGCACCGCGGGCGGCACCGTCTGCTACGAGGGCACCGTCGAGGGGCTGCGCGCCGGCGGCACCATCACCGGCCGCCACCTCGACGACCGGGCCAAGCTCAAGGCGTCGGTGCGCAAGCCCACCGGCGCGCTGGAGATCCGCGGGGCCACGGCGAACAACCTGCGCGACGTCGACGTCGACATCCCGCTCGGAGTGCTCACGGTCGTCACCGGCGTCGCCGGTTCGGGCAAGAGCTCGCTGCTGCACAAGTCGCTCTCCCCCGACGCGGACGTGGTCTCCATCGACCAGGGCGCGATCCGCGGCTCGCGCCGGAGCAACCCGGCGACCTACACCGGGCTGCTCGACCCGATCCGCAAGGCGTTCGCCAAGGTCAACGGGGTGAAGCCGGCCCTGTTCAGCGCCAACTCCGAGGGTGCCTGCCCCACGTGCAACGGCGCCGGCGTCATCTACACCGACCTGGCGATGATGGCCGGCGTCTCGACCACCTGCGAGGACTGCGAGGGGAAGCGGTTCGAGGCTTCGGTGCTGGAGTACCACCTCGGCGGCCGCGACATCAGCGAGGTGCTCGCGATGTCGGTGACCGAGGCCGAGGAGTTCTTCGGCGCGGGTGAGGCGCACACCCCCGCCGCGCACCGCATCCTCACCCGGCTCGCCGACGTCGGGCTCGGCTACCTCAGCCTCGGCCAGCCGCTCACCACGCTCTCCGGCGGCGAGCGGCAACGGCTCAAGCTGGCCACCCACATGGCGGAGAAGGGCGGCGTCTACGTGCTCGACGAGCCGACCACCGGCCTGCACCTCGCCGACGTGGAGCAGCTGCTCGGCCTGCTCGACCGGCTGGTCGACTCCGGGAAGTCGGTCATCGTCATCGAGCACCACCAGGCGGTCATGGCGCACGCCGACTGGATCATCGACCTCGGTCCCGGTGCCGGTCACGACGGCGGCCGGATCGTCTTCGAGGGCACCCCCGCCGACCTCGTGGAGGACCGCTCCACCCTCACCGGCGAGCACCTCGCGGCGTACGTCGGCGCCTGACCGGCGCCCCTCCCCGGACCTCCGGCCCGGACCTCCAGCCACTGCGGTGGCAGAGGTCCGGGGAGCTGCCCAGCGTGGTCGGCGGACGTATCGGTACCCCCCACGACCGAAGGTGCGACCTCCATGACAGACAAGCCCGCCATCGTCCTGGTCCACGGATTCTGGGGCGGCGCCGCCCACTGGGCCAAGGTCATCCCCGAGCTCCACCGGCGCGGGTTCGCCTCCCTGCACGCGGTGGAGAACCCGCTGACCTCACTGGCCGACGACGCCGAGCGCACCCGCAAGATGGTCCGCCAGATCGACGGTCCGGTGCTGCTCGTGGGGCACTCGTACGGCGGCGCGGTCATCACCGAGGCCGGGGACCTGCCGAACGTGGTCGGGCTGGTCTACGTGGCGGCGTTCGCCCCGGACGCCGGGGAGAGCCCCGGGCAGATCAGCCAGGAGCTGCCCCCCGCCGCGTTCGAGAACATCGCGCCCGACTCGGACGGCTACCTGTGGATCAAGCAGGACAAGTTCCACGAGAGCTTCGCGCAGGACCTCTCGGCGCAGGAGTCGCTGGTCATGGCCGTGACCCAGAAGGCTCCGCCCGGTTCGACCTTCGGGGACGACGTCACCGCGCCGGCCTGGAAGACGAAGCCCAGCTGGTACCAGGTGTCCACGGCGGACCGGATGATCCACCCCGACAACGAGCGGCGGATGGCCGAGCGGATGAAGCCCCGCAAGGTGATCGAGCTCGACGCGGGCCACGCCTCGCTCGCCTCGCAGCCCGTACCGGTCACTGATCTGATCGAAGAGGCCGCGCTCGCCGTGTCCGCGCCCTGACCGGGAGCGCGCGCCCGCGGCGCGCGAGCCGGGCGCAGCGAGAGGGCCGGGCGCAGCAGCCCAGAGGGCCGGAGTGCGGGGCCCACAGGGCCCCGGCCGCGGCCGGGTCGCCCGCGAGCGGCCGGGGCGGCGGCAGCACCCGCCGCCCCAGCGGGCCCAGCGTCAGCAGGTGCCGCCCGTCGGCCGGCGCGTCCTGCGGGTCCTGCGGGTCCGGATCGCCCCGGCCACCCGGCGCGTCCCGTGTACCCGGTGTGGTCACCGGGGCACGGTGAGCGTCCATGCGCCGGGACGCAGGGTCCACGTACGGCGGCGGACCGGGCCGGTCAGTGCCGCGTCGGCGCGGTAGCGGAAGTCCGCGCCCGACACCGTCACCGTCTTCGCCCGGGCCGTCACCGTCGATTCGGCGGAGCCGCCGCCACCCGTCCGGACCACGACCTCCGCCGCGCCGCCGTCGTCCCGGGTGCGAACCGAGACGTCCTCCACGGGCCGGTCCACGTCCGCCAGCAGCACCCCGTCGGCCTCGACCCGCAGCCGGTGCCGGCTCGTGGCCACACCACCGGCCGCCGCCACCGGCCGGACCAGCGTCCGCACCAGCGAGCGGTACGCGCTCCACACCGACGGGCCGGTGGGCCGCGGGACCCCGTGCACCGGCGGGATCCGCAGCGCGCCGAGCACCACCCCGTCACTGTCGTCGACCAGCAGGTCACAGGCCCGCACCGACCCGTCGAGGACCGCCCGGGCCGCGGCGACGGCCGAAAGCGGCACGCCGAGGGACCGCGCCAGCCCCAGCGACCCCACCGGGCCGACCGGGACCAGCGCCAGGGGGCCCTCCCCCAGCCCGCGCTCCCGGTGCAGCAGCCCCACGGCGCGCACCAGGGCCCGGTCGTCACCGACGATCACCAGCCGCCGATGGCCCCGGCGGGCAAGAGCCCGCGCAAATTCCTCCTGCGAATCCGGGAGGCAGATTTTCGCTGCCGCGCCCGCTGACAACACATCCTTCGCGATCCGCACGGACTCGCCGTCAAGACGGCGGGCGACCGGGTCGACGAGCACGAGCAGGCCGCCTACCGGCGCGCCCGCTTGGCTCATGGTGGGCTCTGGAGCCGACACCTCGGTCCTTCCTCGGGTAGCATCTTTGTGCAAGAGGCCCTTGCGCTATTGCGCCAGGGCCTTCGTCTATTCCGGGGTACCGGTCCGACGGCTCAGCCTGCGGTGTACATCGTCGTACGCCCCCTGACCTTGGACATGCCCCATCCGGAAGAGGTGTACGCCTGTGCCCGCTCTTGTGCTGCTCGGAGCTCAGTGGGGTGACGAGGGCAAGGGAAAGGCCACCGACCTGCTCGGTGGATCCGTTGACTATGTAGTGCGCTACCAGGGCGGCAACAACGCCGGCCACACGGTCGTCGTCGGCGACCAGAAGTACGCGCTGCACCTTCTCCCTTCCGGCATCCTCTCCCCCGGATGCACCCCGGTCATCGGTAACGGTGTCGTCGTCGACCCCGCCGTCCTGCTCTCCGAGCTGCGCGGCCTGAACGAGCGCGGCATCGACACCTCCAAGCTGCTCATCAGCGGCAACGCGCACCTGATCACGCCGTACAACGTCACCCTCGACAAGGTCGGCGAGCGCTTCCTCGGCAAGCGCAAGATCGGTACCACCGGTCGCGGCATCGGCCCGACGTACGCGGACAAGATCAACCGCGTCGGCATCCGCGTCCAGGACCTCTACGACGAGTCGATCCTCGTCCAGAAGGTCGAAGCGGCGCTGGAGGGCAAGAACCAGCTCCTCGCGAAGCTCTACAACCGCCGCGCGATCGACGCCGCCCAGATCGTCGAGGAGATGCTCCAGTACGCGGAGCAGATCAAGCCGTACGTCGCCGACACCACCCTGATCCTCAACAACGCGCTGGACGAGGACAAGGTCGTGCTGTTCGAGGGCGGCCAGGGCACCCTGCTCGACGTCGACCACGGCACCTATCCCTTCGTCACCTCGTCCAACCCGACCGCCGGCGGCGCCTGCACCGGCACCGGCGTGGGCCCGACGAAGATCAGCCGCGTCATCGGCATCCTCAAGGCCTACACGACCCGAGTCGGCGCGGGCCCGTTCCCGACCGAGCTGTTCGACCAGGACGGCGAGGACCTGCGCCGCATCGGCGGCGAGCGCGGCGTGACCACCGGACGTGACCGCCGCTGCGGTTGGTTCGACGCGCCGATCGCACGTTACGCCACCCGTGTGAACGGCCTCACCGACTTCTTCCTCACCAAGCTGGACGTACTGACCGGCTGGGAGCAGATCCCGGTCTGCGTCGCGTACGAGATCGACGGCAAGCGCGTCGAGGAGCTGCCGTACTCGCAGACGGACTTCCACCACGCGAAGCCGATCTACGAATACCTGCCCGGCTGGTCCGAGGACATCACCAAGGCCAAGACCTTCGAGGACCTTCCGGCGAACGCCCAGGCGTACGTCAAGGCCCTGGAGGAGATGTCGGGCGCCCCGATCTCCGCGATCGGCGTCGGCCCCGGCCGTACCGAGACGATCGAGATCAACTCGTTCCTCTAGGAGATCCGGTCCCCCGGAGGGGCGGCAGGCGCACCCCGCGCCCGCCGCCCCTCCGGCGTTCCCGGAACGCCGCCCGGACCCGGAACGCCGAAAAGAAAAGTCCCGCCCCCCTGTCACATCCGCGCGCTCCCCTCCGTCAGTGCTGTGCAGACACCGACCGAAGGAGAGCAGCAGCCATGACGCACACGAACACCTCCCTCTCCCGGATGCCGAACCCGGCCGACTTCGTCCCCGAGCTGAACGACATCAGCGCCGCCCTCTTCCGGGCCACGGGCAACCGCTCGGTGCCGCGGACCACGATGAGCCTGGTCCACCTGCGCGCCGGGCAGATCGTCGGCAACACCTACCTGACCGTCCTGAACACCGGCTTCCTCCGCAAGGCCGGGGAGTCCGAGGAGCGCATCACGGCCGTCTCCTCCTGGCAGGACGCCCCCTGGTTCACGGCCGCCGAGCGCGCCGCCCTCGCCCTGGTGGAGGCCACCCTCCAGCCCGCCCCGCACGGCCGGGAGCGGGTCCCCGACGAGCTCTACGCCGAGGTCGCCGCGCACTACGACGAGAAGGCCCTCGCCACCCTCACCATCGCGATCGGGCAGATCAACTTCTTCATCGCCCTGGCCGTCATCGGCAAGCCGCAGCCGGTCGGCTCGCTGGCCGACGAGCAGTGGGGCTGAGGCCCCCGTAGGCCTCCGCGGGGCGGGGCGGGTCCGGTCTCGGGGGGCGGGTTCCGGGTGGGCGGAAATATGATGTGCACGAGCTTTTCGCGCAGCGGAAGCAGGGACGGATGGATGCACCTCGGAGCGTTCCGTGACTCCTCGCCGTGCCCCGCGGGCGGCCAGCGCCGACCTGCTCAGCACGCTCGGGCGGCTCGCCGACCAGGCCCGCCGCGGGGTGGAGCTGCAGCAGGCCCGGGTGGACCTGGCCGAGGCGCTGCAGAGCGAGATGCTGCCCGCCTCGCTGCCCGCACTGCCGGGCCTGCGGACCGCCGCACGGTACGCGCCCGCCCGGCACGGCCTGGACATCGGCGGCGACTGGTACGACGGCTTCCGGCTGCCCGAGGGCGCGCTCGCCTTCTGCATCGGTGACGTCCAGGGCCACGATGTGGAGGCGGCCGCCTTCATGGGGCAGATACGGATCTGCCTGCGCGCCGTGGCCGCCGTCGTCGTCGACCCGGGCGAGGTGCTGAGCCGGGCCAACGAGGTGCTGCTCTCCATGGACCGCGACCTCTTCGCGACCTGCAGCCTGCTCCGCTTCGATCCGGAGACACAGGAGCTGGAGACCGCCCGGGCGGGCCACGTCCCGGCGGTCTGGGCCACCGTCGACGGCGCGTACGGCATAGCCGAGGACGACGGCGGCCCGCCGCTGAACCTGGTGCCCGGGACGGGGTACGCGGTGACCCGGCGCCGGCTGACGCAGGCGGGGTCGATCGTGCTGCTCACCGACGGCGTGGTCGAGGGTCCGAAGTTCCCGATCGAGGTCGGACTGGAGCGGGTGGCCAGGGTGGTGCGGGAGGCCGCGGGCACCGATCCGGGCGAGCTGGCCGCCGAGGTGATGAAGGTGGCCGACTCCACCGGCCACGCCGACGACGCCGCCGTACTGGTGCTCAGCCACGACGCCCGGCCCGATCCGGAAGACGGCCCCTAGCGCGTGTCACGGCCCGTGGGGGCGCCGGGCTGTTGTCTGATGCTGTGGTGCGCACCGAGGGATGGCGACGTCTGCCCGCAGCTCTGCTGCCGATCCTCGCGGTCGCCGTCGCCTACTACCTGGGCGGGCTGATCGGGCTGTACCAGCGTGTGGTCGTCAACGACGCCGAGGTCACCCCCCTGTGGCTGCCGACGGGCATCGCGCTGACCTCCCTGCTCTGGCTGGGCCTGCGGGCGTGGCCGGGGATCGCGCTCGGTACGTACCTCACCATCGAGCAGATCACCGATTTCGACCCGCCCGGTCTGATCATCGTCGCGGGGAACGTCCTCGCCCCCGTGTGCGCGTACCTGATGCTCCGCCGGGTCGGTTTCCGCACCGAGATGGACCGGCTGCGGGACGCCCTGGCGCTGGTCTTCCTGGGCGGCCTGCTGCCCATGCTGATCAGCGCGACGATCGGGACCTGCGCGCTGGTGCTCACCGGGGACCTGCCGGCGTCGCAGTTCTGGCCGGTCTGGTCGGCCTGGTGGGCCGGGGACGCGATGGGCGTGCTCGTGCTGACCCCGGTGATGCTCGTCCTGCGCAGGCTCGTGACGGTCCGGCGGCCCCGGGAGGGCTACCGTGCGGTCGAGGCGGTGGCCCTGGTGGTCGCCTCGGTCGCCGTCACGCTCGTGGCCACGCGGAGCCCCCTCTCGCTGCTCTTCCTCGTCTTCCCGCTGATCATCTGGGCGGCCGTACGCTTCCAGCTCGCCGGCAGCGCCCCGGTCACCCTGCTGGTGTCGGTCCTGTCGATCGCCGCGGCGACCGCCCACGACGGGCCGTTCGCCCACCACACCCTGCTCGAAATCATGATCAACCTCCAGGGCCTCAACGGTGCGGCGGCCCTGACCGGGCTGCTGCTCTCGGCCCTGGTCACCGAGCAGAACAACGTCCGCCTGAAGATCGAGCAGGTCTGCGAGGACCTGGCCGAACTGGTGGAACAACTGGCCCCGGGCAAATCGGATCGCTAGTCGGCCGGGTGTCGGAGGCGGGGGTTAGGGTCGTGGCGCGCGACACGGCCAAGGGGAGGCGCCCATGCCGTCAGGGCACCCGCAGCAGAAGGCCGCCCGGGCCCGCCCGTCCGGGCCCCGGCCGCTGGCGCCGATCCCCTTCGACGTGGAGGCGGTCTTCCCGGAACTGACCGGCTCGGCCCGCGAGGTCACCCTGCTCTATCCCCGGGCGGGAAGGCCGGGCCCGGGTGACAGCTCCCTCGGCGGACCGCTGCTGTGGCCGGCGGACGAGCCCTGGCCGATGTGCGCCGAACCGGGCCACTACAAGCCGCTCGGCCCGCCCGTCGGGCCGGAGCCCGTCGCGATGGTCCCGGTGGTCCAGCTGTACGCGCGGGACGTGCCCGGCCTGGTCTTCCCCGCCGGAGCCGACCTGCTGCAGATCCTGTGGTGCCCGCTCGTCCACGACGAGGCCCCGTACGCGGCCGCCCCCCGGCTGCACTGGCGCAGCACCGGGCCGACGGCCGCCCGCGCCACTTCCGGGGAAGCACCGCGCCCGCACACCGCGGATGAGGAGTTCCTGCCCCGCCCCTGCACGGTGTCCCCCACACCTGCGGTCGAGTACCCGAACCAGGACCTGCCGGACGGGCTCGGCGAACTGCTCGACGAGCGGTTCGAGGCCCTTCGGGAGGAACGGGGCTACGGCTACTTCGACGTGGCCACCACGCAGCAGAGCAAGGTCGGCGGCTACCCGGGGTGGACCCAGCAGCCCGACTGGCCCGGCTGCGCGGGCTGCGGCACCCGTATGGAACACCTGCTCAGCGTCACCGCGACCGAACCGGGCGCGGGCCGCTGGCTCCCCCTGGACGACCGGAACCCCCGCCAGGAGGGGGCCGCGACCCCGTCCTGGCGGGCCGAGGCGGACCCCGCCGCCCTGGACGGGTTCGGGCACGGCATGGACATGGGCGACCTCGGCGGCATGTACTTCTTCGTCTGCCGCCGCTGCCCGGACACCCCGTACGCCCACCGCTACGACTGCTGAGCACCGGCCTGCCGTACGGGTGCGCCGCCGGGCGCTACCAGGCCAACTGCGAGATCTCCTCGGCGACCACCGCGCACGCGTCCGCCGCCGGGTCGATCAGCGGGAAGTGACCGACCGCGTCCAGCAGGGTCAGCCCGACCATCTCCCCCGCCTTCGCGGCCGCCGCCACGTACGCCTCGGCCACCTGCTGCGGGACCACGATGTCGTCCCGGCCCTGGACCACCGCCGTGGCGATCCCCGTCGGCAGCAGCGCCGCCGGATCGGCGTACGGCAGCCGCTCGTCCCAGTGGTCGGCCCCGCCCAGCAGCTGCGCGCTCGCGCCGCCGCACACGCCCAGTTCCTCCGCCACCGTGAAGTCCGCGATCGGGGCCAGCGCCACCACGCCCCGCAGCATCGGCGCGGAGGGCAGTCGCCACGGGGAGCCGGCCGGGAGCACGTGCCGGGCCGCGGCCCACAGCGCGAGGTGGCCGCCGGCCGAGTGGCCGGTGACGACCGTGCGGCGTACGTCGGCCTGCGGGAGCACGTCGGCCGCCAGACCCGGAAGTGCGTCCATCGCGGCGGCGACATCGTCGAAGGTCTCCGGCCAGCGCCCGGCGACCGGCCCGCCGGCGTTCTGGTGCGGAAGCGAACTGCCGCGCCGGTATTCGACGTTGGCCACGGCGAAACCGCGGCGGGCCAGGAAGTCGGCGAACGGTGTGACGTGTTGCCGGTCGTACGGGGCCCGCCAGGCACCCCCGTGCAGCAGCACCACGAGCGGGGCCGGCTCCCGGGTGTCGCCGCGCGGGGCGTAGAAGTCGACGACGTGGTCGGGGTGTTCCCCGTACGCGGCGGTCGCGTCCGGCGCCACGGCCGGGTGGGCGAAGGCCGAGGCGGCCTCCGCGGCATCCCGTTCCACTGCGGCGGGGTCCGTCATCGGCTCAACCTCTCGGTAACGCGTGGGACAGCGGGGACAGATGTTCCGGTGTTCCGGCAGAGCGGGACCGTATCAGTCTGGAACACCGGCTTCCGTGCGGGGCCCGGAATATGACCGGGCGGACGGGGCCGTAGCCCCGCCCGCCCGGTGATGTGACGTTTCGCTACCGAGTCACCCGAAAATGTGACCCAGTGTCCGCGCGGCGCGCTCGGCGTCGGCGAAACCGACGTAGAGCGGGGTGAAGCCGAAGCGCAGGACGTCGGGTGCCCGGAAGTCACCGATGACGCCGCGCGCGATGAGCTCGCCCATGACCTCGCGGGCGTTCTCGGTCCGCAGCGAGATCTGGCTCCCGCGGCGGCCGTGCTCGGCCGGGGTGACCGACTCGACCCGGCCCTGCGGGACGTACGCCGCCACGCATTCCAGGAAGAAGTCGGTCAGCGCGAGGGACTTGGCCCGTACGTCTTCGACGGACACCCCGTCCCAGGCGTCGAGCGCCGACTCCAGGGCCAGCATGGACAGGATGTCCGGCGTGCCGACGCGGCCACGGGTCGCGCCCTGGGCCGCCTCGAAGGCCGGGGTCATCGCGAACGGATCCGCGTGGCCGTTCCAGCCCGGGAGCGGGGAGTCGAAGCCGGCCTGGTGGCGGGCGGCGATGTACAGGTACGCGGGCGCGCCGGGGCCGCCGTTGAGGTACTTGTACGTGCAGCCCACCGCGAGGTCGACGGCGTGCGCGTCGAGGCCGACGGGGAGGGCCCCTGCGGAGTGGCACAGGTCCCAGACCGTGATCGCCCCGGCGGCGCGGGCCGCCGCGGTGAGGGCGGGGAGGTCGTGGAGCCGTCCGCTGCGGTAGTCGACGTGGTTGAGGAGGACCACGGCGGTGTCCGCGTCCATGGCCTCGGCCGCGTGCGAGGGGTCCACCGGGACGACGGTCAGGCCCGTCATCCTGGCCGCCGACTGCGCGATGTAGCCGTCGGTGGGGAAGGTGGCGGCGTCGACCAGCAGCTTCGTCCGGCCGGGTGCCGCGAGACGGGCGGCGCCGACCAGGGCCTTGAAGAGGTTGACGCTCGTGGAGTCGCCGACGACCACCTGGCCGGGGGCCGCGCCGATGAGCGGGGCGAGCTTGTCGCCGATCCGCTCGGGCGCGGTCCACCAGCCGCTCTCGTCCCAGGACCGGATGAGGAGCTCGCCCCACTGCCTGGCGACGACGTCGGCGGTGGTGTCCGCGACACCGGCCGGGAGGGCGCCGAGGGAGTTGCCGTCCAGGTAGACGACGCCGTCGGGGAGGGTGAAGCGCTCGCGGAGCTTCGCGAGCCCGTCGGCGGCGTCCAGCTCGGCCGCGCGGGCGCGGAGGTCCGCCGCTATGTCCGTGGAATCGTCAGACATAGCTGCGCGCCGTCCAGAGCTCCGGGAAGACGTTCTTCGTCGCGCGCTTCTCCAGCCAGGTCACGCCGGCCGAGCCGCCCGTGCCCGTCTTCGCGCCCATCGCGCGGCGGGTGGCCACCAGGTGGTCGTTGCGCCAGCGCCAGACGAGCTCGGCGACGTCCGTGAGGACCTCGCCGAGGCGGTGCAGGTCCACGGTCTCGTTGTCGTCCGGGGCGGCGTACAGGCCCGTCCAGACGGCCTCGACCTCGGCCGAGGGCTCGTAGCGCAGCGACAGGTCGCGGTTCAGGACGGCGTCCGGGACCGGCAGGCCGCGGCGGGCGAGCAGGCGCAGCACCTCGTCGTAGAGGCTGGGCTCGTGCAGGGCCTTCTCCAGCTCCGCGTGGACGCGCGGGGCGCCCCGGTGCGGGACCAGCATGGAGGAGGACTTCTCGCCGAGCAGGAACTCCATCCGGCGGTACATCGCCGACTGGAAACCGGAGCCTTCGCCGAGGGCGGCGCGGTAGGCGTTGAACTGTCCCGGGGTGAGCTGGGCGAGCGGGCGCCAGGAGGCGTTGAGGGCCTCGAGCTCGCGGAGGGAACGTTTCAGCGCATCCATCGCGACCGGGATGCGGTCCTCGCGCAGGGCCTTCGCGGCGGTTTCCCACTCGTGGACGATGACCGTGAACCACAGCTCCATGACCTGGGTCGTGACCAGGAAGACCATCTCGCCCGGGTCGTCCGAGCGGAGGTGCTGGAGGTGGGTGAGGACGTCCGCCTGGACGTAGTCCTCGTACGGGGTCGTGCCGTCGAAGTCGAGGTTCGGGGTTTCCGACCCGCCGACTCCGGAGGCATCAAGGGTTTTCGACATCGCTGTCTCCTCGACACGTGCTTCCGGGTAGCGGTCCGCCCCTTCCGTGAGGTGAGTGGAGCCCCGGTCCCCTGCCCGCAGCATAGGACACCGGCGCGCCCGCGCTCCAGCGGAGAGTGACACAGACCACACAATTTCGGTGCGTGTCACTCCCCGCCGTACGGGATCAGGCGCTCAGCGTGTCCGCGGCCGTCGGGGACGAGTCGCGCAGGAAGGTCGAGCAGCGCTCGTACTCCTCCTTCTCACCGATCGCCTCGGCCGCGCGGGCCAGGGCGTGCAGGGCGCGCAGGAAGCCGCGGTTCGGCTCGTGCTCCCACGGCACGGGGCCGTGGCCCTTCCATCCGGCGCGGCGCAGCGCGTCGAGGCCGCGGTGGTAGCCCGTACGGGCGTAGGCGTACGACTCGACCGTGCTGCCGGCGGCGAAGGCCTCGTCGGCGAGGATCGCCCAGGCGAGGGACGACGTAGGGTGCGCGGCCGCCACCTCGACGGCGGGGGTGCCGGCGGCGATGGCCTCGCGGCCCGGCTCGTCGGGCAGGTGGGTGGGGGCGGGGCCCCCGAGCAGGTTCTGGTGAATGGACATGCCCCCAGTCTGCCGGGTGCGGTGGTCCGCGAAACCCGCTGTCCCCTCGCTGTCGCCGCCCCGCCGTATGCGCTGGTCCGCGGCCCCACGCCCCTGCCGCGTCACTCGCATTGCCGGGTGCGGGCCCTTGACGTGGGGAGGGGCCGGGCCAGTTCGCGGGGGCGGTCGCCCCGACCGGCTCGCGGGGCGCGTGCGGACACGATGTCAGGGCCGGCTGCGTTGCGGAACAGTCGCACCGGAAGGCCTCGTTCGGACCGTGCGGCAGCCGCGCGCCGCGGCCCGGCGCGGTGTCGGGCCGGGGAACGCCGCAGGGCCCGGCCTCCGTCGTGGGACGGGGGCCGGGCCCTGCGGTGCGGCTCGCCGGGGGCGGCTACTTCAGCTTGGTACCGGTGGAGCGCAGGTTCGCGCACGCCTCGGCGACGCGCGCGGCCATGCCCGCCTCGGCGGCCTTGCCCCAGGTGCGGGGGTCGTACTTCGACTTCGTGCCGACCTCGCCGTCGACCTTCAGCACACCGGCGTAGTTGCTGAACATGTGGTCCACGACCGGGCGGGTGAAGGCGTACTGGGTGTCGGTGTCGAGGTTCATCTTCACGACGCCGTTCTCCAGCGCGGTGGCGATCTCCTCGGCCGTGGAGCCCGAGCCGCCGTGGAAGACGAAGTCGAACGGCGAGGCCTTGCCGTACTTCTCGGCGACACCGGCCTGGAGGTCCTTGAGGAGCTCGGGGCGCAGGACGACGTTGCCCGGCTTGTAGACGCCGTGCACGTTGCCGAAGGAGGCGGCCAGCAGGTAGCGGCCCTTCTCGCCCAGGCCGAGGGCCTCGGCGGTACGGATCGCGTCGTCGACGGTGGTGTACAGCTCGTCGTTGATCTCGTGGGTGACGCCGTCCTCCTCGCCGCCGGTCGGGGTGATCTCGACCTCAAGGATGATCTTGGCGGCGACGGCCTTGGCGAGCAGCTCCTGGCCGATGGCCAGGTTGTCGGCCAGGGTCTCGGCGGAGCCGTCCCACATGTGCGACTGGAAGAGCGGGTTCAGACCACGGGCCACGCGCTCGGCGGAGATGTCGAGCAGCGGACGTACGTAGCCGTCCAGCTTGTCCTTCGGGCAGTGGTCCGTGTGCAGGGCGACCGTGATGTCGTACTTGGCGGCCACGATGTGCGCGAACTCGGCCAGGGCGACAGCGCCGGTGACCATGTCCTTGTTGTGCTGGCCACCCAGGAACTCCGCACCACCGGTGGAGATCTGGATGATGCCGTCGCTCTCGGCCTCCGCGAAGCCCCGCAGGGCAGCGTGCAGGGTCTGGGAGGAGGTCACGTTGATGGCCGGGTAGGCGAACTTGCCTGCCTTCGCCCGGTCGAGCATCTCGTTGTAGACCTCGGGGGTTGCGATGGGCATCTGCCGGCTCCTTGGATGTGCGGGAGTGTGCTTATTGCGGGCCCTGACCTGGGGGCGACGTCATCGTCGCGCCTATCTTTCCAGACTCAGCGCAGGGGTCCAGACTGCCGGTCTCACGTGGTGGGCGAACGGCCCGGGAAGTTTCACGTGAAACATCCCGGGCGCCCGGGAAAGAGCAGGTCAGGCCGGCCCCAGGGGCGGCCGAGAGCCTTCGTCACCAGTTGTCGCGGTGGCCGGACGGAGCCGGGACCGGAGCTGACCCGGGGCCGGGGCCGACCCGGGGCCGGAGCCGACCCGGGGCCGGAGCCGACCCGGGGCCGGGCGTCGCGGGCCCGGCAAGATCCGGAAGAGACGGCCTAGGACAGGCCGAGGTCCTGAAGGAGGTATCCGGTGAGGTAGGGCAGGTTGGCCGCGGCGATCGCGTCGGCCGCACCGCGGTCGACGATCGTGGCGACGGCGACGACCTCGCCTCCGGCCTCGCGGACCGCCTCGACGGCGGTCAGCGGGGACCCGCCGGTGGTCGAGGTGTCCTCGACCACCAGGCAGCGCTTGCCCTTCACGTCGGTGCCCTCGATACGGCGCTGCATGCCGTGGGCCTTCTGCGCCTTGCGGACGACGAAGGCGTCCAGGCGCTCACCGCGCGCGGCGGAGGCGTGCAGCATCGAGGTCGCGACCGGGTCGGCGCCCAGGGTCAGACCGCCGACGCAGTCGAAGTCGAGGTCGGCCGTGAGGTCGAGCATGACCTGGCCGACCATCGGGGCCGCCTCGCCGTCGAGGGTGACCCGGCGGAGGTCGATGTAGTAGTCGGCCTCGAGACCGGAGGAGAGGATCACCTTGCCGTGCACGACGGCCTTGTCCTTGATCTGCTGCAGAAGCGCATCGCGTACGTCACTCATGCCTCTGAGCTTAGAGGGGGCCCGGTGGAGGTCCTAGCCGAGCCGGCGCCACGTCCAGGTGGTGGAGACCTCCAGCGGATCCACCGGGGTGACCAGGCGCGGGAGGGTGTTCAGCCCGTTCGGCGGACCCGACTGGGGCTCCACGCAGACGGCCTCGGGCTCCTCGTCGTAGATGACCACCCATTCGGCCCGGCTGGTGACCCGCAGTGCGAGGGCGCCGGGCCAGGTGAGGGTGACGTCGACGCCGTGCGGCATGCCGAAGCAGTCGTCCCAGGGGCGGGGCTTCGGGTCGATCCGGTTGCCGGTGGGGATGTGGTCGGCGCCGCGCTCCTCCTGCCACGCGGGCTCGAAGGAGACCTCCGCGTCCGGGCCGCCCGCCTCGAGGTTGCGCAGGAACCAGGGGTGCCAGCCGACCTGGGCCGGGAAGGAGTCCCCGTACGTCTCGACGCCCATGGTGAGGGTCAGCGAGTCCTCGGTGAGCGTGACGACCTGGGTCACCCGGCCGGGGTACGGCCACGGGTCGGTGAGGTCGTAGGCGAAGGCGGCCTCGGTGGCGGTGGCCCCGGCCGGGCGCCAGGGCGCGTCGCGGGCGAAGCCGTGGAGAGCGTGCGGCGGGTGGTTGAGCGGCATCTGATGGACGGTCGCGCCGTCGCGGAACTGCCCGTTCGCCGTCCGGCCGCACCAGGGGACCATCGGGAAGGCCCCGAACGTCGGGCCCTGGCGCAGCAGTTCCGTTCCGTCGATGCGCAGGCTGCTGATCCGGCAGCCGTTCTGCTGGTCGACCGTCACCTCGGCGCCGCCGGCGCTCAGTTGCGTACTCATGCGGTCGACCCTAATGCGGGCCGGGCCCTCTGATCAGCGACGGCGCCGCAGTGCGCGGCCGATGACAACCGCCGAGGCGAGCGCGAAGGCGGCGGCCGGGGCGATCCAGCGCAGGCTGTCGCCGGCGCCGGCGGAGGCGGGCGCGGGGACCGGGGCGTACCGGCCGCGCGGCGGCGCGTGGTCCACCTCCTCCGCACTGCGGCCGATCATGGTGCGGCGGGCGTGGGCGGCCTCGGCCGGGGGCCTCGGGGCCCCGTCGGAGCCCTCGAACCGACCGGCGAGGAAGGGGTCCAGGGACGGCGGCGGTACGTCGGTCTCGAAGAGGGAGGCGGTGACCTCGGTGCCGTCGTCCTCGACGAACCCGGGCCCCGCTCCGCCCTCCGCCTCCTCGGCCTCGGCCACCGGGTCGCCCACGGCGTCGGGAGCGGAGCCGAGGACCAGCAGTCCCGCGGCCCGGTCCAGCAGCCGGCGCACGGCGGTGGCCGCGGCCTCGGGCGGGAAGGCGGCGGCGCGCCCGTCGGCGGTGACCTCGGCGTGGAAGTCCAGCCGGGTCCCGTCCGGGACCGGGGTCAGCCGCAGGTCGAGGGCGAACTTCACGCTCCCGCTGCCCCGGGCTTCCGTGCCCTCGCCCTCGAAGGCGAAGTGCCCGGGATCGCGCTCGGTGACGGCCAGGGCGCCCCGGTAGGTCACGGTGCTCCCGCCGACCCGGACCTTGAGCCGGCCCGAGACCGGCCCGGCGTCGGTGTCGGCGTCCTGCTGGAGTCCCGGCACGCACCGGGCCACCCGGGCGGGGTCGCGCAGCACGGCGCGGAGATCGTCTGCCGGTACCGGGACGAACACCTGATGCTCCATGTGGTCGAGCCTACCGACGAGACCGCACCGGGTCACGAATACCGCGGGTGCGGCAGCGTCGACGGCGGCAGTCCGGGCACCCGGGTGCGTTCCGCGTCACGTGCGGCGTCCTGCAGGGAGCCGGTCGACAGCGAGCGCAGCGCGGGCGTGTCGCGGTCCACCCGCAGGGGCGGGTCCTGGTCCCTGGCGGCCAGGACGAAGCCCCAGTCCTGCGGCGGCGCGTCGGTCACGCCGTGGGGGGTGCGGTCGGGTCCGGCGGCGAAGCCCGTCAGGCGGCCGCCCGCGCTGTAGGGGGCGGTGTGCAGGCCGGCCGCGCGGAGGGTGGAGTCGACGGTCCAGTACGCACGCGGGCGCGTGGACATCGGTCCGGCGTGCACGGCGATGCGGCCCCCGGGCCGCAGGGCCCGCGCGGCCAGCCCGTAGAACTCCTGCGAGTACAGCTTCGTGCTGGGGGTGATGCCCGGGTCGGGGAGGTCGGAGACGATGACGTCGAAGCGGTCGTCGGCGGCCGGCCCCCGCAGCCAGCGGAAGGCGTCCTGCGTGACGACGGCGAGCCGCGGGTCCTCGTACACCCGGGCGTTGAGTGCGGAGAGCATCGGATCGGTGCGGGCGAGGCGGACCACGCCGGGGTCGAGTTCGACGACGGTGACGGAGGAGACGTCCCGGTAGCGGAGCACCTCGCGCGCGGCGAGCCCGTCGCCGCCGCCGAGGACCAGGACGCGGTGGTGCGGGCCGGTCATCGCGGGGTGGACCAGGGCCTCGTGGTAGCGGTACTCGTCGTAGCCGCTGACCCGCAGCCGCCCGTCCAGGTAGAGGTCGAGGGAGCGCGGGGAACCGGTCCCGGGCCCGGTGAGCACCAGCTCCTGCACCCCGGTCTGTACGGCGACCCGCACCTCACCGCCGTAGACGGCGCGCCGGGCGGTCCGCTCGAAGTCGTCGGCGAGGACGGTCGCGGAGGCGAGCACGGCCAGTACGGTCACGTTCGCGCCGATCAGCAGCCAGCGGCAGCGGCGGCTCAGGTCGCGGCGGAACAGCCACAGGACCAGCCCGCCGCCGACGATCACGTTGACGGTGCCGGTGACCATGGCGCCGGTGAGCTGGCCGAGCACCGGGAGCAGCAGGAAGGGGAAGGCGAGGCCGCCGACGAGGGCGCCCACGTAGTCGGCGGCGAACAGGTCGGCGACGGCCCCGCCCGCGTCCTGCCGGCGGATGCGCTGGATGAGGACCATCAGCAGCGGGATCTCCGCGCCGATGAGCACCCCGATGGCGAAGGAGAAGGCGACGAGCGCGGGGCGGGACTCCCCCAGCCAGGCGAAGCTCGCGTACAGCGCTATGGCCGACAGCCCGCCGAGGAGGGCCAGTCCGGCCTCGATGGCGCCGAAACCGAAGGCGGGCCGGTGGCGGAAGCGCTTGGCGAGCAGGGAGCCGACGCCCATGGCGAAGACCATGACGGACAGCACGACCGACGCCTGGGTGACGGAGTCGCCGATGAGGTAGGTGCCGAGGGCGAGCAGCTCCAGCTCGTATACGAGCCCGCATGCGGCGCAGACGAATACGGTGGCCAGGACGAGGAGTCGGCCGGTCCGGGGCCGTACGGGCAGGGCGGCCGGGACGGTCGCGGCGCCCCGAGGATCCGGAGCCGGGAGCACCCGGCGCGGGACGGAACGGTCGATCATGCAGCGAACCGTACGTCACCACTCACCTGCATCCGGTCACCCACATGGGTGTAAGTGGCGTACTGATCCGGCCAGTTGGCGTAACCATGGCGGGATAATCGCGCCCCCGGCGCCCGCTACGTCAGCGCGGGCGATTCCAGGGCCGCCGCCGCGGGCGCCCCGATCCGTACGCCCACCCGTGTCCGGGTGGCCACCAGCTGGCCCTCCTGCGGGTACGCGTGCCAGGTCCGCCAGCGCACCTGGCCCTCGTAGCGCTGCGCGAGCATGGCCGTGAAGGCGTGCGGACTTCCGGGAAAGGTCCCAGCTAGTCCGTTCGGGTGGTCCGCCACCAGTGCGAGCAACTCCTGGGCCCGCCCGGCGAAGGAGCCGCGGGAGAGGGTTTCGACGCGCGCGGCGAACTCGTACTCCCAGTCGCCCACCCGCTTCGCCACGCCGAGCGGCAGCGGCGTACTGCTGCCGGGCATACAGGCGACGGTCTCCGAGCAGAGCACCTCCCCCTCCTCCAGGAGCACCTGGTGGGACGCCCCGAGGAGGCGCAACTCCACCTTCGCCCCCGAGAGTTCGAGGTTCAGTACGGCCAGGGCGGGCAACCGGTCCCGACCCAGGGCCCAGGCGAGATCGGCGGCACGCGTGTCGGTGTATGAGGTCTGGAGGGTCGTGAGCATGAGTCGGCTCCGCAAACGCGCGAGGGAGATGGGCCGGGGCCCGCCAGCGGTAGCAAGCACGGGTGGGGGGAAACCGGCACGGGTCCACAGGAAGTCCAGGGAGGTCCGAGGACTGGTCTACTCAACCGAGGGAATCATGAAAGGCACGGCACTCACAGCGTTTTTACCCAACTTGACGGGGTTTACATCCCCCCGGGGGCTCCGCAGTTCACGTGTTCAAGAAGTTGCGTCCCGCGCGTCGTCATGCATCGGCGAACAAGAGGGCGTCCCACGGCAGTCGGACCGCCGAACGCCCTCGTCCACGCGGTGAGCCGCGGGTGTTTCACGGGTGTTGCGCGGGTGTCGGGCCGAGGCCTCGCGCCGCCCCCGCGTCAGCTGGAACCGCCACCGCAGCCGCCGCCCCCGCCGCACGAGGAGGACGACCCCCCGCACGAGGAGGACGATCCGCAGCCGCCGCCCGAGGAACCGCCGTCACCGCTCCACCAGCTGCCGTGGCCGCGCCCGCCCCGGCGCCGGGACGAGCCCCGGCCCGCGGACGACCGGACCAGCTTGACAAGGAAGTACGCCGCGACGAAGAGCAGGATCACAACGAAGACGAACCCCATGTGCGCCACCTCTCTCACACCCCGGTCTTCCCGGGGGAGCGGGATCCCCGCGTCCCGCGTGAGGGGGAAATGCCCCCGGGCCGCGCGGCCCAAAGCACACTTGAGGAAGTCCAGAGGTTGCCCTCAGGATGACGACCATGAGCACACCCGTGAGCAGCGACCGCCCCTTCCTGAACCGCCGCCTGGCGGCCTTCGGCACGACGATCTTCGCGGAGATGTCGGCGCTGGCCACGCGCACCGGTTCGATCAACCTCGGCCAGGGCTTCCCCGACACCGACGGCCCGGCGCAGATCGCCGAGGCGGCCGCCCGCGCGGTCCTCACGGGACTCGGCAACCAGTACCCGCCGGGCCCGGGCGTCCCGGAACTGCGCACCGCGATCGCCGCGCACCAGCAGCGCTTCTACGGGATCGGCCACGACCCCGACACCGAGGTCCTCGTCACGGCGGGCGCCACGGAGGCCATCGCCGCCGCCCTCCTCGCCCTCCTGGAACCGGGCGACGAGGTCATCGCCCTGGAGCCGTACTACGACTCGTACGCGGCCTGCATCGCCATGGCCGGCGCGGTGCGCGTCCCCGTCACCCTGCGCCCGCACGCCGGAGCCTTCGCCCTCGACCTGGACGAACTGCGCGCCGCCGTCACCCCGCGCACCCGCCTGCTGCTCCTGAACACCCCGCACAACCCGACGGGCACCGTCCTGACCCCGGCCGAACTCACGGCGATCGCCGAGCTGGCCGTCGAGCGCGACCTGCTGGTCGTCACGGACGAGGTGTACGAGCACCTGGTCTTCGAGGGCGCCCACACCCCGCTGGCGGGCCTCCCGGGCATGCGCGAGCGCACGGTCACCATCTCCTCGGCCGGCAAGACCTTCTCGTTCACCGGCTGGAAGGTCGGCTGGGTCACCGCGCCCCCGGAGCTGATCACGGCGGTCCGCTCGGCGAAGCAGTTCCTCACGTACGTCTCCTCGGGCCCCTTCCAGTACGCGATCGCCGAGGCCCTCGCCCTGCCCGACAGCTACTACGACGCCTTCCGCGCCGACCTGGCCGCCAAGCGCGACATCCTCGCCGACGGCCTCGCGGCGGCCGGCTTCGAGGTCTTCCGCCCGCAGGGCACGTACTTCATCACCACAGACATCACCCCGCTCGGCGAGAAGGACGGCCTCGCCTTCTGTCGCGCCCTCCCCGAACGCTGCGGCGTGGTCGCCATCCCGAACCAGGTCTTCTACGACGACAAGGCCGCGGGCAGGACCCAGGTCCGCTGGGCCTTCTGCAAGCGAACGGATGTTTTGGAGGAGGCGGTGAACCGCCTCGGCCGACTGACTCGCTGAGCGCAAGCCAGGTGGACGTGCGGGCACAGGGCCCGGGCTTTCGGCCGGTGCCCGTGCCGCACGGGCACCACGAGTTACTCGGTGTCCTTGGGGTGCCTCGTGGACGCGTAGACCAGGATTACGGTCGACGTCTCAGGGCTGACCACGTAGCGCACGCGGCCGCCGCTCGTGACCTCGAACTCCCACTGCTCCAGCGCGGAGCCCTTCCACTCCTTGGTGGCGAGTCTCCCGCGCAACTGGTGCTGACGATTCCAGTTGTCACGCGACAGCGGGTCGGTGCGCAACGCCTCCAGGCACCGGTGGGCACTGGGCAGCGCCGCGCGGCACAGCTCCTCCCACCCCGCCACCGCCTCCGTGGTCCCGAAGACGACGTTCCATCCGCTCAGGGGTGGAACGCTGACCCGATCGCCCTTCTTCGGGCTCACCCACCCACCTCGACCGGCCCCAGGTCATCCCCGTCGAGCGGACGCAGAGCTTCCTTGAGCTGCTCCGGATCCGCGTTGATACGAGCCGTCGCCCTCCAGGAGACGAGCGCGCGGTGCACGGCCTCCCGCGCACCCAGCTCCGCCGCATCGGAAAGCGCTTCCAGGAGTTCCACGGTGAACGCGCGCATCTCTTCGTCGTCCAGGTGCCGCACCCACGGGAAGACTTCGGGCAGCGCCAGCAGGAGCGACCGGGCTCCGTCATCGTGCTTCATGAGCGCGAGGAAGAGCCGGGACGCCGTCGTGAGGTTCTCCTCGGTGCGCTCCGCGTGCACGGCCGTCGTCAACACCATGTCGGGTGCGTCCCGATGCGTGACGCGCAGAGCACCGAGGGCGGCGGCTCGGGCAGCTACGGCCTTCGGGTTTCTCGACAGATCCGTGAACGAAACCGACTCGGGCTCGGCTCCCAGGTAAGTGAGGCTCATACCCAGACTGTACTCAGATTGTGTTCTGAGTGCCAGAGTTTTCCTTGGTGCTCTGTGCTCATGTCCTGCCCTTCTGCAAGCGCGAGGACGTCCTGCGCGAGGCCGCCGAGCGGCTGCGCCGGCTCTAGGGGGGCCGCTTCGCGCGGGCCGTTCCGACACCGGTCATCGTGCGTCCTTGCGGGGTTGTAGGGCCGGTGTGAAGCTGTGCGTCGTGCAAGTGCCCGAAGCCCTCACCGCCGGGTGAGCGGAACCACCGCGAGCTGGAAAGTCGGGATTCATGGCAACGGGCAGAGCGGCCGTGTCCGCGTCGCCGCTGGAGATGCGCGCGGTCCGGGCCGTGCGGTCGGCCGCGCCGACCACCGTGATCGCGCTCGGGGTGTTCGCCGCCGTGCGCGGGGCCGGGGTGCTGGTGCTCGGCCTCGGGGCCTGGTGGGCCGGGCGGGATCCGCTGAAGGTGCTCGGCAGGTCCTGGGACTCGGACTGGTACCTGCGGATCGCCGCCCACGGCTACGGGCGGACCCTGATGTGGCCCGAGGCCGCCACCGGGACCGGGCCCGTGCAGAGCGACCACGCCTTCTTCCCGCTCTACCCCACCCTGATACGGCTCGTCTCCGGGGTGCTGCCCGGCGGGATGGTCCCCGCCGCGCTGCTCGTCGCGTGGGTCTCCGCCGCCGTGGCCGCCCTCGGGATCTACCGGGTCGGGGAGCGGGTGACCGGCCCGCGCGCCGGGCTGCTGCTCGTGGGGCTGTGGGCGGCGCTGCCGCACGCCGTGGTGCTCACCCTCGCCTACACCGAGGCCCTGCTGGCCGCCTTCGCCGCCTGGGCGCTGTACGCCCTGCTGCGCGGCCGCTGGCTGTGGGCCGCCGGCCTCGCCGTACTGGCCGGGCTGACCCGGCCCACCGGGCTGGCCGTCGCGGCCGCCGTCTCGGCCACGGCCCTGTACGCGATCGTCGTACGAAGATCCCGGGCACCCGAGGTGTGGCTGGCCGGGCTGGTGGCGCCGGCGGGCTGGACGGCGTACGTCCTGGCCGTCGGGGCGAAGGTGGACGACCCCTTCGGCGGCTACTTCGCCGTGCAGCGCGGCTGGGGCTCCCGCTTCGACTTCGGCGTGGGGGCGCTGCGCTCCGCCGAGCGGGTGCTGACCGGCGGGCACGTGCCGCTCGCCACCACCGTGACGGTGGTCCTGCTGGCCGTCGCCGGGCTGCTGGCGGTGCTGCTGGTCCTGGACCGCACCCCGCTGCCGCTGCTCGCCTACACCGCGATCCTGCTGGTCATCGGCTTCGGCGGGGCCGGCTTCTTCGAGTCCAAGCCGCGCTTCCTGCTGCCGGCCTTCCCGCTGCTCCTGCCGCTGGCCGCCGTCATGGCGAGAGCCCGGCCCCGCACCGCGGTCATGGTGACCGCGGTGGTGGCCGGGCTCGGTTACGGCTACGGGCTGTATCTGCTGCTGATCGCCCGTGTGCCGCTGTAACGGCTAGCTGTTGGTGTCGCCGTTGCTGTCGTCGCCGTCGTCGCCGTCGGTGGAGTCGATGTCCTGCTCCAGGCCGAGCTGCTCGACGAGCCACTTGTCGAACTCGATGGACGCGCGGACCCAGCTGACCGTGGAGGACACGAAGTGCTCCAGGTTGACGCCGGTGCCGATCAGCATCTGCGCCTCACCGATCAGGCGGACCGAGCCGTCGTCGTGGGTGTGGCTGTAGACCTTCGGCCACAGGGTGCGGCGGTTCCAGTCGTCGATCGACTCGAGAAGCTGCGGCTTCTCGTCGATCTTGTGCGGACGGTCGTAGAAGGTCCGCACCGAGAAGACCTGCTGCTCGTCCTCGCCGCGGAACATGAAGTACGTGCGGAACTCCTCCCACGGCGCCGCGAGGTCACCCTCGTCGTCGACGACGTACTTGAGCTCCATCTGCTCCAGCAGCTGCTTGACCAGATCCTGGTCGGGGACGACGGGGCCCGCCGGTCCTGTGGCCTGCGGATCGGGCTGCTGCCCTCCGAAGTTCGGAATCGAGGCCGGGTCGATGCTCACCGTGTTTTCCCTTCGTGCGGATACCTGCATCCTCCCCCATCGCGCCCACCTTGTGTCCAGCCCCGCACGTACGATCCGCTCCGGGCGGAACGATTAAGAACCGAGTAAGAACCAGGTAAGGGGGGCGCATGGCCCTGCGCGGTACGTTCAAGCTGGTCCTGGGGCTGCCGCTGGCCGTCGGCGCCGCCGTGTGCGCCGGGGTGCTGTGGCAGGCCGCGGAGGATCCGGGCGACGAGGGCGGCCCCCGGGGGACCGCCGACTGCGCGGAGGTCATGGCATTCGCCCGGATGGCCCCGCCGGCGGGCTGGCGGGACGGGAAGTGCGACCGGACCGAGGCGGCGGACGGCCGCACGACGGTCCTGGGCACCTTCCGCATGGAGCACGCCGACGCCGAGGCGTGGGTCGCGTCCTTCCCGAAGGCACCGGAGCGGGTCGTCTGCCCCGGTCCGCGGCCGGACAACTACGACCCGGAGAGCGAGGGGTGCTTCGCCCTCGTCCACGAGGAGCCGCAGCCCGGCCGGGCGGCCGGGCTGCGGATGCGGATCACCCCGGAGGTCGGAACGACCGCGAAGGTCCGCTTCGACGCGTCCTGAGACGGCCGGCCGCGCCCCGGGGCGCGGCCGCCCCCGCTCAGAGGGCCTTGCCGACCAGCAGGTCCTCGCCCGCCACGTCGACCCGTACGGTGTCGCCGTCCCGGACCTCGCCGGAGAGGATCTCCTTCGCCAGGCGGTCGCCGATCGCCGTCTGGATCAGACGGCGCAGCGGCCGGGCGCCGTACGCCGGGTCGTTGCCCTTGTCCGCCACCCAGGCCAGGGCCTCGGGGGTGACCTCCAGGGTCAGCCGCCGGTCGGCCAGGCGCTTGGCGAGGCGGCCGATCTGGAGCTCGGCGATGTGCGCCAGCTCGTCCCGGCTCAGTGCGGAGAAGACCACCAGGTCGTCCAGGCGGTTGAGGAACTCCGGCTTGAAGCTCGCCCGGACCACGTCCAGGACCTGCTGCTTCTTCTGTTCGGCCGGGGTGAGCGGGTCCATCAGGAACTGGCTGCCCAGGTTCGAGGTCAGGATCAGGATGGTGTTGCGGAAGTCCACGGTCCGGCCCTGGCCGTCCGTGAGCCGTCCGTCGTCCAGGACCTGGAGCAGGATGTCGAAGACCTCGGGGTGGGCCTTCTCCACCTCGTCCAGGAGCACCACGCTGTACGGGCGGCGGCGCACGGCCTCGGTGAGCTGGCCGCCCTCCTCGTAGCCGACGTAGCCGGGCGGGGCGCCGACCAGGCGGGCCACGCTGTGCTTCTCGCCGTACTCCGACATGTCGATGCGGACCATGGCCCGCTCGTCGTCGAAGAGGAAGTCGGCGAGCGCCTTGGCCAGCTCCGTCTTGCCCACGCCCGTCGGGCCGAGGAAGAGGAAGGAGCCGGTCGGGCGGTCCGGGTCGGCGATGCCGGCCCGGGTGCGGCGCACGGCGTCGGAGACGGCCCGCACGGCCTCGCCCTGGCCGATCAGGCGGCGGCCCAGCTCGTCCTCCATGCGCAGCAGCTTCTGGGTCTCGCCCTCCAGCAGGCGGCCGGCGGGGATGCCGGTCCAGGCGCCCACCACGTCGGCGATGTCGTCGGGGCCGACCTCGTCCTTGACCATCGAGTCCTTGGAGTGTCCGGTCTTGGAGGCCTCTTCCTCCTCCTCCGTGGCCTCGGCCAGCTCGCGCTCCAGGGCCGGGATCTCCCCGTAGAGCAGCTTGGAGGCGGTGTCGAAGTCGCCGTCGCGCTGGGCGCGCTCGGCCTGCCCGCGCAGGTCGTCCAGGCGCTCCTTGAGCTCGCCGACCCGGTTGAGGGACTGCTTCTCCTTCTCCCAGCGGGCGGTCAGCCCGCGCAGCTCCTCCTCCCGGTCCGCGAGGTCCTTGCGGATCTTCTCCAGGCGCTCGATCGAGGCCGGGTCGGACTCGTTCTTCAGGGCCAGCTCCTCCATCCGCAGGCGGTCCACGGAGCGCTGGAGCTCGTCGATCTCCAGCGGGGAGGAGTCGATCTCCATGCGCAGCCGGGACGCGGCCTCGTCGACGAGGTCGATGGCCTTGTCGGGGAGGAAGCGGGAGGTGATGTACCGGTCGGAGAGGGTCGCGGCGGCCACCAGCGCGCTGTCGTTGATGACGACCTTGTGGTGGGCCTCGTAGCGGCCCTTGAGCCCGCGCAGGATCGCGATCGTGTCCTCGACGGACGGCTCGGCGACCAGCACCTGCTGGAAGCGCCGCTCCAGCGCCGGGTCCTTCTCGATCCGCTCGCGGTACTCGTCGAGCGTGGTCGCGCCGACCATGCGCAGCTCGCCGCGGGCCAGCATGGGCTTGAGCATGTTGCCCGCGTCCATGGCGGAGTCGCCGCCGGCGCCCGCGCCGACGACCGTGTGCAGCTCGTCGATGAAGGTGATGATCTGGCCGTCGCTCGACTTGATCTCGGCCAGTACGGTCTTCAGCCGCTCCTCGAACTCGCCGCGGTACTTGGCGCCGGCGACCATCGCGCCGAGGTCCAGGGAGACGAGGCGCTTGTTCTTCAGGGACTCGGGGACGTCGCCCTTGACGATGCGCTGGGCCAGGCCCTCGACGACGGCGGTCTTGCCGACGCCGGGCTCGCCGATCAGCACGGGGTTGTTCTTCGTGCGGCGCGAGAGCACCTGCACGACGCGGCGGATCTCGTGGTCACGGCCGATGACCGGGTCGAGCTTGCCCTCGCGCGCGGCTGCCGTGAAGTCGGTGCCGAACTTCTCCAGGGCCTTGTACTGGCCCTCGGGATCGGGGGTGGTCACCCGCCGTCCTCCTCGTGCGTTCTCGAAGGCGTCGAGCAGCTTCTTCGCCGTCGCGCCCTGGGTGGAAAGGACCTCGCCGGCCGCGCCGCCCTTGGCGGCGAGGGCGATGAGGAGGTGCTCGGTGGAGAGGTAGTCGTCGCCGAGCCGGCCGGCCTGCGCGTCCGCCTCGGCGAGTACGGCGAGCAGGTCGCGGGTGGGCTGCGGGGGCGCGACGGTGGAGCCGGTGACGCTGGGCAGGGCGGCGAGCAGCCGCTCGGCTCCGGCCCGGACGGCGGCCTGGTCGGCGTCGGTGGCGACCAGCAGGTCGATGACGTTCTCGTTGTCCTCGCCGGCGAGCAGGGCCAGCAGCAGGTGCGCGGGGGTCAGATCCGCATGACCGTCCTTGACGGCCCTGCTGGTGGCCGCGTTCAACGCGTCCCGGCTCTTGTTGGTCAGTTCGGCGTCCACTGCGTCTTCTCCTCTCCCCGAGGGGTTGGCACCCACAACAACACTGACAGAGTCAGCGTACGCAAAGTTGAGTCTATTCCACTCAAGGCAAGTGCGGACACCGTTCCCCCGTACCCTTCGGGCCATGTCCCATGACGTACTCAACCCGACGCCCGAGTACCTCGCCTTCTGGCGGGAGCGGCACGTCTGCACCCTGACCACCCCGCGCCCCGACGGCACGCCCCACGTGGTGCCGGTGGGGGTGACGTACGACCCGGAGGCCGGCCTGGCCCGGGTGATCAGCAACCGGCACAGCAAGAAGGTGCGCAACGTCCTGGCGGTGCAGGAGGCGCACCCGGAGGGCGCGCGGGTCGCGGTCTGCCAGATGGAAGGGCGCCGCTGGGCCACGCTGGAGGGCCGCGCGGTGATCCGCACGGACGAGGCGTCGGTCGCCGACGCGGTGGCGCGCTACGCGCAGCGCTACGGGCGTACGCCGTCGCCCAATCCCGACCGGGTCGTCATGGAGATCACCCTGGAGCGGGCCATGGGGCGCGCGTAAGCCGTTGATTCTTCATCTTGTCCGGTTCAGGCACTGGACGCGGACATCACAACGGCGCCATCGTGGTCAGGTCCACGATGGCGCCGTTGTGTGGGGGTAGCGCCTGAGCGATCTGGAACGACGGGGGAATCGCTTCAGGCACTGCGGGGGGTGGCGGTGGTGATATCGGGTTCGAAGAGCTGGTGGTCGCGCTGATCGAGATTGACGAAGACCATTCCGTAGCGCACCTCGCAGCGGACGGGCTGCGGCGCGCCCCGCGGGCGGCGCAGGCACCGGTAGGCACGTACGTCCTCGTCCTCCTCGCGCACGACGACGATCGGTTGGCCGAACAGGGTGACCATCACCGAATCGCCAGGGTGGGGGATGGCCGTGGCGAGATCGATGAACTGCCAGCCCGAACGGTAGGCGGAGGCCATCTCGCGGCGGAAGCCGCGATCGTCGGGGGTCACGCGGACACCGTCGCAGGCGCCTCGGTCCAACCCGTATCGCCGCTTCCGCCCAGCTGGCCGCTGGTCCAGCCGGTATCCGCGTACTTACCCGCGGGCGCCGTGGTCCAGCCGGTGTCGTCCGTGCTCGTCAGGCTCGTGCCCTGACCGTCCCTAGCGCTCCCCGCGTCACTTTCGACGGCGCTGACTGCCCCAAAAACCGCAACGGCGGAGAAAACTATGGCAAGCACCGAGCGAAGCATTCTCTTGTACATGGTCGGCTTCGTCCTCACTTGATGGAATCCTCTCCCCCGCGTGACAGACGATGGCTCATTCAGGCACGTCAATGCCACAGGGACGATGCATCATGTTCTTGCATGTTCAGGACCCTGGGGGGTGGAGATTTGACGCGAAACGAGACAAAAGCGACACATCCCCACCCTGTGACGTCCATGTGCGCCGAGGGGACGCGGCTCTACGCGACCGCGCTGAGCACCGGCCGGATAGCCCGGGGCGAGATCCAGAACGCCCCCTGCCTGCTTGAATTCGCTCTTCTGCAGCCCGACCCGGATGACGCGAACCAGCTCCGCCCGGTTCCCCCGGCCGTGGCTTTGGCTCAACGGCTCCATCCGATTGAACGCGAGATCCAGGACCGCCGGCGCAGCGCTGTAGATCTCACCGACACTTTCGAGCCTTTCCTGGCCATCAGCGCACAGAGCCCGGCCAACACCCATGCCATCACGGTGCTGGAGGGTTTCGAACAGATCAACGCCGCCCTGAACCTCGCGACGGCCGAGTGCCACACCGAGGTGCTGACGGTCCAGCCCGGCGGCGCCCGGCCCTCCCTGGCCCTCACGCAGGCCCTGGAACGCGACCAGCCGCTGATCGACCGCGGGGTCAGCATACGGACCCTGTACCAGCACACCGCACGGCACAGCCAGGGCACGCTCGCCTACGTGGAGCGGATCTCGACGGGCAAGGTGGAGATCCGCACCCTGGAGGAACTGATCGAACGCCTGATCATCTTCGACCGCACGGTGGCCTTCATCCCGGTGAGCGACGACCGCCGGGTCGCCCTGGAGCTGCGCCACCCGGGCCTGGTCGACTACCTCATCAAGGTGTTCGAGCAGCTGTGGCACCGCGCCGTGCCCCTCCAGGAGGAGGTGACGTACCGCAGCACCCCCGGCGGGATATCGGGCGTGCAGCGGACCATCGCCCAGCTCCTGATCGAGGGCCACGTCGACGAGGCCATCGCGCGCCGCCTCGGCATGAACGTCCGCACCTGCCGGGCGCACATCGCCAAGCTCGCCACCACCCTCGGCAGCGGCAGCCGCGCCCAGCTCGGCTACCTCATCGCCCGGTCCGGCATCCTGGGCCGCCCCTCGGACCCCGAACAGGACTGCGAGGGACACCCGGACCACGAGGACCACGACCGGGACGGGGAAGGACTCTGACAGCCCTCAGGCCCCGCCCCGGAAGGGGCGGGGCCTGAGGGTGCGGGCCCGGGTGAGAGGCGCACTCAGTCCATCGGCCGCTTGGGGTTGGGGCGCCAGACCACCAGGGCGCTGCCCGGCTGCGGAGGGCTGTACGGGACCAGGTCGCGCCGGTACGAGGCGTGCACCTGGGCCTCGCGGGCCTGCAGCGTGGCCGCCGCGCCGTCCACGGCCGCGGAGAGCTCGGCCACGCGCTGCTGGAGCGCGGCGACCTGGTTCTCCAGTTCGATGATGCGCTTGATGCCCGCCAGATTGATGCCCTCGTCCTGCGACAGCGCCTGCACCGTACGGAGCAGTTCGATGTCACGGGCCGAGTAGCGCCGGCCGCGGCCGGCCGTACGGTCCGGGGAGACCAGGCCGAGACGGTCGTACTGGCGGAGGGTCTGCGGATGCAGACCGGAGAGCTGGGCGGCCACCGAGATCACGTAGACCGGGGTCTCGTCGGTGAGTTGGTAGGCACCGCTTCCCAGACGGGAAGACTGTCGTCGGCGGCCGTCCATGTCATGCTCCCTTCGCGGACTCGAACAGCGCGGAGCGCGGGTCCTGCGACTCCGTCGCCTCGCGGTACATCTCCAGGGCCTCGCGGGCCTTGTCGGACAGCTCGGTCGGGACCTCGACCTCCACCGTGACCAGCAGGTCGCCGCGGGTGCCGTCCTTGCGGACCGCACCCTTGCCGCGGGCCCGCATGGTGCGCCCGTTGGGGGTGCCCGGCGGCAGCTTCAGCGTCACCGAGGGGCCGTTCAGGGTCGGAACCTTGATCTCGGCCCCCAGCGCCGCCTCCGCGAACGTCACGGGCACGGTCACCGTCAGGTTGTCGTCCCTGCGGCCGAACACCGGGTGGGAACCGACGTGCACGACCACGTAGAGGTCACCGCCGGGACCGCCGCGCTCGCCCGGCGCACCCTTGCCGCGCAGCCGGATCCGCTGGCCGTCGGAGACGCCCGCCGGGATCCTGACCTGCATGGTGCGGGAGCTGCGGGCGCGCCCGCTGCCCTTGCAGACCTCGCAGGGGGTCTCCGCGATCAGGCCGCGGCCCTTGCAGTCCGCGCAGGGGTCGGTCAGCGAGAAGCCACCGCCGCTGCCCCGCGAGACCTGGCCGGTGCCGACACAGGTCGGGCACACCCTGGGGGTGCCGTTCTTGTCGCCGGTGCCCGAACAGGCCTTGCAGGGGGCCTGGGAGGACATCCGCAGCGGGACCGTGGCCCCGTCCACCGCCTCCGTGAAGGAGAGGGTGACCTCCGACTCGATGTCCTGGCCGCGGCGCGGCTGGGTACGGGTACCCGCCCCGGGGCCGGCGCCGCGGTTGAAGAGGCCGCCGAAGACGTCGCCCAGGCCGCCGCCGAAGCCGCCGGCCTGGCCGGCGCCCTGCTGCTGGCCCCCGAAGAGGTCGCCGAGGTCGAAGTTGAACGAGCCGCCGCCGCCCGGCCCGGGGCGGAAGCCACCGTTGCCGAACAGCGCGCGCGCCTCGTCGTACTCCTTGCGCTTCTTGGCGTCGCCGAGGATGTCGTTCGCCTCGGAGATCTCCTTGAAGCGCTCCTCGGCAGAGGCGTCGCCCTTGTTGGCGTCCGGGTGGAACTCGCGTGCGAGCTTCCGGTACGCCTTCTTGATCTCGGCCTCGGTGGCGTCCTTCGGGACACCGAGGACCTTGTAGTAGTCCTTCTCGACGAAGTCCTTCGTGCTCATCCCCGGTGTCCCTCCTCCCGTGCTTCTACGTGTGGTGCATCAGCCCTTGTCGGGGGCATCCGCGTCCAAGCCGTCCGGCGCTTCGCCCTCCGTGGACTCGGACTTCGGGGCCGCGCCCGGCTGGGGCTCGGCCACCGCGACCCGTGCGGGACGGATCGTACGCTCGCCGATCCGGTACCCCGGCTGCAGGATCGCCACGCAGGTGTCCTCGGTGATGTCCGGCGCGTACGAGTGCATCAGGGCCTCGTGGATCGTCGGGTCGAAGGGCTCGCCCTCCTTGCCGAACTGCTGCAGGCCCATCTTGGCGGCGACGGTCTCGAGCGATTCGGCCACCGACTTGAAGCCGCCGACCAGCTCGCCATGTTCCCGCGCCCGGCCGATGTCGTCCAGGGTCGGGAGCAGCTCCGTCAGGAGGGACGCGACCGCGATCTCCTTGACGGTGATCCGGTCCCGCTCCACCCGGCGGCGGTAGTTCTGGTACTCGGCCTGGAGCCGCTGGAGGTCCGCGGTGCGCTCGGAGAGCGCGGTACGGGCCTGGTCCAGCTGCGCCAGCAGCGCCACGTCCTGGCTGGAGTCCCCGGCCGGGGCCGCCTCGTCCTTGGCGGAGTCGGCGGCCTTCGGCTCGGCGTCGTTCTGACCGGCGTCGGGGACTTCGGGCTTCTCGTCGAAGCCCGGGGTCTCCTCCGACATCAGGCAGCGCCGCCCTTCGGCTTCTCGTCGTCGACGATCTCGGCGTCGACGACGTCGTCGTCGGCCTTGGCCTGGCCCGCGTCACCCGCGCCGCCGGCGGCCTGGGCGGCCTGCGCGTCGGCGTAGATGGCCTGGCCGAGCTTCTGGCTGACCGCGGCGAGCTTCTCCGTCGCGGTGCGGATCTCGGCCGTGTCCTCGCCCTTGAGCGACTCCTTCAGCTCGGCGACGGCGGACTCGACCTCGGTCTTGACGTCGGCCGGGACCTTGTCCTCGTTGTCCTTGACGAACTTCTCCGTCTGGTAGACGAGCTGCTCGCCCTGGTTGCGGGACTCGGCCGCCTCCTTGCGGCGCAGGTCCTCGTCCGCGTACTGCTCCGCCTCCTGGCGCATGCGGTCGACCTCGTCCTTGCCGAGCGAGGAGCCGCCGGTGACGGTCATCTTCTGCTCCTTGCCCGTGCCAAGGTCCTTGGCCGTGACGTGCATGATGCCGTTCGCGTCGATGTCGAAGGAGACCTCGATCTGCGGGACGCCACGCGGGGCCGGGGGCAGGCCCGTCAGCTCGAACATGCCGAGCTTCTTGTTGTACGCCGCGATCTCGCGCTCGCCCTGGTAGACCTGGATCTGGACGGACGGCTGGTTGTCCTCGGCCGTCGTGAAGATCTCGGAGCGCTTCGTCGGGATCGTGGTGTTGCGCTCGATCAGCTTGGTCATGATGCCGCCCTTGGTCTCGATGCCGAGGGACAGCGGGGTCACGTCGAGGAGCAGGACGTCCTTGACCTCACCCTTGAGCACACCGGCCTGGAGGGTGGCGCCGATGGCGACGACCTCGTCCGGGTTGACGCCCTTGTTGGCGTCCTGACCGCCGGTGAGCTCCTTGACGAGCTCGGCGACGGCCGGCATGCGGGTGGAGCCGCCGACCAGGACCACGTGGTCGATCTCGGACAGCTGGATGCCGGCGTCCTTGATGACGTTGTGGAACGGGGTCTTGCAGCGGTCGAGCAGGTCCGCGGTCAGCTGCTGGAACTGGGCGCGCGTGAGCTTCTCGTCCAGGTGCAGCGGGCCCTCGGCGGAAGCCGTGATGTAGGGCAGGTTGATCGTGGTCTCCGTGGAGGAGGACAGCTCGATCTTCGCCTTCTCCGCGGCCTCGCGCAGGCGCTGGAGCGCCATCTTGTCCTTGGAGAGGTCCACGCCGTGGCCGTTGGCGAACTGCTTCACCAGGTAGTCGACGACGCGCTGGTCCCAGTCGTCACCACCGAGGTGGTTGTCACCGTTGGTGGCCTTCACCTCGACGACGCCGTCGCCGATCTCCAGGAGCGACACGTCGAAGGTGCCGCCACCGAGGTCGAAGACGAGAATGGTCTGGTCGTCCTTGTCGAGGCCGTAGGCCAGGGCGGCGGCCGTGGGCTCGTTGACGATGCGCAGGACGTTCAGGCCCGCGATCTCGCCGGCCTCCTTCGTCGCCTGACGCTCGGAGTCGTTGAAGTAGGCCGGGACGGTGATGACCGCGTCCGTGACCTTCTCGCCCAGGTACGCCTCGGCGTCGCGCTTCAGCTTCTGCAGGATGAAGGCGCTCATCTGCTGCGGGTTGAAGTCCTTGCCATCCAGGTTGATCTTCCAGTCAGTGCCCATGTGGCGCTTGACGGAGCGGATGGTCCGGTCCACGTTCGTGACCGCCTGGCGCTTGGCCACCTCGCCGACGAGGACCTCGCCGTTCTTGGCGAAGGCGACGACGGACGGCGTGGTCCTGGCGCCCTCGGCGTTGGTGATGACGGTGGGCTCGCCGCCTTCCAGAACGCTGACGACGGAGTTAGTGGTGCCCAGGTCGATGCCGACCGCACGTGCCATTTCAATTCCTCCAGCTGACTTGAGTGGAACAGACTCAACCATGCCGTATCGCCGCGCTTGCGTCAACAGAGCTGAGTCGAGTCGACTCAACCTTTAGCCCGCGCTTACGCGCAACCTTGCGCCGGCAGGGCCCCGTCGACGCAGCGGGCGCGGGGAGTCCGGGGGCGGAGTCCCGGCAGTGGGGCTTCAGCCGAACGGGTCACCGCAGCCGCGCGCCACCGCAAGACCGCCGGAGGCATGCGGCAGCGTGCTGGCATGCCCCTCACACTCACCGCTCCGCGGGTACGGGTCCCCGCCGCCCCGCCGGCGAAGCGGGTGCTCGACCTCGTCGGGGCAGTGGTGCTGCTCGCGGTGCTCGGCCTGCCGCTCGCGGCCGCCACCGCCCTGCTCTGCGCGACCCAGGGCGGCCGCCCCTTCGCACGGGAGGCCGCGGCCGGCCTGGCCGGCCGCCCGTTTCGGACGTGGCGGCTGCGCACCGCCGACACGGGCCGGATCGGCGCGGCCCTGGACCGCTGCGCCCTCGACAGCCTCCCGCAGCTGCTGAACGTGGCCCGCGGCGAGATGTCGCTCGTCGGACCGCGCCCGCAGGCCCGCACGGACCACCCCGAGCGACTCCTCGTACGCCCCGGAATGACCGGATTGTGGCAGGTCAGCGCGCGTTCGGACCTCCCCTGGGAGGAGATGGCCCTGCTCGACCGGCATTATGTGGAGAACCACTGGCTCGGGATGGACCTCGCGATCCTGGCGCAGACCCCGCGCGCGGCGTACCGGCAAAGGGTCGCCTGAGCGACACAGATCACCGCACGCTCAGCTACATTGCGGCGTCGGGAATGGGTAACCTCAAGCCTTGACTTCATAAGTTACCGCTTAGTAAGTGCCGCCCGAGGAGCCCTTCCATGCAACTCGCCGCGATCATCGTGTCGCTGGTCATCACGGTGGTGGCCGTCGCGCTGTTCGGCCGTGCCATCGTGCAGATCTACCGTTTCGTGCGACTCGGCCAGCCAGTGCCCGCGGGCACGCGCACCGGCGATCCCACGCAGCGCACCATCACCCTGGTCAAGGAATTCCTCGGCCACACCCGTATGAACCGCTGGGGCATCGTCGGCTTCGCGCACTGGTTCGTGGCGGTGGGCTTCTTCTCGCTGCTGCTGACGATCGTCAACGCCTTCGGCCAGCTCTTCCAGGCCGACTGGCTGATCCCGATCATCGGTGACTGGCTGCCGTACGAGATCTTCACCGAGTTCCTCGGCCTGATGACGGTGCTCGGCATCGTCACCCTCATCGTGATCCGGCAGCTGAGCCGGCCGAGCGCGGCGGGCCGCAAGTCCCGCTTCGCGGGCTCCAAGACGGGCCAGGCGTACTTCGTCGAGGCCGTCATCCTGATCGTCGGCATCTGCATCATGACGCTGCGCGCCCTGGAGGGCGCCCAGCACGGCGTCGACGGCTGGGAGCCGGGCTTCTTCGCCTCGTACCCGCTGATCGCCGCCTTCGACGGGCTGAGCCTGAGCACGCTCCAGTACCTGACGTACTTCTTCGCGGCGCTCAAGATCGTCACGTCCTTCACCTGGATGATCACGGTCTCGCTCAACACCAACATGGGTGTCGCCTGGCACCGCTTCCTCGGCTTCCCGAACATCTGGTTCAAGCGGAACGCGGACGGCTCCACGGCCCTCGGCGCGCTGCAGCCGATGACCTCGGGCGGCAAGGAGATCGACTTCGAGGACCCGGGCGAGGACGACTCCTTCGGTGTCTCCCAGGTCGAGCAGTTCTCCTGGAAGGGCATCCTCGACTTCTCCACGTGCACGGAGTGCGGTCGCTGCCAGTCGCAGTGCCCGGCCTGGAACACGGGCAAGCCGCTGTCCCCCAAGCTGCTCATCATGTCGCTGCGCGACCACGCGCACGCCAAGGCCCCGTACCTGCTGGCCGGTGGCGGCAAGGACATGGAGGGCAACGAGAAGGCCACGGCGGAGCAGCTCGCCGATGTCCCGGCCGCCGCTCTCGCGGAGGCCGAGCGCCCGCTGATCGGCACCGCCGAGGAGAACGGCGTCATCGACCCGGACGTGCTGTGGTCCTGCACCACCTGCGGTGCGTGCGTGGAGCAGTGCCCGGTCGACATCGAGCACATCGACCACATCGTCGACATGCGCCGCTACCAGGTGATGATCGAGAGCGCGTTCCCGTCGGAGGCGGGCACGATGCTCAAGAACCTGGAGAAGAAGGGCAACCCCTGGGGCCTGGCGAAGAAGCAGCGCGTCGAGTGGACCAAGGAGGTGGACTTCGAGGTCCCGATCATCGGGAAGGACGCGGAGGACCTCTCCGAGTTCGACTACCTCTACTGGGTCGGCTGCGCCGGCGCCCTGGAGGACCGGGCCAAGAAGACCACGAAGGCCTTCGCGGAGCTGCTGAACATCGCGGGCGTCAAGTTCGCGATCATGGGCGGCGACGAGAAGTGCACCGGTGACTCGCCGCGCCGCCTGGGCAACGAGCCGCTGTTCCAGCAGCTGGGCCAGGAGAACGTGGCCATGCTGAACATGGCGTTCGGCGAGGACGACGAGGACCCCTCGACGAAGAAGCCGAAGTCGGCGAAGCGGATCGTCTCGACCTGCCCGCACTGCTTCAACACGATCGCGAACGAGTACCCGCAGCTGGGCGGCGAGTACGAGGTCATCCACCACACGCAGCTGCTCCAGCACCTGATCGACGAGGGCCGCCTCACGCCGGTCACGCCGGTCGACGGCCTGATCACGTACCACGACCCGTGCTACCTGGGCCGGCACAACAAGGTCTACACGCCGCCGCGCGAGATCATGTCGGCCGTGCCGGGCCTGCGCCAGCAGGAGATGCACCGCCACAAGGAGCGGGGCTTCTGCTGTGGCGCCGGTGGCGCGCGGATGTGGATGGAGGAGCGGATCGGCAAGCGCATCAACAACGAGCGCGTCGACGAGGCCCTGTCCCTGAACCCGGACATCGTCTCCACTGCCTGCCCCTTCTGCCTCGTGATGCTCACCGACTCGGTGAACGGCAAGAAGAACGACGGCCAAGCGAAGGAACACGTCCAGGTGGTCGACGTGGCGCAGCTGCTGCTCGACTCGGTGAAGACCCCGGGCCCGACGGAGGCCGAGCTGGCCGCGCTCGCGGCGGAGGCCGAGGCACAGGCCGCGGCCGAGGCGGAAGCCGCCGCCGCTGCCGCGAAGGCCGCGGCGGAAGCGAAGGCGGAAGCCGAGGCCAAGGCGAAGGCCGACGCCGAAGCGAAGGCGAAGGCCGACGCCGAGGCCAAGGCCAAGGCGGAAGCCGAGGCGGCTGCCAAGGCGGAAGCCGAGGCGGCGACTGAGGCCGCTGCCGAGCCGGAGGCGGACGCCCCGGCAGAGGCAGACGCCGAAGCCGCGGCCGAGGCGAAGACTGCGGCCGAGCCGGAGGCAGAGGCGAAGGCAGAGACTGCGGGCGAGCCCGAGGCCGAGGCCGAGACGAAGCCCGAGGCCGAGGCCAAGTAGGACTCCCGCAGGGCCCCGCCGGGCACCGGCAGGGCACCCGCACCGGAACGGCCGGTCCCCCACCAGGGGGACCGGCCGTTCCGTCGTCGTACGGGGACGGGAGGGACTCAGCCCCGGCCCCGCAGCACGGTGAAGCCCAGCCCGGCCGCGTCCGCCGCAGAGGCGCCGCCGGAGGCGGCCACCTTCACGCCCTTCCCGCCGTCCTGCCGCACCGGGGCGACCGTGTACTTCTCGATCAGCCTGCCGTTGAAGTCGTACACCCAGCTGTTCCCGCCGCCCTTGCCGTCGATGACGACGAACTTCACGCGCTTGCCGTCCTGGACGAGCCTGTACGTCCAGCCGTCGTGCTGGACGCTCGGACGCCGCAGGTCGATCGTGGCCAGGGCGGCGCGGCCCTTCGGCGTGGAGATCTCGACGCGCTTGCCGTACGAGCCGTCCACCAGCCTGGCGATCCGCCCGTCGGCCATGGTGATCCGCACCGAGCTCTCCTTCCCGGTCTGCGGCTTCGGCGCGCCCTCCATCCAGGAGGTGACGGTGCCGTTCGGCCGGAGCACGACGCGCAGGCCGTCGCTCTGCCCGTACGACGCCGCCCCCTCCTTGCTGACCAGCGTGTCCAGCTTCGCGGAGCCGGCGAGGACGTCCGCCTCGAAGTGGCTGTTGCCGATCCTGTAGACCTCGGCGACGGACCCGTCCGCCAGCTTCACGGTGGTGACGTACGCGCGGACGCTCGCGGCCGGTTCGACGGACGGCAGCACCCCCGGCCCCGGTACGGCCGGCGAGTCCGCGAAGGCGGACCCGACCGGGACGGCCAGGACGGTGGCCGCGCCGACGACGACGGCGGCGCTGCGGAGGCTGGTTCGGCGAGTGTTGCGCATGTGTGGGCTCTTCTCGTGTCTCGTGTACTCGTGCTCGTTCGTGCTCGTTCGTGGTCGTTCGCGCCGTGTGGCGGCGACGAGAACGAAACTACGGACCCGATATGTGCGTAACCCATCGAGAACGTAACGGAACGCCGCAGACCACGACACAGCCTGGTAAATCGGGCACAGGGCAAGATCGGACACGGGGTGGGGACAGCCCCTCCGGGACCCCCTAAGGGATGTCACAGGTCAGCCGCAAAGGGTGGCTGTTCCGGCTGCCCGTCCACGTGTGCCCGCCGGACCAGGTACGTTCGATCACGTGGCTGGATTCAGGATCGGACGCGGCAGGGACAACAACCGCTCTCCGCAACAACCCCCGCAGCAGCAGCAGTCGTACGGTCAGCAGCAGCAACCGCCGCCGTACGGCCGGCCGCCGTACCCTCCCGTCGGCGGCCCGCCACCGCAGCAGCAGTGGCCGCAGCCGGGCGCGGGAGGTCACGGTGAGCCGGAGTACTTCGACCCGTACGGGCAGCAGCAGCCGCACGCGCAGCAGCCCCCGTACGACCACGGGGGCGGGGGCCGCGGCGGCGGGGGCTACAACGACAACCCGGGGCACACCCAGGTCTTCGCCGTCGGCGAGGACCCGTACGGCCAGGGCGCGACCTACCAGGCGGGCGCGGCCTCGGCGGTGCCGTCCGGGCCGCGGCTGCCGTGGAAGGAGCTGCTCCGCGGCATCGTGACGCGGCCGGGGCAGACCTTCCTGCAGATGCGCGACTACGCGGTCTGGGGCCCCGCGCTGATCGTGACCTTCCTCTACGGGCTGCTCGCGGTCTTCGGCCTCGACGACGCCCGCGAGGACGTCATCAAAGCGACCGTGCCGAAGGCCATCCCGATCGTCCTGTCCGCCGGCGTGGCCTTCGTCATCTGCGGCCTGATCCTGGGCGCGGTCACGCACACCATGGCCCGCCAGCTGGGCGGCGACGGCTCGTGGCAGCCGACGGTGGGCCTGTCGATGCTGGTCATGTCCATCACGGACGCGCCGCGCCTGCTGTTCGCCGTGTTCCTCGGCGGCGACAACATGGTCGTACAGGTGCTGGGCTGGGCCACGTGGGTGGCGGCCGGAGCCCTGTTCACCTCACTGATCAGCAAGTCGCACGACCTGCCGTGGCCGAAGGCCCTGGGCGCGTCCGCGATCCAGCTGGTCGCCCTGCTGTCGATCATCAAGCTGGGCACGATCTGACCGCGCCTGAGCACACGAAAGGGCCCGCCGCGCACTGTCCGCGCGGCGGGCCCTCTGCATGACGTCCGCGGGCTAGGCGTCGAGGACCTGGCCCTCGCGCTTGACGACGGGCGGCTCGACCGACCAGGGGAAGTTGATCCACTCGTCGGTCTTCTTCCACACGTACTCGCACTTCACGAGGGAGTGGGACTTCTCGTAGACGACGGCGGAGCGCACCTCGGCGACGTGGCCCAGGCAGAAGTCGTGGACGAGCTTCAGCGTCTTGCCGGTGTCGGCCACGTCATCGGCGATGAGGACCTTCTTGTCGGTGAAGTCGATCGCCTCGGGCACGGGTGCCAGCATGACCGGCATCTCCAGCGTGGTGCCGACGCCGGTGTAGAACTCCACGTTCACGAGGTGGATGTTCTTGCAGTCGAGCGCGTACGCCAGGCCGCCGGCGACGAACACCCCGCCGCGGGCGATGCTCAGGATGATGTCGGGCTCGTAGCCGTCGTCGGCGATCGTCTGCGCCAGCTCGCGCACGGCGCGCCCGAAGCCGTCGTAGGTCAGGTTCTCGCGTACGTCGCTCATGCCTCGTGCCTCACCTGGGTGCGGTGGAAGTTCTGGAAGGAGCGCGAGGCGGTCGGCCCGCGCTGCCCCTGGTACCTGGACCCGTAGCGCTCGCTGCCGTACGGGAACTCGGCCGGCGAGCTGAGTCGGAACATGCACAGCTGCCCGATCTTCATGCCCGGCCAGAGCTTGATCGGCAGGGTGGCGAGGTTCGACAGCTCCAGGGTCACGTGGCCCGAGAACCCGGGGTCGATGAACCCGGCGGTCGAATGCGTCACCAGGCCGAGGCGGCCCAGGCTGGACTTCCCCTCCAGTCTGGAGGCGATGTCGTCGGGCAGCGAGATGACCTCGTACGTCGAGGCGAGGACGAACTCACCGGGGTGGAGGATGAACGCCTCGTCACCCTCCGGCTCGACCATCCGGGTCAGGTCCGACTGCTCGATCGCCGGATCGATGTGGGCGTAGCGGTGGTTCTCGAACACCCGGAAGAACCGGTCGAGACGTACATCGATGCTGGAGGGCTGCACCATCGATTCCTCGAACGGGTCGATGCGAACCCGTCCGCTGTCGATCTCGGCCCGGATGTCTTTGTCAGAGAGAAGCACGTCCCGAGGATACGCAGAGCGCGCGGGCCACCCCCAATCGAGAGCGACACCCGCGCGCCCGCCCTGGCGGCTACCGCTTCGCGCCACCCACGGGCACGGCGTGCCGCAACCGTGCGCACCGCGGACACCGCAGCAGCCGCCCGGGCCCGATCCGGCCGGCACCGAGGTGCTGCAGCGGGAAGGAGGCGGTACTGAAAACGTGCCCTTCGGCACAACGGACGACGGTGTGCTCCATCGAGTCCCTTTCCCCAACGAGCCGTACTGCGACGAATCGCCACATTAGGGGATGATCGGCACCCGCTCCAGCCGCCGCTCCGCACCCACACGGTACGCCCCAACTCCCGCACGCACACGCCCCGGTGTACGCCACACACGACAACGACCCCGCGGCAAATTCACCGGGGGTCGATCATGAGGTAGAGTGAGCAACGTTAGGGATCCAGGCAACTGGCCCGCTGCGCGGATGTAGTTTAATGGTAGAACATGAGCTTCCCAAGCTTATAGCGCGGGTTCGATTCCCGTCATCCGCTCTTGGACGAAGGCCCAGGTCGCAGACCTGGGCCTTCGTCGTTGTCTAGACCTCTCGACTCTCGCCGTGCCCTCCGCGTGCCCCAACTCGCGGGAACTCCCTGGCCGGAGGGCTCTTCGCGCACCACTTGCACCACACGAGCCCCCGCCGGTCTCGCGCCGCGAGACGCGTTCTCGATGACCTGCCTCACACCGCTGTCTCCGTCGCGTGAATTCGCTTTCCAAAAGGGGCGGTTGGTCGGAGGGGTTGGCTCAGGCCCTCGACGGGTCTGCCTAGTCCTCTTTCCCCGCCAACGGTGCTCGCGACGAGAGTGCCACGCCTCTCAGCGGGACAGGCTCCACACACCGGTCCCCACTGATGCAAGTCTCGAAGAGAGCGGCGCACCGGGACTCGGGGGCGGCCTGGTCCAGCCGTGCCAGTGAGATGGCCACTGAGATCACCGTTGAGCTGACCATCTCGTCAGGAGGTTCCCACGGGTGCCGGTGGATGAAGGCAGTGACCCTGGGCAGAACACTCCGGCAGAACGGCCGGGCAGCGCCGGTCCTGCCGTTCACGTGTGGGCCACGGCCAGCCCACCATGCCTTCCCGCTGAGGCGGCCGCCACCGTCGAGGCCATCGTGCGGGCTGTGCACCATGGCGATGACGCTCGTATCCGGATCCTGTTGGCAGCCTTGGTCGACATCGCCGACACCGAGGTTCTCCTCCACCTGCGGGAGCGGCTTCGCGAACGACCGCAGTGACGGTCAGGCGCTGCGGAACAGACGTGTAACAAGCGCGGGGCTGGCCGCGCCGCCTTGCCGTGGACGCCCCCGAGACCGCCATGGAACCCTGCGAGCTGCTGATCCCTTCGGGAGGGCGCTGCTGACACACCCCGTAGGCTCACGCCCCCCTGGACTGCACGTCGCAGCTGGCGGACGCTCCTGCTCCCGAAACGCTGCACTCGGGGGGAATCAATATCTATCCCCGCGGTCAGAGAGTTTAATGGACCCCGCAGGGAGAGTTTTTCCGCACAGCACACGATGGAGATATTTAACGCACACGAACCGCTGCAGCGTGCTACTGTCGGTCTCGGTTGCAGTTTTGGTACCCAAAAACTTCAAGCGCTCCAGTCGGCCTCCGCGCCACATTCGAGTGCTTCATATTTCCGGTCATTTTCCGGCGGGGCATCATCGCGGCGACACGGTGTCCGTATGGTGCGGATGCTGGTGTACTGCCCCAAAGGAGATATGACATGGCATCTGGCACCGTGAAGTGGTTCAACGCAGCCAAGGGCTTCGGCTTCATCGAGCAGGACGGTGGCGGCGACGACGTCTTCGCCCACTTCTCGAACATCGCCGCCCAGGGCTTCCGCGAGCTGCTGGAAGGCCAGAAGGTCACCTTCGACATCGCGCAGGGCCAGAAGGGCCCGACGGCCGAGAACATCGTTCCCGCCTGACGCTGACGCGCATTTCGTAGCTGGGGCCCGCATCCCTCGGGGTGCGGGCCCCAGCTGCACGCATTTCCCGCAGTGGTGTCACCTGCGGGATGAAGCATTTCAGGGTTACAGCCTGCTCGGCGCTTCACCCCACTCGATTTCTTGATTTCGCGTCCCCGTGACGCCACCTCATCTCAGCGCATGCGCCCGTACAGAATCTCTGTTGGCCAGAGTCGCTTTCGCATTCCATTCGGCCCGTTCTTGTGATTCCCTGCACTGCGTTTCGCTGCGGGAATTCCTTGATACGCGCCGCATCAAGGAAAGGTTCTGAATGAACCGCACACGTACGAACGACCGTTCCTCTCGCACCCGCAGCCGCACCGGCGGCCCCGCTTTCGGCGCTGCCGCCGGTTCGGAGCGGGGCAGCCGCTTCGGCTCGTCGGCCCCGAGCCGTTCCGGAGGTCCGCGCCGCTCGGGCGGCTACGGCCGCCGACCCGCAGCGGTACAGGGCGAGTTCGCTCCGCCGAAGACCATCACTCCCGCGCTGCCCGCCGTCGAGGCCTTCGCCGACCTCGACATGCCGGCGGAGCTGCTTGCTGCCCTAGGCGCGCAGGGCCTGAGCGTGCCGTTCCCGATCCAGGGAGCCACCCTGCCCAACACCCTCGCAGGCCGCGACGTCCTCGGCCGCGGACGGACCGGCTCCGGTAAGACCCTCGCCTTCGGCCTCGCTCTGCTGGCCCGCACCGCCGGGCAGCGCGCCGAGCCCCGCCAGCCCCTCGCCCTGATCCTCGTCCCCACCCGCGAGCTGGCCCAGCAGGTGACCGACGCCCTCACCCCGTACGCCCGCGCCGTGAAGCTGCGCCTGACCACGGTCGTCGGCGGCATGTCGATCGGCAAGCAGGCCGGAGCGCTGCGCGGAGGCGCAGAGGTCGTCGTGGCTACGCCCGGCCGGTTGAAGGACCTCATCGACCGTGGCGAATGCCGGCTTAACCAGGTCGCGATCACCGTCCTGGACGAGGCCGACCAGATGGCCGACATGGGCTTCATGCCGCAGGTCACCGCCCTCCTGGACCAGGTGCGTCCTGAGGGGCAGCGGATGCTTTTCTCCGCCACCCTCGACCGCAACGTCGACCTGCTGGTGCGCCGCTACCTGACCGACCCCGTCGTGCACTCGGTGGACCCGTCCGCGGGCGCCGTCACGACGATGGAGCACCACGTGCTGCACGTCCACGGCGCCGACAAGCACCGCACGACGACGGAGATCGCGGCCCGGGAGGGCCGGGTGATCATGTTCCTGGACACCAAGCACGCCGTCGACCGGCTGACCCAGGACCTGCTGAACAGCGGTGTCCGGGCCGCCGCCCTGCACGGTGGGAAGTCGCAGCCGCAGCGCACGCGCACCCTCGCCCAGTTCAAGACCGGACACGTGACCGTACTGGTCGCGACGAACGTGGCGGCGCGCGGCATCCACGTCGACAACCTCGACCTCGTCGTCAACGTCGACCCGCCCACCGACCACAAGGACTACCTCCACCGCGGCGGCCGCACCGCCCGCGCCGGCGAGTCCGGCAGCGTCGTCACCCTCGTCACTCCCAACCAGCGCCGCGACATGACCCGCCTCATGCAGGCCGCCGGCATCACACCGCAGACCACCCAGGTCCGCTCCGGCGAAGAGGCACTGAACCGGATCACCGGCGCCCAAGCCCCCTCCGGCATCCCCGTCGTCATCACCGCACCCGTCGTCGAACGCGCCAAGCGCAGCGCGGCCTCCCGCGGCAGGCGACGGCCCGCCTCGACGGTCCGGCGCGTGAGCGTGCGGCAGTCCGCCTTCGATGCGGCGGCCTGAGAAGCACGTGATCAGGAAACTGACCCATCTCTGCAGGAGGTACGTTTTGACGCTGGTCCAGATGCAGCCCCGCTCGGCGAACGCCAACCCTGTGCACCGGACGGTGGACGACGCGATGGAGGCGGCCGGTCCACAGGTATGTGACGACATGACGGTCGAGGTGGCCCTGGCCGTCATGGCCGGCGCCCGCGCGGGTCATCTGCTCGTCTGCGACGAGGACGGCCTGTGCACTGGGCTGGTCACGCAGGCCCAGCTCACCGCCATCCGCGACAGCGCGGCGTACACCGACCGGGTCCGTCTCCGCGACCTGCTGGGGGACCGCGGGCCGGTCGCCTCACCCGCAACCACGATGGCCGAAGCCGAACACGCGATGCGCTACCGCCGGCTCGATGCCCTGCCGGTCGTCGATGAGCAGGGCAGTGCTCTGGGCGTCCTCGCCCTTGCCCGCTGAACCGCCTCACCGCGGCACGGCCGTCCCCGTCTTCTTCTTCCTGTGAGGCAACATGCGCTGTGTCATCGCCCGTTTCCCGTTCGACCTGACCAAGAGCGGTGTCCTGGAGTCGATGAAGGGCGTCAAGCCCGAGCAGGTCGTCGGCGAGTCCGTGATCATCGGGCGCCGTACCTACCCCGTCAAGCAGGTCGGTCAGGTCATCACGCGCCAGGACCGCCGCGACTTCAGCGCCGGTGAAGTCCTCCGGGCCATGACCCAGCTCGGGTTCACCTGCCGCGGCCTCCCCCGGGCCGCCGCGCCCAGGCGCGTCCTCAGCCCGCTCCAGCAGGCTTCCGCGATGCTCGGCATCCCGGTGACCGTCTGACGGACAGGACCGGCGCGAGCCGACACCCGAACAGCGAGGAGGGCCCGACCGGCACACGCCGGTCGGGCCCTCCCGCGTACCCAGGGGTTCTTACGCGATGTCGGTCAGTGGTCGGAGTAGCTGAAGTCGCCCATGGTCCAGGCGCTGACATCCGCGATCGAGACGCGGTACATCCCACCCGTCTCCGGGATCCCCACCGTGCCCTGAAGGATGCGGGCCACATGGAAGTGCAGATGAGTGGGCGGCCCCTCGTGGGGTGTCGTGGCGGTGAAGATGGCGGCGAACTCGCCCAGGCGGGCGGAATCCGTCAGGACCTCCGACACCCGCTGCCTCCACACGGCTTCGGGTGCCAGCCGACCGGTGATGACAGCGCCACCGGTGACAACGGTCAGGGACATCTGATTGCTCTGCCCGGACTCCACCAGGGTGGCAACGTCAACGAGCAGCTCGTCAGGCTTCGACATGGGAGCCGAGTTTATGCACCGGTCGTCCCGTTCTCTCGACGGGGAGGACTACCGGTCGAGAAGAGCACTCACCGTCTTCCCGCCGGAGGGCCGACGGGTGACACCGGTTGCTCGGGCGCTGCGGTGACCATGGGCCAGCCGAATCCACCGGTACGGCGGCCGTACAGGACAGGGCGTCCGAGCCCCTGACCTGCTGTGCAGGATGCTCTGCACATCTGGTCCCACCGCAGAGGTCTAGCTCTCCTCGACGGGCGCGAAAATCTATGACGGCCGGAGTAGACATTGGGCTGTGGCGTGGTTATGGTTTCTCTCGTAGCCCAGAGAGACAGCAGGGCCTGGCAGAGACGAACTGCCGGGCAGCAGTACCCGCAGTTGCAGTGCGCAGGACGGTGCGGTGGTGGAGTTCCGAAGCCAGGGTTGTCGCAGGACGGCGACGGGACTGACGACCGGACCGGGTGGCCCGCAGTCATCAGGGGCCGCCGTGAGCAGTACCAGCAGTTGACGCAGTGGCAGTACCCGTAAGTGCAGTTCGCAGTACCCAGCAGTGAAGTAGTGAGCAGCACCTCGGTGAAGGCGTCGGCTGCGGACGCGCGCACCGGGAAGTTCGGCAGTGGGGTTCTAAGCCAGAGCAGACGCAAGATGGGCAACGGGGCTGGCTGCCGAAGAGTGGCGCTGACACAGGCCACCAGCAGTACGCAGTAGAGCAGTACCGCAGTGAGTGCAGTAACCCGCAGTTCGCAGTCTCTCCCGTTTGGTAAGCAGTTGATCACCGAGGGAAGAACGGAGGAGTTGAGGCGCCATCAGGATCGCCCGGGCGGAAGTCGTGAGTCCGGGTACCGCAGGACATCGATAGTGAGGTGGTCTCCGGTCGAGCAACCGCGATCCCCGCACAGCCTGTCCCCGTTCGGACGGGTCGGCGGAAACAGTAGGCCGGCGCAGGACTAGGGCCGGCAGATGGTGTAGCAGTTCCTTCGGGGCCCCGGTGCTGAACGCACCGGGGCCCCTCCTTTCGTTCCGCCCCCTCTTCCTCTCCAGGCCTGTCTGATCACCCGCTCCGCTCGCCGGCGTCCTCCGCCACTGCTCCCGTTACCCAGCTGCGCACCGCCGCCCGCGTCCGGGAGCTCGTCGACCACGGCACTCTCGTGGAGGCGGCCCGGCTAGTCACGAACCAGGGCGATTACCCTCCGCGTTCCGCATGGAGTGGGGGCCTCGTCGTGAAGGTTAAACGCGGAGAAGAGCTCGGTTTCATCGCCCAGGACGGCGGCTGCCCGGACTTATTCGCCCACTACTCGCGGCAGCGTGTCCCGCCGGAAGCCAACCGACCATGACGCCGCAGCTATGCCGGATCAGGTGCGCACCTTCGCCGGCGGTAGCGATCTTCTGGAAGCCGGCATCGGAGAGCACTTGCCAGACGCGATCAGGTGCGGAGACGGCTGTTGGGGCCGTCTTGCTCGTCGGCGGTGTCGTCGTTGAACCAGTAGTCACCGGCGGCCAGGTAGCGGAAGGAATGGTTGCTGCCGGTGGGCAGCTCAACGGTGACCGCGCGGTTGCCGTCCTTGCGGAGGGTAAGAGGGTGCACGCCGGGACACCAGTCGTTGAAGTCGCCGACCACGCTCACCTCGGCCGCAGGCATGTCGGCGGGCAGAACGAAGGTGACCTTGGCGCGGTTCTTGCGCACGGCGCGTTCCAGCACGAGAGACTCCTGGCGGACAGGGGGAGGGACAGTACGGGCCCATGGTCAGGGCAGAGCAGGAGCCGCGCACGCCGACGCCGCCGTACTGCCCACCGGGTCACCCACCCGCTGCACCCGGCAGGACGCGCAACCGGGCACATGTGACAGTGCACGTGGGGTAGGACGACGGATTGCCCCACGCAAGCAGGACCCGGCCGGGGCCCCGTAGCCACACCGGCCGGGTCCTGCGCCATGCGAAGCAGACGTTCGGCGAGCACGCCAAACTTCGGACCGGCTGGCGCCGAAGCAGTGTCACCCCCACTCCAGCCCACCTCAGCGAGGGTGGCCCGAGGGTTCGGTCCTGGTCGGCGCCAGGGGGTTGGCCCCGGAAGGCGACCGTCCCCGCCGGTGACCCGGGCGGCGCCCGTACGCGACCGGTGTGCCTATTGAGGCAGGCCGTCCGGCCATCCCTCCGGAGAGCGGTCGCCGGGCGGCGGGTCGTGGTCCGCGGGGAAGAGGGGCAGGGTGCCGGTCATCTCCAGGAGGCGCAGGAGCTGGTGGTTGGGGGCTGCCAGGCGAACGACGGTTCCGGTCTCCTGTGCTGCGCGCCGGGCGGCGAGGAGTGCGTTGAGCGCGGAGGAGTCGCAGAAGGAGACGCGGCTGCAGTCGACCGTCACGGGCTTGGCCGGCGAGGCGTGGGTGAGGGCTTCGGCGAGGGCGAACCGCAGGGCGGGGGCCGTCTCGATGTCTATCTCGCCCGAGGGCCTGATGGCAACGGCGTGCTCCAGGACTTCCACGGCGATGGCGTTGCCGCCGGCCTCCGGGGAAGGGCGTTCGGCCATGGTGGGTCACTCCCAGGTTCGTGGCGTGGCCCCCGAAGCCCGTGGTCCGGTCGGCGGTTCGGGGGAGGGGCGGGTCAGGTGCTGCGTTGGTCGTGGGTTTCCTGGCGGAGCCGGTCGGTGTGCCAGGTCAGGGCGTCGATGCGTTCGGCGAGCTCGGTGTCCTCGGGTCGCAGGTGGGCACGGGTGTCGATCAGAGGGCGGACGAGGCGGGCGGCGTCGTCGTCGGCGAGGGCCAGGTTCAGGTCGCCGACGGCGCCCTCGGCACCCTCGGGGAGACCGGTCAGAGCGGTGACCTGGCCGGCGAGACGGCGCAGGTCGGCCGCGTGGTCGCGGGCCCAGGCGGTCACCGTGCGGTCGGCGGCGCGTGTGTCGCGCGTGGCCTGGACGCGCTGCTCGCCGGTGCTCCCGGCCGCTCCCGGGCGCAGCCGCAGGTAGCGCCGTTCTGCGGCCTGGCGGCTGGCGACCCCGAGCGGGCCCGCGAGGTCGGCCCAGCTCGCGCCTCGCCCGCGGGCGGTCTCGATCAGCCCGCTCTCCCAGTCGGCGAGCTGCTCGCGGACTTCGCGCAGCAGCAACAGCGCGGCCAGGGCCGGGTGTGGACCCGGGTCCGGCGCGCGCCCCGTCGGGGCCGTCGTTGGTGCTGCGGAGGGTCGCTGCGCGTCCCGCAGGGCCTGGTCGATGGTCTCCAGTGCCGCCGCGGCGGCGAGGAAGGGGACCTGGGTGGGCGGTGGGGTGGCATCGCGTTCGGCCTCGTTCATGGGACTCTCCGTTGGCTTGTCATCCTCCAGATGACTGCTTACTTGTCATCGTTTCGATGACATGTTACAACGGAGGCACGTTGAAGCGCATTGGCAGTTTCTGCCTGAACCAACTGGAGGTGTTTCGCGATGTTGATGCGCACCGACCCGTTCCGCGAGATGGACCGGATCGTCCAGCAGCTGTCGGGTACGTCTGGCACGTGGTCGAAGCCGTCGGTGATGCCGATGGACGCCTACCGTCAGGGCGACGTGTACGTGATCGCCTTCGACCTCCCCGGTGTGAGCACCGAGGCGATCGACATCGACGTCGAGCGGAACATGCTGACGGTGAAGGCCGAGCGCCGGCCCGCGGAGAAGTCCGACGGCGTGCAGATGGAGCTCTCCGAGCGGCCCCTCGGTGTCTTCTCCCGCCAGGTCATGCTGGCCGACACCCTCGACACCGAGCACATCGAAGCCGAGTACGACGCGGGTGTCCTGACCCTGCGGATCCCGATCGCCGAACGCGCCAAGCCCCGCAAGATCAGCATCGGCGGCGAAAGCGGCCGCAAGCAGATCTCCGGCTGAACCCTCCCGCACCAGCCGGCAGCGGAGGGCGGGAAGAGCCCATTCCCCCTCCGGCACCCCGCCCTCCGCACCCCCTTGGCCCCCTTCACCCTTTCTCGGAGGTGTTGTGATGCCGATGCGCAGGGAATCGTTCCTGACCCACGTCCAGGAACGCGGCGAGTACACGACCCTGCCGGAAGCCGAACGGGCGGCGCGCGTCGTCCTGGCCCTACTGGGCGCGCACCTGGTCGGCACCGTGCGGGCCGAGCTCGCCGCCCGGCTCCCCGAGACGTACGCCCTGATCCTTCTGAATCCCCTGCAGGCCGCCGAACCGCTCTCACCCGAACGCTTCGTCCGCGCGACCGCGGCCTGGATCGAGGGCGCCACCGAGAAGACGGCCCTGTGGGACATCGGCGCGGTCCTCTCCACCGTGGCCGCAGCGGCGGGTGACGTCCTCATGCGCGAGGTCCTGATCCAGCTCCCGCCCGGCTACGACCTCCTCTTCGGCCACCCCCAGCCCATCTGACCGGCGCCGACGGCCGGAACTCGAACCTTCGAAGAGAAAGGCAACCGCAGCACCATGTACGACCAGCCTCGACCGGACCGGCCCACCCCCGCCATGACGTTCGACCAGATGCTGGAACGCGTCCGCTACGAGGGCGCCTACCCCACCCGCGAACGCGCGGAAGAAGCCGTCCGCACCGTGCTTGCCGCGCTCGGCCGGCAGGTCACCGGTGACGAGCGCGTCGACCTCGCCCAGTGCCTGCCCGTCGAAGCCGCCCTCACCCTGACCGCCCAGATCCCCGATACCGAGCAGCTCACCGGCTGGGGCTTCGTCAAGGACCTGGCCGCACGAACCGGCGTGAGCCCGGCCATCGCCCGCTGGGACACCGGCGCCGTACTCGCCACCGTCACCGCGCTCGCCGGACCCGACCTCCTTGCCCGCGTCCTCCAGCGACTCCCCGACGACTACGCACTCCTCTTCGGACAGGCGCAACTGCGCCAGCCTCAGCGCGCCGCCGCCTGACCGGAGCCAGCTGCGCGCGGACATGCAACGGGGCCGGGACCGCTCCTGCGGTCCCGGCCCCGTGCACACGAGGGGTCAGTGCTTGAAGATGTCCTTGATCTTTTCCTTGGCCTCGCGGGCATCGCCCTTGGCCTGCTCCGCGCGGCCCTCGGCGGTCATCCGCTCATTGCCCGTCAGACGGCCAGCGGTCTCCTTGAGCTTGCCCTTGGCCTGCTCGCCCTTCGCCTCGGCCTTCTGCTCACCAGACACAGCTGATCACTCCCTGTTCGATGGAAAGGTCTTACAGAACCCCGTATGACCGGTGGGATCCCTCCCAAACAGACGGGTCGGCAATGGGGTGACGCTCGGGGCGAAGCATTCGGCCATGGGCCAGCCGGCCTCGATGCCGCAGCGGTCCGCGCGGCGCCTCATGGAAGGGACCGTGCCAGCGAGCCGGAGCGAGGTGGTGACGAGCCGGGATCGTGTCAGGCCGGCTCGGTCAGGACGTGGCCTGCGTCGGGGAGCTCGTGGACGTGAGCGGCCGCACCTTCCAGCGGCAGGAGAGGGCGCAGGGGACAGTTGGCCGGGGTGTGGTCGTGGTCGACTTCCCAGGTGGGCAAGGGTGCGGCGGGGGCGCAGTCGCTGGAGACGGCGTAGAGGTTGCCGAAGCAGCCCCGGCACACCAGTGCAGCGTGGTTCACGGGAGTGCCTCCGGTTGAACCGACTCGGCTGAGCCATCCACGGGGCGGGCCTCCCCCGCCAGGTGGAGCTGGCGCAAGGTGCTTTCCGTCTCGCGCCTGAGGTGTTCGGAAGAGGCCAGACGCTGCCACAGCGGGTCGGGGAGGCCGGGAACGGCGGCGCCGCGGGCCGCCCATCCCTCGGCAAGCTGCGTGTACAGGGGTGTGCCCTGGTCCGTCGCTTCTCCGGGAATCCGGTCACGGGCGTGTGCCGGGCTACGGGAAGGCCTTCGGCGCGCTTGTTCCGGAAGACGGCCAACCGCTCTGCGCTTGCCGCTGCCGGCCTGTGCGCCGCGGCTGGAGTCCGTCCAATGATCGTCCGTCACGTTCGTCAAAACGATTCTTCCATCCTCCAGGACACCGTTTCCGGTGTGCCGCGACGCTCTCGACCGTTGCTCTGGCCCTCGATGAGGCACACACCGTTGACCGCCCCCAGCTGCTCCTTGTGCTGCGCATCGACAGGAGCGACCGTGCGTTCGAGGTCGATTACCTCCTCACCCGCCACACGAAAATCTACGACGGCCGGAGTAGACATTGGGCTGTGGCGTGGTTATGGTTTCTCTCGTAGCTCAGAGAGACAGCAGGGCCTGGCAGAGACGAACTGCCGGGCAGCAGTACCCGCAGTTGCAGTGCGCAGGACGGTGCGGTGGTGGAGTTCCGAAGCCAGGGTTGTTGCAGGACGGCGACGGGACTGACGACCGGACCGGGTGGCCCGCAGTCATCAGGGGCCGCCGTGAGCAGTGCCAGCAGTTAACGCAGTGGCAGTACCTGTAAGTGCAGTTCGAAGTACCCAGCAGTGAAGTAAGCGAGTAGCACCTCGGTGAAGGCGTCGGCTGCGGACGCGCGCACCGGGAAGTTCGGCAGTGGGGTTCCAAGCCAGAGCAGACGCAAGATGGGCAACGGGGCTGGCTGCCGAAGAGTGGCGCTGACACAGGCCACCAGCAATACGCAGTAGAGCAGTACCAGCAGTAAGCAGTTGATCACCGAGGGAAGAACGGAGGAGCCGAGCACCATCAGGATCGCCCGGGCGGAAGCCTTGAGCCCGGGTACCGCAGGACATCGATAGTGAGGTGGTCTCCGGTCAAGCAACCGCGATCCCCGCACTCCCGGCAGCATCTCGGTCGGGTCGGCGGAAACACAGGGTCGGCGCAGTATCAGGGCCGACAGATGGTGTAGTAGTTCCTTCGGGGCCCTGGTGCCGTACGGCACCAGGGCCCCTCCACGCGTTCCACAAGAGAGGTTCAATGACAGCAGACGACTCGTTCGGCCGTCTCGACGATGACGACTACCCCGCCTACACGATGGGCCGGGCCGCCGAGATGCTCGGCACCACCCAGGGCTTCCTCCGCGCCATCGGCGAAGCCCGCCTGATCACCCCGCTCCGCTCCGAGGGCGGCCACCGCCGCTACTCCCGCTACCAGCTGCGCATTGCCGCCCGCGCCCGGGAACTCGTCGACCAGGGCACCCCCATCGAGGCCGCCTGCCGCATCATCATCCTCGAAGACCAGCTCGAGGAAGCCCAGCGCATCAACGCCGAGTACCGCCGCGCCGCCGAATCATCCGCGCCGCCGTCCTCGGCCTGACCCGAGTGTGCCCGTCGGGATCGGCGGGCCTCGGTCGTCGAAGGAGTGCTATTCGGGTGCGGATGCCTCCGCCAGGTCCGCCCCGGCGTCAGCGCTGCGTGTGACCTGGTGGGTACCGTGCCAGTCCAGGCACATGACCGTCGCGTCGTCCTCGAGACGGCCGCCATGCGCGCGCAGAATCTCGGCGACCAGAGCGCGGGAGGCCTCGCGGGGGTGGAGATCGCCCGTGCGCGCAACCAGGGAGGGCAGATCGACCTCCACAGCGCGGCGCTCGAGCATGCCGTCGGTGAGCATCACAAGGCGGTCACCCGGCTGCAGGTCCAGCCGCTGCACCCGATAGTCGGTACGCGGCTGGATACCGAAGGGGAGATCGACCTCGGGAACCATCTGCTCGACCCTTTCCCGCCTGAGGCGCAGGGGCCAGGGATGCCCGGCGTTGACGAACTGAGTGGTCCCGTCGAGCAGGCTGATGCGCAGCAGCTGCCCAGTGACGAAGCCCCGCCTGCCGTTGTCGATGACGGCCCGGTTGGCCTCCAAGGCCTGTACTTCGAGCTCGGCGCCGGCACGCCTGGCCCTGCGAAGGGCGCCCACTGCGAGGGTGGCGAGTAGCGCGGCTTCCACGTCGTGGCCCATGGCATCGGTGACGGAGAGTTGCATGGTGTCGCGGTCGACGACGTAGTCGAAGGTGTCACCGCCGACGTGCGTGGCCGGTTCCAGCGCTCCGGCGACCGTGAACTGGGCTGCCTCACACGCCAGTGAGGTGGGCAGGAGTCGGTGCTGGATCTCGGCGGCCAGGTTCAGGGGCCGTGTACGGCGACCCCATTGGTAGACGTCGGTGAAGGACCGATTGGCGATCACGATGTAGGCCAGGGCGTGAGCGGTCGCGCCGATCTGCCTCATCGCGAAGTCGTCGGGGTGATCCGGCAGGAAGAGTTCGAGCAGGCCGATGGCGTCGCCGCGGTTGGTGACGGGCGCCACGACCCTGACCCGGCTGTTGCCCTCTCGCTGGAGGGCCGGCCGCTGTGTGCGCAACGCGTCCGCGTAGAGGGTGCCGGGCAGAGCGACGCGCTCAGGGGGCTCGTCAGACTCGACGCTGTCGGCTGCCCCGAGCCGCACCACTGACGAACCGGTGAAGTCGACGATCAGGAACGAGACCGAGGCAGCCTGCAGGCGGTCCCGGAGCAGCCGCGCGACAACGTCCAGGGACTCCACAGGGGAGGCGGATTCCGCTGCCGCGAGCACGCCCGCAAGGTCCACCTCCACCAGCTGCTCTCCGCCGGCGCGTCCCTGATGGGCGCCTGGATCTCGCTCCTCGGTTGGGGGCATGACCGCTCCTCTCCTCCTCCGACACCGTGGGACCGGCCCCTCCACGAGAACTGCTCCCTGACGCTCTTTCCGAGCGCCCGAGGCCTTACGGTCGGCCCCCACTGCCTCGTCGCGAAGCCATCCATCTGGGGTCGCAGCCTGTGACCACGGCCGGCACAGATCCGGGAAACCCGCGGGGCCGACCGTGCTCAACCCTGCCCGAGGACCCGCACGCCAGGTGGCTGCTGCTGCCCGCGCAGGCCGCGCTGCCTGACTGGTTCACCCGAACAGCAGGCATCGGCCCTACTCGGGGACGCTGCCCGGTCACCGGCATAGCACGCGCGCCCGGAATCCTCTGAGGACCCGGTTACGAGGCAAGCACCGGGGCATGGGGATGGACGATTCAAGCCGGCGGTGTGGCTGTGGCCGCCGCCTTCGAGCCGAGAGTGAGGAGACGGGGTTGTGAGCGGTGTGTGGATGTACGCGCAGGACAGCGGCTACACGTCCCGGCAGTCACTGGTGGGGTTCACGGTTGAGGCGGCTGACGGAACCATCGGGCACGTGGACCGCCAGCAGGACCAGCCCGGCATGCAACACCTGGTCGTCGACACCGGCGTGTGGGTGTTCGGCAAGAGCATTCTGATCCCGGCCGGCGCCGTCGCCGGCATCGACACCGAAACACGGACGGTAAGGGTGACAGGGACCCGGGAAGAGATCAAAGCCGCTCCCCAGTTCACCACCGACAGCGAAACGGCTGACCACCGCTACCTGTCCGCCGTCGGCAACTACTACCTCTCCCTCCGCCGCCCCCTCGCACCCTGACCCGAAGCCAGCCGGCAACTCGCCCGCCCCAGGGCGACAGCAGCCCCGGGCAGAACATTGCCGTGCTCAGTAGACGGTGAAGGAGATGGCGATGTAGTGCGCGGTGAAGGCTGCCACGGTCAGGGCGTGGAAGACCTCGTGGAAGCCGAACCAGCGGGGCGAGGGGTCGGGGCGCTGAAGGGCGTAGACAACCGCGCCCGCACTGTAGAGAAGCCCGCCGGTCACGATCAAGGCGAGTACGGGCGTCCCACCACTGTCCAGGAAGTCGGGCAGGTAACGCACCGGTGCCCAGCCCAGGGCCAGGTAGCAGGGGGTGTACAGCCAGCGGGGAGCTCCGACCCACAGGACACGGAAGGCGATGCCGGCCAGAGCGCCCGTCCACACGATCCACAGCAGGACGGACCGCTGGTCAGGGGCGAGAAGGAGCACGGCAAGCGGGGTACAGGTGCCGGCGATGATCAGGAAGATGTTGGCGTGGTCGAGGCGACGCAGAACGGCCTCACCGAGTGGTCCCCACGTCCCCAGGTGGTAGACGGCGCTCGTCCCGAACAGCATCCAGGCGGTGACGGAGTACACGGTGCAGGCCAGGGTGGCGTGCGGCGTCCCAGCCAGGCAGATGAGGACGATGCCCGCGGCCAGCGATGCGGGGACCATTCCGGCGTGAAGCCAGCCTCGTAGCTTCGGCTTGATCGGCTCCACCAGATCGGCCGCTCGCTCGACCAGGTCGGCAACCGGGTGGGAGTCCTCGGCGGCCTTGTCACGGTGCGATCCGGAGGGAGGACCACTTGCCTCGCAGCCTCCGACCGTCGGTGCGGAAGACACACCGCCGGTTTCGACGTCGTCGCGGGACACTGCTTCCCTTCCTGCCTCGGACTGCTGGGCGTCACTGGCAACCACGTGCTCATGTCAGGAGCCTGCCCGCAGGAGCACTACCCGAGGCCTGCCTCGGACCACCGGGCCGGCACCGCCGGACCTGGTCCGTCCAGCCGCCCATAATTCCGGTCCTGGAAGCGTGCCGCCAACTGGGGCCGTGGAAGTCGTGTAAGTCGGCGGGCCATGGGAACGATCAGGGCTTCCGAACGGGCCTCTCCGCTCTCCTACGTTCAAGGACCGCCGATGCTTCCCGAGTTTCGCTCCCACGCATCCGCCCCCCTTTCCCACCAGCTGGAACAGCGACTGGGACTGGACCCACGCCTCGAAGCGGGCCGAATCGACGTGGAGCGCGTCGCCGACATCGCCGTCGTCGCATCCGCCCACTCCGATGGGTACGCGGCCACCGCGCACCTCCTCGGACTGCTGGCCGCGCTCCCCGCTCCCACCGAAGCCGGAGAACGCTTCTGGTCGGACCTGTGGAGGACCTCAGGCTCCCTCTACCTGCTGCCCGCCAACATCAAGACGTTCGTGCTGAGTTCGCTGGCCGGAGAAGGCACAGGTCTGGCCGGTCAGATCCTCTCGGCTGTCGACGAGATGACCCCGCCCCAGCGCGTCGCAGCCGGAGAGGTAATCGGCCAGGCGCTCGCCGAATCCGACCACCTCCCCGACCTCAAGACGCAGGTCATCGGCGAGCTGTGGCTCCGCGATCTCGAACTCACCGCCTGGCGGGTCCTGCACGCGGAACACAAAGCAGCTGATCCGGCTGAGCGGAAAGCCTTCCTCGACGCATGGAGGCGTGCCTGAGCGCCAGGTTTCCTCTCGACACGGCACGGCCGTAGACGGGCCATCGACGAGCGCCGCCGCTTCTGTTCGGGTCCAACGGCACCCAGAGAGCCGGTGGGGGAGGAAGGCGGGACGCCTCCCTCCCCTCACCCACCGATCGTCAGGCGCCCTTCGCCTGCCTCTTCACCGCTCCCGTGACGCGGGCAGCGCGCACCCTGGCGTCGGCCCCCGCCTTCAACCGATACGTTACGAACCTGCGCCACGCCATGACGTCCGCCATCGACCCGCGTCAGATCGGCGTCCTGCACCTGCACCACCTGGCCTTCGGCGCCGCCCCCGCCCACCCGCGGATCGCGTTCGTCCACGGCACCGGCCTCCTCTACGCCGAGAACCACAGCACGCAGCTGCGCGTCCTGCGCGAGGCCGCCACCGCCGCCGACGCGATCGTCGTCCCCACCGGCGCCATGGCCGCCCGCCTCCTCAAGCTCACCCCCAAGACCGACAGGCGCAAGATCGAGAAGATCCCCTGGGGCATCCCCGACCACCTCCTGACCAGCCCACCACCGCGATCCGCCCGACGCCCCACCAGCCACCTGCGGGTGCTCTTCGCAGGCCGCCTCAGCTCCGAGAAGGGCCTCGAACCCCTCCTCCAAGCCATCTCGGCCACCCCCTCAGTCGAGCTGGGCATCGCCGCCCCGCGCGCCCGGTTCCACGACCTCACACCGGTCATCCGTCCACGTCCGCTACCTCGGCTGGTTCCGCCGGCAACAGCTCTGGAAGGTCTGCGCCGACCACGACGTCCTGGCCGTGCCGTCCACCACCCTCGAAGCCATGGGTCTCGTCGCGCTCGAAGCCCAAGCCTGCGGACTCCCCGTCCTCTACCAACCCGTCCCGGGACTCAGCGAAGCCCTCTCCGGCACCGGCCTGGCAACCGACTTCACCAACGCCACCACCGCCGCCCACGACCTCCACCGCCTGCGCACGACCCCCGGCCTGCTGGAGATGCTCCGGGCATCCGGCCGCACCAACGCCGCCCGCGTCCCGCTCAGCACCACCGTCGCAGCCATCGCCGACCTCGGCCGACGGCTCGCCTGACACCGCCTGTGGCGGAGCAGGCACCGCCCCGGCCGCGTCACCAACCTGGCCAGTGGACCACCCGCGGCCCACGACGATCGGGAGACCATGACCCACACCGGCGACCGGATCGAAGACCTCCTGCAGGCCGGCGTGCGCGACGAGGTCTACCCCGGCGCGGTGTGGGCGGTCGGGGACGCCGATGGCATCCAGCCAGCGGAGCTGTCGGCCTCCTCGACCCCGACCGGCCCGACCAGCCCATGAGGCTGGACACCGTCTTCGACGTCGCCAGCCTCACCAAGATCCTTGCCGTCTGGATCACCGTCGGCACCCTCGTGGAAGAGGGAAAACTCCAGCTCCACGCCCCGCTGGGCACCTTCTGGGACGAGGTCGCCAGCCACCCCCTTGCCGAGGCCACGGCCCATCACCTGCTCACCCACACCGCCGGGCTGCCCCTGCGTCCCAACTTCAAGAACCTCTACGGCACCGACCCCCAGGACATCCGCGACGGAGTCCTCCACGAAGCACTTCACCGCCGGCCGGGCGAAGCCGTCGAGTACACGGACCGAGCCGCCCTCGTCCTCGGCCACCTCGCCGAACACCTCTTCGACCATCCCCTGGACCAGCTCGCCACCGACCGCATCTGGCACCCACTGGGCATGACCCACACCAGTTTCGGCCCCCTCCCCAGCGCCGAGGCCGATCGCTGCGCCCCCACCGAGTACGACGAGACCACCGGCACCCACCTCAAGGGCACCGCCCATGACTTGTCCGCCCGCCTCCTCGGCGGCGTATGCGGCATCGCCGGCACCTTCTCCGTCCTCGACGACCTGGCTCTCTTCCTCCGCCACATGCTCGCCCCCACCCGGGCCGCCTTCGGCCCGACCTGGATCAAGGACTCCCTCCGCATCCACACCGGCGAACTCAGCCCCGCCCGCGGCCTCTTCTGGCACCCCGCCCCCGGCACCGGCCCCGCCCAGGACATCTGGGTCCACTACGGCTTCACCGGCACCGGCATGTGGGTCAGCCGCGCCCAGGGGCGCCGGGCCGCCCTCCTCACCAACAGCTCCGCTACAACCGCGACCGCGAGCCCTTCACCGGCGCCCGCAACGCCTTCCGGGCGACCGCCTTCGCCGTGGAGGACCCCCAGACGACGTAGGTGGATCAACTGCTGGTCGGCCTCCAGCCGGGCCTCACCAGGTCACGCCCCTGGATCCATCAGGTGTGCAGACGGCTGTTGGGGCCGTCCTGGTCGCCGGCGCTCTCGTCGTTGAACCAGTAATCACCGGCGGCCAGGTACCGGAAGGAATGGGTGCTGGCGCTGGGCAGCTCGACCGTGACGGCGCGCTTCCCGTCTTTGCGCGGCCGCAGGGTGTGGGTACCGGGCTGCCAGTCGTTGAAGTCGCCCACTACGCTGACCGGGCCGGGTGGCGTGTCGGCCGGCAGGACGAAGGTGACCTCCGTGCGGTCCTTGCGCAGCTTCCGCTCCAGCATGACGGGCTCCTGACAGCAGGTGGCGGGTGGGGATCTCGCCCATCCTCGGCACTGAAGGGACGGCCCGCCTTCCGACGCAGCCACGACGGCACTACTGGTAGCCGCCCCTGACACCGCGCGAGGAACACCTCGTTGCCGCACGACCCCCGAGGCCGAGGACGCAAACAGCACGGTCGCCACGACCATCCTGCCGCGCCTCCGGCACGCGCAACCGCGAACCGAGGCATCCCACCATGGCCGTGTTCTACCTCCTGCTGACCGCCGCGATCGTGCTGATCATCGTCGGCGCGACCGTCGAAGGCATGCTGTACCTGGTCTCCGCCGGCGTACTGCTCCTGATCGCCGACGTGCTCTACCTCGCCGTGAGGTCGGTACTGCGCCGCCGACGCCCAGAGGTGCTGGACGCAAAACACCGGCCGGTGTCTCCCTCACGCAGAGAGGATCGCGCGGGCAGTCACCGGCCGGTACATGCCGCAGGGCCGTCACATGGGATCGACGTCCCCGAGGCCACGTTCGCCTCCTTCTTGCTCTGCTCCGAGAGCCGCAGGGCCTTGTCCTTCAGCCGCTGACGCTCCGCCGGGTCGGTGGCACGCTCCGCGGCCTGCTCGAGCTTCGCCGCCTGGTCACGCATCTGCTGGGCACGACTGCCGGACTCGCCTGAAGACCGCTGCAAGCCTTGCCGACAGCTACCCGCAGTCGGGCTCGCGGACCCCGGCGACGACTTCTTCCGCTACCGGTCCCGTAGACACCATCCCCGGCATGCAGGTCCATATCGCCCGCGACCCGGACAGCCAGGAGGTGCTCAGCGAGGACGAGCAGGAGCCGTACGGGATGAAGACCGGGTCGGCAGCTGTCGACCAACTGATCGCCCTGCTCCGCCGGGCCGCCGAGAAGCCGTGGGCGGTCCCGGCGGCGCCACCACGGAGCAAGGAGGAGTCCCTCTTCCTACCGCTGTGCCGCTTCCGGCTGCGGGGCCGGTCGTTCGTCGGCGGGCGGCGGGGTGATGCCCCGTTGTGGGCGGAGGAGTAGCGCGACGAGGATCGCTGCGGCGGCCAGGGTGGCGCTGCCGCAGCGCAGCGCCAGGTGCAGGGCGTCGACGAAGGCGGCGTTGACGGCGTCGCGGACTGAAGCGGGGAGGGCTGCGGTGTTGTCCAGGGCCGCACCGGGGAGGTGGCGGCCGAGTTCGGACGGTGCGCCGAGCCGGTGGAGCGAGTCGGTCAGGGTGGTGAGCCGGCTGCTGAGGACAGCTCCGAGGACGGCGACGCCGATGACTCCGCCGATCTCGCGCAGGGTGTTGAGGGTTGCGGAGGCCATGCCGGCCCGCGCCGGGTCGACGCGCTGCATGACCGTGATGGACACGGGGGTGAACGTCATGCCCATGCCGAGGCCCATGGTGAGCAGGACCCATACGTACTGCGCGTAGTGGGCGTGTGCGCCGTAGAGCGAGAGAGCGCCGAGCCCCGTGGCGCACAGGGCCAGGCCGGTGACCAGCGGGAGGCGGGGGCCGTGGCGTGATGTGAGGGCGCTCGACAGCGGCGCGGCGACGACGATCATCGCGGTCATCGGCAGGCCCGCCAGGCCGGCGTCCGACGGGGACCAGCCCATCACGTCTTGCATGAGGAGGGGCAGGAAGAAGGCGGCTCCGAACATGCCGAAGCTGATCATGAACCCGCTCACCGCGGCGCCGGTGAGCACCCGGTCCCGGAAGAAGCGCAGGTCGAGCATGGGGTCGGCGCTGCGGGCCTCGACGGCGACGAACGCGGGCAGGGCCAGCGTCGCGAGGGCGGCGAGGGTGAGCACCCGGGTGTCGGTCCAGCCTCGGCCGGGCCCCTCGATGAGCGCGTACACCAGCGTGCCGAATCCCAGCGCGGAGAGCGCCTGGCCCGGCAGGTCCAGCCGCTTGGTGCGGGCGGCGAACTCGGGGAGGACCCGGGACGCGAGCAGCAGGCCCGCCATGCCGATGGGGACGTTGATCCAGAAAACGGCGGCCCAGCCGAAGGCGTCCACGATCGGCCCGCCCAGGACCGGGCCGACGGCCAGGCCCAGTGCGGAGACGCCGGACCAGAGGCCGACGGCCCTGGCCCGCTCCTTCTCGTCCGTGAAGACGTGGCGCAGGATGGACAGGCTGCCGGGTGTGAGGAGTGCCGCGCCGAGTCCCTGGAACATCCGGGCGGCGATCAGTGCGCCGGTCGAGCCGGACAGCGCCGCAGCCGCCGAGCCCGCCGTGAAGACGGCCAGGCCGGTGAGGAAGATGCGCCTGCGGCCGTACCGGTCGCCCAGGGTGCCACCGGTGAGGAGCAGGGCCGCGTAGACCAGGCTGTAGCTCTCGACCACCCACTGAAGGCCGCTGACGCCGGAGTGCAGATGCTGCCCGATGCGGGGCAGGGCGTTGTTGACGATGACGTTGTCGAGCATCGCCATGAACATCGTGGCGCACAGCGTGGCGAGCACGAGCCCTTTGTGTCGGGTGGGCGGCTTCGTCATCACTCTCCCTAACAGTGTTAGTCGATCGGTCGGTGCGCTTAGACTGCCCCTAACAGTGTTAGTCACGCAAGCGGGATTCCCGGCGGGACCCGCGTACGGAGGTGGCCGATGGCCGTGGAGAGCAAGAGCGACGGCGCCCCGTCACAGCCGGGGCTGACCCGGCAGGCGCTCGTCCGGGCCGCCCTGCGGGTGCTGGAGCAGGAGGGCGTCAACGGCCTGTCGATGCGCAAGGTCGCCGCGGAGCTGGGGGTGAAGGCGGCCTCGCTGTACTGGCACGTGCGCAACAAGGAGGAACTGCTCGACCTGCTCACAGACGAGCTCATGGCCGACGCCGAGGCGCCGCCCCGGGAGGGCGGCTGGCGAGAGCAGTTGCGCGAGTACTGCGTGCGCTACCGCCGGCATCTGCTCGGCAAGCGCGACGCAGCCAAGGTTGTCGCGGGCCGGCTCGTACCGGGCCCCCATCTGCTGCGCCTGATGGAGGACCAGCTCGGCCGCCTACGGGAGGCCGGCTTCTCCGACGCCGACGCCGCCATGGTCAACTACGCGCTCGGCGCTTTCGTCCAGGGTTTCGTGCTCCAGGAGCAGGGGCCCCTCTCGGCGTCCGAGGCCATGGGTGCCGACCGCCGAGAGGTCGCCACGGCCGCAGGGGAGCAGCTGCGCCGGCTGCCGCAGGAGACCTTCCCCAACCTGGTCGCGCTCGCCGGCGACCTGACCGACCCGTCCATGGAGGCCCGCTTCTCGTTCGCCCTCGAACGCCTCCTGGACGGATTGTCCACCCTGCTGGAGCAGGGCCGCGACGTACGAACTGAAGGGACGTCCCATGAGTGAGCGCACCTACCGGGTCATCGTCCGCGGCGTGTTCGCCGACCTGGACGACACCCAACGCACCGAACTCCTCGCGTCCGCCGGCGAACACGACATCCTCAAGGCCGCGTTCACCGAAGACGGCACCCTCGTCTACGACCGGGAGCTGCGCGCCTTCTCCTTCCGCTGCGTGGTCCGGCAGGCCGCCGATCTGGCGGACGAGGCGGCGGGGGGCACGGCCTGCGACCGGGCGGCCACGGCTCTCGCCGCACGCGCCATCGGCCACGGCGCACTGCGTACCCAGGTCACCAGCGTGGACGACATGAAAATCCGCCGGCCCCGCCAACGCTGATCGCCGACGCGGTCCGCGTGCTCGGCGGCGCCGGCACGTCGAAGGGCTGACGCCCGTGGTTGCCCAGGCGGGGCAGCGGAAGCCCGCGACGGGCCACGGCCGGGCCGCCGCTCAGATCAGCCCGTTGTCCCGCGCGTAGAGCGCGGCCTGGGTCCGGTCGCGCAGGCCCAGTCGGCTCAGCACGCGCGAAATGTGGTTCTTGACGGTGCCCTCGCTCAGGTACAGCCGGGCGGCGATCTCCCGGTTCGTGGCGCCCGCGGAGATGAGCCGCAGCACCTCCGTCTCCCGGGGCGTCAGCAGGTCAGGAGCGGGGGCGCCGGCGGCCAGCGCGGCGATGACCGTCTGATCGAACTGGGCGACACCCGCGTGCGCCAGGCGGACCGCCTGGGCGAGTTCCGCCGCGGGCAGGTTCTTCAGCAGGTAGCCGACCGCCCCCGCCTTGAGTGCCCGGCCGACGTACTCGTCGTCGTTGAAGGTCGTCAGCATCACGATCCGGCAGCCGGGCAGTTGCCGACGCAGCAGCGCCGTGGCTGCCACCCCGTCCATGCCGGGCATCCGGACGTCCATCAGCACCACGTCGGGGTGACACTGCCCGGCGACGTCCACGGCCTCGGCACCGTCCCGCGCGCTGCCCACCACCTCGATACCGGGCTGGATGCCGAGCAGTGCGGCGATGCCCTCGCGGACGAGGTCCTGGTCGTCGACCACGAGGACGCGTACGTTCGCCCCCTCCTGCGCCACGGGTCTGTTCACCACGGCACCCCCACCGTGAGTGCGGTGCCCCGGTCCGAACTGGACAGCTCCAGCCTCCCGTCGGCCAGACGGACGCGTTCCCGCAGCCCGGCCAGGCCGAAACCCTCCTCGGCCCCGCCCAGACCGCTGCCGTTGTCCGTGACGCACAGGCTCGCGCCGTGGTCGTCGTAGCGGACCCTCACGCCGATCTCGGTGGCTCCCGAATGCCGGCAGGCGTTGGTGAGGCCCTCCTGCGCCGCCCGGTACAGCACCAGCAGCGGCCGCCGCTCGACGCCCGACACGTCCAAGGAGATCCGGCGGGCGCCGCCGTCCAGGTGGTGGACGAGGTCGGCCAGCGTCCGGGAGAGGCCCACCGGTTCCGACTCCGCCTCGGGTCCCAGGGTGCGCACGGAGGCCCGTACCTCGTCCAAGGCCCGGTTCGCGGACCAGCGGGCATGGGACACGGCCTGCGCGGAGGCGGCCGGATCGAGCGCGGCGAACGCCTCGGCCTTCTCCAACTGAATGCCGATCGCGGTCAGATGGTGCCCGAGACTGTCGTGGATCTCGCGGGCCAGCCGGTTGCGCTCCCGGGCCGCCGACAGCTGCGCCACCTGCGCGAGGGTGTCCTCCAGCCGACCGCGGGCCCGCTGCTCCCGTACGGCAACCCCCGCCATGGCCAGCGCCAGTACAACGCCCAGCGCGAACATCAGCAGGTCGGAGATGTACTCGGCGCGCACCGCCCAGTCCGGCACCCACAGCGTGAACGCGCCCGCCAGCAGGAGCACACAGCCCGCGCCGAGCCACACCGCGGCAGCCGGACCGAACGCGAAGAACCCCAGGAACGGCACCAGCACGAACAGCACCCGCGAGAGCCCCGAGGTGTCGAGAGCGGCCACCGCGCAGAGCAGCACGGCCCTGAGGGCGAACACGGCGCCCTCAGGAATCCGCCACGCCCTCCCGTCGAGGGCCGCCAGCACGCACAGCAGCACCGCGAACCCGCCGGTGCGGGAGTCGAAACCCGGACCGATCGCGGCGTAGTAAAGGCCCCCCGCGAGCACCGCCCCGTACAGGACGGCGGGTATCCAGGGCACAGGACGCGGCATAGGACCTCCTCGGAAATCCCGTGCACACGCACGGTCCTCGCAGCGTACGCAGACCCACGAGCCCATCCGCACCACGCGGCCGACGGAGTGCGGGATGTGGCCGAAGGTCATGTGCCCTCCGGTCCCGCACACCCCTGCCGCTGCGTACTTACCTCTCATGACCTGCGGTTCCTAGATTCCTCGGCGTCACCACCGCACGAGATGAGGACTCATGCACCTGCGTTCCCTCGCCATCGCACCCCTGCTGATGGCAACCGTCCTGACAGCCCCGGCGGCCGCCCGGACCGGCCCCGCCGACATCAGGGTCCCCGGCGCCGAGTACACCGTCTCCGCCCGCCTCACCGATCTGACCACCACGGGCACCCGGCTCACCGGGCACACGGATCCGGACGACTGGACGGGCCTGGAGGCTCCGGGGACCACGACTCCGTCAGGCGTCCCAGGTGTCCAGATCGACGGCTACTTCCCCGACACCTCCACCACCAACACCAACGTCAACTACGGCTGGAAGCACGACAGCCAGTTCGTCATCCGGCTGCCCGACCACTGGAACGGCGGACTCGTCGTCGCCGGACCGCCGGGACTGCGCAAGCAGTACGCCAACGACCGGATCATCAGCGACCAAGTCCTCGCGAAGGGATACGCCTACGCCGCCACCGACAAGGGCAACACCGGCCCCGAGATCTACAAGGACGGGGACCGCCCCGGCGACGCCATCCTGGAATGGCACCGCAGGGTCACCGAACTCACCGTCGCCGCCAAGCAGGTGGCCGGCCGGCACTACGGCCGCAGCCCGCGCTCCACCTACGCCGCCGGCCTCTCCGCAGGCGGCTACCTCGTCCGCTGGCAGCTCGAACACCGTCCCGACCTCTACACCGGCGGCCTGGACTGGAACGCCCTCACCTTCACCCCGGACGGCGGCCTCCTCGCCACCCTCCCGCCCGCCCTGCGCGCCTACCCCCGCTATGACAAGGGCGACCGGAGCGCCCAGGCCGCCATCCTCGCCGCCGGCTACCCCAAGGGCTCCGAACCCCAGTGGGGCTGGCACTACGACAAGCAGTGGGACCTGCTCCAGCGGGTGATCCGCGAGGAGCTCGACCCCGACTACGACGGCCCCACCCAGGCCGGCACCCCCCACTGTCCGGCAGGCACCGGGGCCGGCTGCGACACCGACTACGACTTCGCCTCCCGCCCCCGGGCGGTGCACGAGGCCGTGGAGCGGATCTCCCTCACCGGGAACATCCGCCGCCCCCTCATCAGCATCCAGGGCAGCCTCGACGCCCTCACCCCGCCGGCCGCCTTCGGCGACGCCTACCACCGCATGGTCACCGACGCCGGGCGCGCCGGCCTGCACCGCTACATCACGGTGGCGGGCGGTGCACACACCGACGGCCTCGTCCCGCTCGACGAGGAACACCTGCACCCGATGCTCGGCTCCTTCACCAAGGCACTGAGCGACCTCGAGTGCTGGACGCGACCCACTTCCGCCTCCTGACGACCACACCCTCCCAACATGCGGAAGATATCCGGCTGGCGCGGATGTCGCCCCCGTTTCCTCCGGCCAACTGCTTGCGGAAGCAGTCCCACCCAAAGGCGACCTGCCAACCAGGCCCGATCGCGGGCGATCCGGGCGGCGCACACCTCTGCCGCGGCAGCACCGCAAAGGCGTGCCCCAACCGTGCCCTCGAGGACGGTCAACAGCGGTCGAACCCGGTGCCCGGGGGCCCCCGAGCGGGGCTCGCCAGGTCCTGTATACGCAGGGCACGGAGATCCCTCTGTCCGAGGTGATCGGAGCGGCCGACCGCGGACGCAGCAGTGACCCGGACCATCCGCGCAGCCGGGAGGAACCCGGCTGCGGAAGCCATCCGCCTCGGCGCGAAGGCCGTGTCCGCTGCCGCGAGTTGGGATCGGGCTTCAGGCACTTCTTTGCTGCATGTGCAGGACTGCGCCCGCAAACGATCATGAATGGGGGCACGTCGGGGGTCGGTGCGGGACGAACCGGGCAGTGGTGAGCCGGACGACGCGAGCGGTCGCGCGCTTCGAAGGGTTGGGCGACGCAACCGAGGCCACCCGGCCGCCGGGGGTTCGTCCAGGGGCAGGCCCCTCCCGGCGCAGCCGGTTCCGGCACCCGCAGGGGTCGCCGCTGGACGACCTGGCGTCGAGGCCCTCCGGCGCCCGCACTCCGGCAGAGCGGCCGACTACCCGACCAAAACGGCGAGTTCATCTTTGGCGGCCCGCCACCAACACCCAGATGGGTCATCAAAAAGCAAACGCAAACATCGAAATTTGGCTTGATCATGCCGTCATTTGACCAAGACACGCACATTGATGAAGATCATCTTCAGCTGGGTGCCGATGACGGCACGCAGTGCACAGACTCCACCGGGGACGGTGGAGCAAACGGAGGGAACCCCATGCGTACTCGCATGGGGTCGGCCGTGGTGACGGCCTCGCTCGCAGCAGGACTCATCGGCGCGCTCGCGCCGAACGCCTTCGCCGGGTACACCCAGGTCAAAAACTTCTCCTTCACCGACGAGGGTGTGGGTGCGGAGACCGGCCGTTGGAGCGCCCCGGGCAACAGCCAGTCGGCGACGCAGGACGCCTGCGCCACGAGCAACGGCGCTCAGGGCCGGGTCGGCTACGACTTCAAGATCGACATCGACTGGGCGCCGGACAAGTGGGTGGCCTGGCGTGACTGGTCTTGCGACAACGGCACGTTCTGGAAGGAGTTCGGCAACGCCCCCGCCGGCAAGTACTACATGCAGACAGCCAACGCCCGCACTTGATCCACTCGTCGGGTCGCGTCGTCTACAACTGGAAGTAATCTCAGACGATGAGCGTCCTTTCCTGTCACGAAGTGACCAAGAGCTTCCGGAAGCACTCCGTGCTGGAAGGGGTTCATCTCAGCCTGGAGGCCGGCGAGATCGTCGGCCTCCTCGGGCTCAACGGCGCCGGCAAGACCACCCTGATGCGGGTGATCACCGGGCTGTCCACCCCCGATTCCGGTGAGGTGCGGCTGTTCGGGGAGGCCCTGCCCATGCGGCCGCGGCAGCTCGACCGGCTCGGAGCCGCGCTCGACGCGCCCGCCTTCCACCGGTGGTCCAGCGGACGCGCCATGCTGCGCACCCTGCTCGACACCGCCGGGCTTCCCGACGGCGGACGGATCGCCCGTACGCTCGACCGCGTCGGGCTGACCGGCGCCGCCGACCGCCGCCTCGGGACGTACTCGCAGGGCATGCGGCAGCGGCTGGCCATCGCCGCGGCGCTGCTCAAGCAGCCCGATCTGCTGATCCTCGACGAGCCCACCAACGGGCTCGACCCCGAGGGACTGCGCATGGTGCGGCGGATCGTGGCCGAGGAGGCCGCGCGCGGGGCCGCCGTCCTCGTCTCCAGCCACCAGCTCGACGAGATCCAGCGGATCTGCGACCGCGTGATCATGCTCGCCCAGGGCCGCGTCGTCGCCGCCGGCACTCTCGACGCGCTCGGCTACGACCCGGAAAGCGGTCCGGCCGCCTTCGAGGACTGGTTCTTCGGGCTCGTCGGGAACGGCGGCCGCCAGTGAACCGCCTCGTCCGGGCGGAGACCCGGCGGCTGCTGCGGCACCCGCTCGCCCTCACCCTCGCCGTACTGTTCGTCCTCGGCTCCCTCTACTGCGCCTGGGTGAGCCAGAACATGGCCTCGTACAACCTCAAGCAGGTGCAGGCCAACCTCGACTACCTCCCCCGATCGTGCGATTCCAAGCAGAACACCCCGGAGCAGAAGGCCAAGTGCCTCGCCGAAGTGCCGCTGCAGGCCGTCGGGCTGGAGCGGATCCAGGACAGGTTCACCGCTGAAGGAGTCCGTGCCGCGCACGCCCAGCACCCGGTGGGCTCGCTGCTGTGGACCGTGCGGCTGCTGACGTCCGTTCCCGGGCTGGCGCTCCTCGTCATGCTGGCGGCCTTCTCCGTCGCCGGCGAGTGGAGCCGGGGCAGCATCGTGCCGCTCCTCCTCTACGAGTCCCGCCTCAGCAGGCTGCTCGCCGCCAAGGCCCTGGCCGTCTGGGTGTGGACTCTGGTGCTGCTGTGCGTGTCCGCCGCCGTGACAGCCGCGTTCGGCCTGCTCTACGGCCGCAACGCCTACACGCTGCCTTCGCCCGGGACCCTCGGCACCGTCCTCGCCGACACCGCACTCGGCGTACTGGCCGGGGCAGCCGTGCTGGCCGGGGCCGCAGCCGTCGCGGTCGCCATCGGCGCACTGCTGCGCCAGCCGATGCGCACCTTCCTCGCCGGGATGCTGGTGCTCGTCCTGGTGGTCCGCACCTCCGCCGCGCCGGGGCTGGGCGCCTGGCTCCCCGGCGGCGCGCTGGCCGACCTCGTCGGCTTCGGTGCGGTGGACGGGGTCTGGGACCACTTCTGGATCTCCACCACCCCCTCCACGGCCCCCGTCCTGCTCCGCGTCCTGCCGACCCTGGCCCTCATCGGCCTGCTCTGGCTCGGACTGGACCGCCTCAACCGGACCCGGGACCGCGCCTGATGGCCGGTACCCGGCGGCGGCCGGCGCGCGGGGAGGGCACCGCCTGGGCCGGCGAGCTGCGCGCCCTGTGGACCGCTCCCGTATGGGGAGCGACCGCGGCTGCGATGCTGCTGGCCCTGGCGCTCGTCGGACGGCTGTGGATGGCGGGAGCCCCGTACGGGGCGCTCGACCCCTCGGTGTCGGCGCTCACCTCGCTCCCGTCGGCGCTGCGAGCGTCGGCATGGCAGTTCGCGACCCTGCTGGGCCTCGTCCTCACGGGAGTGGTCGTCGCCACGGGGCTCGGCCAGACCCTGGAAGGCGGCACCTGGAGCGCCCTGCGCCTGTTCGAGAACCGGGTCGGGGTGTTGTGGGCCCGCAAGGTCGGCGCCGCACTCGCCCTGTCACTCGCCAGCCAGATCGTCACCGGTGTGCTGCTGTGGCTGAGCACCTCGGTATACGCCCGGCTGTGGCCGGTGCGGCCCCGCGCGGTGCCCCGCGTGGTACCTCCCGGGTTCGCCGACGGGGCCGTCCAGACGTCGTCTCCGCTGCCCGTCGAGTTCGCGACCTGGGGCCAGGCCGCGGGCGCGATCGCCGCCGCCCTCCTCGTCCAGTTCCTCTTCATCTCCCTGGCCGCCCTCGCGGCGGCCCTGCTGCGCAGCGTCATCGGGACCCTCGCGCTCGGCATCGGTCCCCTGCTGGTGACCGCGCCACTCGTGCTGCTTCCGGCGGCGCCGTTCCTGCCGCACCGCTGGATCGCCGATCTGCTGAACCTGCCCGCCGAGTCCCAGTACCAGCTCTACCTCTGGAATCAGGCCCCGTCCGATCCCGCACCCCTGACCGCGGGCCTCGCCCTCGCCGGGGTCGCGGCCCTGGCCGCCGTGGCCGCCTGGGCGGCGCTGCGTTCCGAGCGCGCGCTGCGGCCCGTTGACTGACAGCGCGGCCGAGTGCGGCGCAGCGGCTCCCCCGACAGCGGCGCACAACGACGCAGGCCCAGGTCACAGACCTGGGCCTGCGTCGTCATCTAGACCTCTCGGTCCAAGCCGTGCCGGCCCGTCGGCGGCTGGTCGGACTCGGCGGTGCGCTCCCAGCGGCAGGTGAAACGTCGGTCGGCGCTGCGGTAGCCGATCGTGACCGTGGAGGCGTGGGGCGGGCGGACGATGTACGAATGGCCCCAGTGCGTGAACGCCGCGGTGCGGTGGCTGCTGAGGGTCACGGCCGCAGACAGGGGCGCCTCGAAGTAGAGGTGCACGGCATTGGCCGGGGAGTCGCCGAAGGACAGCGTCCGGCTGAAGTCGGCTTCCGACGTGGCGCCCAGGTCGTACTCGACGAGCGGCCGGGCAGGTCCGGCCGAGGTCGCGCCGGTCAGCTTCGCGGTGATGATCTGGCTGCCGAGGGCGTGCTCCGCCTGCGGCAGCACGGAGGCGAACGACATCCCGCCCGGCTGTTCCCGGGTGAACGCTCCCATGACGCTCGCGCGCAGAGCGTCTGCCTCCGGCGAGACGACCGGCTCCGCCAGAACGCGCAGCCGTGACGGGATGAAGGCCCGTATACCGGGGTAGCGCTGCCGCAGGGCGTGGGTCAGGCCCACGATGTTCTCCTCGGGTCCGAGGGATCCGATCGTTTCCGAGACGACGACATCGGGGGGCGTGCCGATGTCGACCTGGACCGCATTGCCCTGGACGACTTCGACGCGGTCGAGGTCCGAGGCCCGCAGCGCCTGCTCCGCGAAGGAAGCGGTGTCCTCGAGGTACTCGACCGCGACGACCGTCCCCGCGGTCAGCTGCGAGGCCATGGCCGCGAGGATGCCCGTACCCGTTCCGGCATCGAGGACCCGGTCCCCGTCAGCGATCACCTCCGCCATGGCGTCGTGGAACGCGGTCAGCCGCGTGGCGTCGGCGAGCATGCGTGCGTGGTGGTGAGCCTCGAACATCAGACGTCTCTCTTGGTTGGTTGTTCAGCGGGTTGTCGTGGTCCCGGCCGGAGCCGACCCGGGGCGCCGTCAGCAGAAGGAGGACAGCCTCTCCTTGACGGCGGGAACCGTGGGGTCGATCGAGTGCGAGTACGCATAGGCGTCCTGGGCGCGTCTGCGGTCTCCGCGGCTCTCGTGGATCCAGCCGAGGTGGAACGCGGCCGCGGCCACCGGATGTCCGCCCAGGGGCAACATCTCCTCGTACGCGTGGAGCGACTCCTCCAGCCGGCCCGCGGCCAGGAGCGCGTAGCCGTGGGCGGCCCAGGCGTGTGCGTCGTACGGAGCGATGCCCGGCATGCGGGACGTGGCGGCCACAGCGCCCTCGACGTCGTCCTTGCTCCGGCACGCACGCCCTTGGGACGCGAGGAGAGCGAGCAGCTCTTCGTCCCATGCCAGTCGCTGCAGGCCGCCGTGCGGTCGCATGCCCATCGCGCCCATCGCGGCCCGGTCCAGATATGCGGACGCCGCTTCGGGTTCCCCTCTCAGGACGGCTGCGTCGGCGAGCGACTGGAGAACCTGGCGCTCGACCCACCGGTGCGCCGGATCCACGTCGATCAGTCGCGTCAGCGCTTGTTCGGCCAGGCGTACGGTCTCGTACAGGGCCCCGGATCCGGCCTCGCGGCCGGCTTCGAGCGGTATCGCGAAGCCCGCCAGTGTCAGGCGGGTCAGTACTGACAGGCGGGGATCGGCCACCGCTCGAAGGGCCTGCGTCACCACGAGAGCGGGCCTGGGATGCAGCTGCAGGGAGACCGTCACCCGGGCGAGTGCGTGCTCCGGCCGGACGTCCCGGGGGAGGGCCGGCATGCCCGCCCGTACGTCGGTGATTCCGAGGAGCCGTGCCGCCTGCTCGGGATAGCCCAGCCGCAGCATCAAAGTGCCGGCCGTGTCCCGTTCGAGCGGTGTCAATTCCTCGGAATTCCTGCAGAGTTCGCTGATGCGCCACCACAGTCCGGTCGCCAGATCCGGCGGAAGATGGTCGACCTCCGTCCCCACCGCGTCCGCGCGGCCCCAACTGGCCGCGGTAAGGACGCGCAGCCGGCGGGGCGGTATCTTGCTGAAGGCGGGAAGCGCCTCGACATCGCGCCGTGCCAAATGCTCGGCAATGGCATGGGTCGCGATGGCGTGCTTCGGCGAACAGGGCACGGGAAGTGCCAGCCCCACGTACACGGGGCAGACGGTCGGCACATCCGCCGCGAGGAGCGATTCCAGGCGCCGCGTGAGGTCACCGGAGCTTTGCGGCGGTTCGTATGGTGGCGGCAGGTGTCGCATGCTTTTCCGGTTCATTGGTGCCACGCCCGGCCCAACTCCCCCAGCGGAGTGATTAATCCCACCCGGGATCCGGAGCCTTGGCGGGGCCGGGGGCACTGGCGGACGCGTGAGTTTCGGCTCCCGCCGAACCGGTATCGGCAGGGCCGGTAGTTGTGAGGACCGTGACGAGCGCAATGAGCGCGATTGTCAGCCCGGTAGCCTTGCGAAGAAGCTTCATCATTTCCCCCTCATTCGCGAGTGCCTTACCCGCGATGGATGAGAGCTTCTCCCGACAGCTTCAGCCGTACAAGAGTTGAAGGTGCTCATGAAGTGACATTGCAGGAGGCTGAACATGAACGAAGCGTGCGAATCAGGCAATGAGTGCGATATCAACGGCGTGCTCTGCCAGCGGGGCGTCGAGTACTACATGGACGCGGTCCGCACCGGGCACGCCGATCAGCCTTCCGCGCCCGCCTGCCTCCTGCGGCTGCAGCTCCTCCAGCCCGCCCTCGGCGCCGAGCAGTCACTGACGCCCATCCGCCCGTCCTACGCCCTCGCCATGCTCGTGCGCCCCATCGAGGAGGAGATCCACCAGCGCCAGGCGGTCGCCCAGGGACTGCAGCGGGCCCTGGATCCGATCGAGGCCCTCTACAACGCCGAGCAGCGCCCCACCGCGGACCTGGTGATGCTCGAGGGCCTGCCGGCCATCAACGCCGCCATCGACGATGCCACCCAGAGGTGCAAAGCCGAGCTGCTGACGGCCCAGCCCGGCGGCGGCCGCTCCTCGGCGGTCCTGTCCGAGGCCCTGGAGCGGAGCCGGGCCCTGCTCGGCCGCGGTGTCCGGCTGCGGACGCTATACCAGCACACCGTGCGCTACAACCCGGCGACCATGGACTACATCCAGCAGATCACCGACGCCGGTGCATCGGCGCAGGTCCGGACCCTGGACGAGCTCTTCGAGCGGATGATCATCTTCGATCGTGAAGTGGCGTTCATCCCGGCCCGCAGCGACCGGCAGAGCGCTCTCGAAGTCCGCAACCAGGCCCTCATCACCTTTCTCGTGGACGTCTACGAGCGCGCCTGGCAGCGCGGGACCCCCCTCACCTCCAGCAGCCGGAGCCGGGAGGAGCCCAGCGTGATCCCGGGCATCCGCCGGACCATCTGCCAGCTCCTGATCTCCGGTTACGTCGATGAGGCCATCGCCCGGCGCGTGGGCATGAGCGTCCGGACCTGCCGTGCGCACATCGCGAAGATCGCCGAGCAGCTCGGATCCACCAACCGGGCGCAGCTCGGCTATCTGCTCGCCACCTCGGGCCTCCTCGGCGACTCCGGCGTCACAGATCCAGAGTGACGTCGTAGGAGCCGAGCCACCTGTTCAGCCAGATCGCCATTTCAATGCTGCCCCGGTCGTAGGACCGGCTGGTCGCACCCTGCGGCCGGTCCAGGACCGCCCGCGCCTTCTCCACGTCGAGCAGGGACCGCACCGGGGCGTTGCCGTCGCGGAGGATCTCGGCCAGCTCGGTGCGCAGACCGCTCTCGTACGCCGGATCCTGAGTGGTCGGGTAAGGAGTCTTGACGCGTTCCAGGATGGACGCGGGCAGCAGATCGGCCGTGGCGGCGCGCAGCAGGCTCTTCTCACGGCCGTCGAACGCCTTCATCGCCCACGGGGTGTTGAACACGTAGTCGACCAGCCGGTGGTCGCAGAAGGGGACCCGGACCTCCAGCCCGACCGCCATGCTCATTCGGTCCTTGCGGTCCAGCAGCGTCTGCACGAAGCGGGTGAGGTTGAGATGGCTCATCTCCCTCATCCGGCGTTCGCCCGCCTCCTCGCCCGGCAGTACGGGTACTTCGCGCAGGGCCTCGTCATAGCGGGCCCGGCGGTACCCGGGAATGTCGAGTTTCTCCACCAGCCCGCGGTCGAGCAGTTGAAGTCCGCCGAAATAGCGGGCCGAGCCTGAGGTCAGCCACGGGAAGGTGTCGGCCCTTACGGCCCCGGGATTGTGGAACCACCGGTATCCGCCGAAGAGTTCGTCCGCCGACTCCCCCGACAGGGCCACGGTGGTGTGCTGCTTCACGGCCTTGAACAACAGGTAGAGCGACGGCCACATGTCACCCCAGTAGGCCGGCGGCAGGTCCGTGGCCCGCAGGACGGCCGCGCGCACGGCGGGGCTGAGCAGCTCGCCGCTGTCCAGCAGGATTTCGGTGTGGTCGGTGTCCACGTACCGGGCCAGCTCGCGCGCGTAGGGGGCATCGGCCGAGCCGCGTACCGCATCGGGCCGGAACCCGGCGGCGGCTTCGGCGAAGTCGACGGAGAAGGACCTCAGCCGGCCCGATCCCGGTGTGCGGGCTGCCAGGGCCGTGATGGCGGACGAGTCCAGGCCCCCGGAGAGCAGGGAGGACAGGGGGACGTCCGACACCATCTGGCGCTGGACCGTGTCCTCCAGGAGCTCCCGGACCGTCCGGATCGTCGTACCGAGGTCGTCGGTGTGCTCGCGTGCCTCCAGCGCCCAGTAGCGGTGCTTGGTCAGCCCCTTCCGGCTCACCCGCACGAGGTGCCCGGGCCGGACCTCGTACATGCCCGAATAGACGGCCGCTTCCGGCGTCTTCACCATGTCGAGGACTTCGCGCAATCCATCGGAGTCCACGCGGGCGGACACCGTCGGGTGGGCCAGTACGGCTTTGGGTTCGGACCCGAAGAGCACACCGTCCGGGGTGGGGAAGTAATACAGGGGCTTGACGCCCATACGGTCGCGTACGAGGGTCAGTTCCTCGTTCCGGCCGTCCCAGATCGCCAGCGCGAACATCCCGTTGAGGCGTTCGGCGAACGAAGGGCCCCACTGGAGATAGGAGCGGAGCACCACTTCGGTGTCGCTGCGCGTGCGGAACGTGTGGCCGTGGCCGATCAGCTCGGTACGGAGCTCGGAGAAGTTGTAGACCTCTCCGCAGAACGTGAGCGTCACGCGCTCACGGACGGAGTGCTCCGTCATCGGCTGCCGACCGCCGTCGAGGTCGATGATGGCGAGCCTGCGGTGGCCCAGAGCCACGTGGGGAGCCGTCCACATCCCCTCCGCATCCGGGCCGCGGCAAGCCAGCGTGTCGGTCATGTTCCGGATCTCTTCGTGCCGTGCCGACACGTCGCGTCCAAAGTCCACCCACCCGGCGATTCCGCACATTTCCCCGACCCCCCTTTCTCTTTTAGGCGTTGTTCGGAAGAGCTTCGTTGACCACCTTCACCAGGGTCCCTGGGGTCGCGGCCGTATAGACGATGTCGAACGAAAGCTCGACTCCGAATTCATGCTCGATGTGTGTCAGCGTGTTGAACAGCGACAGGGAGTCGTACCCGAGGCTCTCGAAGTCCTGGTCCGCTATGTCCCCGCCCAGCTCGATTTCGGTCCAGACGTCCTGGTCGGCGCATTCCCGCAGGATGCGCACCAGGTCATCGAGAGTGAATTCCTTCATTTTCATCCTCCTTCATCGAATGAGAGGCGGAAGCCTCTTCCGGATCTGCTGCCTCTTTTTTCACCTGGGCGAGGCGCTTGTTGTTCAGCACGGGCAGGACCGCGACGGCAGTGAGCGCCATGGCGGTACCACCGGCGTAGAAGGCGGCCTGGATTCCGAAGAACTTCGCCACCAGGCCGCCCACTATTCCTCCGACGGTGAAAGCGCCCACGGCGACGGACCGGTAGGCCGCGGTGACGCGGCCCATCAGTTCGTTCGGCACGATCTGCTGTCGGAGCGTGACGACCTGGATGGTCTGGATCAGGACGACGAAGCCGTCCAGCGCCATGAAGAAGACGGTGGCCGCCGGGCTGATCGCCAGTCCCATGCCGATGGTGGATCCGGCCGACAGCAGGTTCGTCAGCAGGATCAGCGTGCCCAGCGGCATCCACTCGCCGACCTTGCCGGCCACGAGGCCGCCGATGACCGCGCCGATGGCACCGGCCGCGAGCAGTACGCCGTACCAGCTCGAGGTGACACCCAGCACGTCCGTGGCGAGAAGTACGAGGATGCCGTACGTGGCAGCGCTGACGGCGTTGCCCATCGCTGCGATGACACTCAGCGACCGCAGCGTCGGCGACGACCAGTACCACCGCGCGCCGACGGCGATGTCCGCGGCGATGCCCTTCACCGTCAGGGGCTCCGCGGACGGCTCCTGCCGCTGCCGGACGGCCGAGGGGATCAGCGCCAGCAGGCCGACGGCGGCCAGATAGCCGCCGGCACCGAGCACGAACGGGGCCGCGGCCGCGGAGGCGAAGAGGAATCCGCCCATCGGCGGTCCGACGAACTCGTTGCAGACGACGAACGTGGTCTGCAGCCGTCCGTTGGCCCGGCCCAGGTCGTCCGGGGCCACCAGGGTCGGGAGCCACGCGGACGACGAACTGTCGTAGAGCGTCTCGGCCGTCCCGATGGCGAAGAAGACCGCGTAGAGCAGCGGCATGGAGACGGCATCGCCGAGGACCGCCACCGCGAGAGCCGCGAATCCGGCCACGCGGATCCAGTTCGCCGCCTGTGCGACGCGCTTTCGGTCCAGCCGGTCCGCGAGGGCTCCGGATATGAAGGCCAGGACCAGCCACGGGGCCCGCTGCGCCACGGTGATGCCGGCGATCAGCGCCGGGTCGTGGGTCACGGTGGCCGCGAGCAGGGGCGCCGCGGCCAGGCTCACCCCGTCCGAGAGGTTCGACGTGGCGGTGGCCGCCCACAGCTTGTGGAAGGGCCGTTTGCCGGGTGTGGGGTCCATCGTCAGTTCTCCTTGGATGAGGCTTCACGAGCCACGGCTTCGGACAGCGCGGCTACGGCACGGGATTCGGCGAGCGGCATCGTCCAGTCGCGCCCGCCGCTCTCGCCGCCCGCCACGCGATTGAACTCGTCCACCATCAGGCGGTAGGCGTTGACGTCGGAGTACGCCGTCACCGTCTCCCGGCCGGACGTGTCGCGGTGGACCAGGTGCACGGTGTCCTGGGCCACCGCGGAGAACGGCCAGTCGGGCAGCGAGAGCTGCTCTCCGGCTCCGCGCAGCTCGAGGACCTCACGCGGTCGTTCTGCCGTGAACGACACGTGGACCGCGGCCGTTGCGCCGTTGTCCCATGCCAGTGATGCGGTGGTGCTCGTGTCGATTCCGGTCGGGCCGGTGGTCATGGCACTCGATACGATCCGGGGCGCCTGCCAGCCGTTCACGGCCAGTACCGCGCTCAGGACGTAGCCACCCAGGTCGTGGAGCGCGCCGCCGCCCCGCGCCGGGTCCCACCGGTAGTTGCCGTGGTCCGCCCGGTGCACGGCGAACGTCGCATCGGTGTGCGCTCCGGGGCCCAAGGACGCGGCGATCCGTTCCGCCGAACGCATCCGCGGGTGCCACCGGTACCACATGGCCTCCGAGACGGTGCGCCCGGCGCGGTCGGCGGCTTCCGCGATCCGGTCCACCTGCGCGGTCGACAGGGCGAGCGGCTTTTCGCACAGCACGTGCTTCCCCGCCCGGAGCGCCTTGACGCACCAGGCCACGTGGCTCTCGTTGCTCAGGCTGATGTACACGACGTCCACGGCGTCGTCCGCCAGCACGTCCTCGTAGTCGGTGGTCGCCTTCTGCGGGGCGAGGAGCTCGGCCCGCCGCAGTTCCCTGCCGGCCGCGATCCGCAGGGTACCCAGCCGGGACCGGTGCACAGCCGGTGCCATGGCCACCCTGGCCACCTGGCCGGCCCCGATGAATCCCCAGTTCAGCATGGGGATTCCGCCCCGGTACCGGGCGGGAGCAGAGCTCCCGTCAGGCGGCGGGCAGCAGCGGCGGCCGGGTTGCGCCGACGGATCTCCTCGCGCAGGAGCGCCATCCCTTCCAGGACACCGCAGTGGGCCAGTACGCCGGCGTCGAGCGCCGCGAGGCCGAGGTGACGGGACAGCCGCAGCACGGTCTGCTTCGCCTGCTCGTCGTCCCCCGCGACCAGATTGAGCGCCCCCGTGCCGTCCGAGGTGAGGTCTTCCGTGGTGCAGGTGCTGAAGGCCTTGACCAGACGCGCGTACGGAATGCGCCGGGCGATCTCGACCGCTCCACAGGTGTCGGGAGGCAGGACGATGCCGTCGCCCTCCTCGGTCAGCGGGTTCGTGGCATCCACGACGATCCGGCCCTCGGCGAACCCGGGGAACCTGTCCGCCAGGTTGAGCGCGGCGGCGAACGGAAGCGCGAGTACCACGATGTCCGCTCCGTCGAGCGCTTCGAGCGTCGGCCGCAAGACACCCCGGTCCAGCAGCGGGCCCGGGCGGCCGGGCGTCCCGGCATCGGTGCGGCGTGCCGCGACCCGGGTGCCGACCCCGCGGTCCATCAGTCGCAGGGCGAGAGCGGTTCCGAAACGGCCGGCGCCCAGCACGCACACGGAACCGAAGGTGTCGTCAGTCACGGGATCCCCTCATAGTGCGGGAAGCGAAGGCATGCGCGCTCTTCAGGACGTCGAAGCAGACGTCGGATTCTTCGGCGTCCCTCGGTGCGAACAGCAGGACGGTGCCCCGGGGGAGCCGGTCACCGGCGAGCGGGTGGTACTCGCCCCATCCCGCCTCGACGACCGAGGCGGCCTCGGCCGCCGGCAGGCTGACGTGCCAGGAGCCGTCGTACGAAGGGTGGGCGTGCGCGAACTCGAGCGGGCGGCCGTGCTCCCCCGCCTGCGTGAGGTGGAGGCCGACGGCGCCCGGGACGGACACCCTGGTGGCGGACACCTCGACGCCGGCGAGCTCCTCGCAGCGGTGCAGGAGCCGTCGCTGCACGTGGTACGCGGAGTTGTGGGTGAGCTGCTGGTGCGGAACGGTGGCACTGGTGGCAGGCCGCGGCCCCGGGCGTTCGGGCAGTCGCATCACAGGTTCTCCCCATCGGTCGATGCCGGTCGGGAGACGCGACCGGCCAGGCCCAGGTGGTCCGAGACGGCGTCGACATTGGCCCGCACGTGGCGGGTCGAGCCCGATCCGGGGATCGGCACCACGTGGTCACCGAGGTCGAGCAGCACGCCGAGGGCCACCTGGGCAGCGGGAACGCCCTTGTGTTCGGCGGCTCGCACGATCCTCGGCTCGGCCAGCAGGGCCCCCTCGGCGAAGGGCTGGTAGGCCATGACGGTGATGCCCCGGTCCTTGCAGTACGCGACCAGGCGCAGATCGTCCGGGGTGATGCGCAGGGCGTGCAGATGGTTCTGCACGCTGGCGATCGGCCCTTCGCGCTCGGCACGCTGAAGCTGCTCCAGCGTCACGTTGCACAGTCCGATGTGACGGGCCAGGCCGCGGCGCCGTATGTCCTGCAGGGCACCGACCTGAGCCTCCAGGGGAATCCTGGTGGAGGGGTGGTGCAGCTGCAGCACATCGACCGCTTCGAGCTTGAGCCTGCGCAGGCTGCCTTCGGCGGCCCGGGCCAGGCCCTCCGGCCGTGCGTCGACGGCCCAGCCGGCGGACGCGTCACGCACCACACCCACCTTGGTGGCCACGAGCGGCCGGGAGTCGCGCCGGCTCAGCGCCTCTCCGATGATGCGCTCGGACCAGTAGGGGCCGTAGCAGTCGGCGGTGTCGATCACGGCCACCCCGCTGTCACAGGCGAGGTGGACGACCTTGCGGCTCTCGTTCCCGTCCCGCGGCGGGCCGAAGGAGTCGGGTCCGGCCAGGCGGTTGCCGCCCAGCCCCAGCCGCAGGGGTCCCCACGAAAGGACGGGGGTGACTTCGTTCGGTGCGCTCATGACGCGAGGACCTCCAGTCGGTCGAGGCCCCTGCCCAGGAAGCGGCCGGACCAGCGCAGCGGTTGCTCCGTGCGGAGGGACAGCAGGGGGAGGCGGTCGAGGACCGCGCGCAGCATCGCTTCCAGCTCGACCCTGGCCAGTGACGCGCCCACGCAGTAGTGCGGGCCCTGGGAGAAGCTGAGGTGGGGGTTGGAGGCGCGGTCGAGGCGGTACGCGTCCGGATCGTCGAACACCCGCGGATCTCGGTTGCACAGCCCCAGGAGTACGGCGACCTGGGCCTCGGCCGGTATGACCGTGTCTCCGACGACGGTGTCCCCGGTCGTCCTGCGCATCACCACGTGCGCCGGGCTGTGCAGCCGCAGGAGTTCCTCGATCGCCGGCGCGACCAGTGCCTCGTCGGCCACCAGCCGCTCGAACCGATCGCGACGCCACAGCAGCGAGAGGAGCATGTTCCCGAAGAAGTTCGCGCTCGTCTCGAAGCCCGCGACCAGCAGCAGGATGCAGGTGGCGAGGAGTTCGTCGTCGTCGATGCCCGCGGCAGCGGCCCGCTCGGCCATGATCGGCAACAGCCCCGATCCACCGGGGGCCTCGCGGTGGGCGGACAGCTGTTCCTGGAAGAAGGCCAGGATCTCATCGGCACTGCGGTTGAACTGCTCGTCACTGGTGTGCCGGGACAGGGAGACGGCCCACTCACCGAGGAAGGCGCCCTCGACCGGGGACACGCCCAGCAGACGGCAGATGGCATCCGACGCGACCGGGTAGGCCACCGTCTCCATGATGTCGCTCTGCCGCCCCCCGGCCGAGGCGACCTCGTCGAGCCGGTCCAGGCGGTCACGGGTCGCCTGGCGGATGCCGGCCTTCAGCTCCGCGAGGCGGGCGGGTGTGAAGCAGTCGCCGACCATGCGCCGCAGCCGCATGTGCTGCTGGGCGTCCTTGAACATGAAGAAGCGCGAGGAGACCTGCTCCCAGATGCCGGGCCCGGGCTTCCTGGTCATGCTGCTCACCGTGCGGTCCCTCAGGAGCTGTACCGCTTCCGGATGGCCGAGGACCAGCCAGACGCCTTCGGCGGTCTGCTGGACGACCTTGCTCCGGTCGATCTTGCCGGCGAAGCGCGCCGCGACCTCGTCCTGGGGGTCCTGTCCTACGTGATCGATCACCATCTGGAGGTCATCTCCTCTCCTGCTGCGGTGGTGGCGGCGGTGTGCCAGGCCGGTTCCGGATGCCAGGGCGGGGCGAAGTGTCCACGGGCCCTGCCCGGTCCGCCCGCCGGGGCGAGCCGGGTGACGAGCTGCTCCGGCCGATCGGCCATGAGGCTCGATGCCGCGGCGTACACGAACTGGTATCCGACCGTGCTGCTGTACGTGTCCCGGAGGTAGAGCATGTCCAACCTGCCCGGAGGCGGCTCGCAGAGGCCCAGCTCGGCGGCCTCCGTCAAGAAGTAGAAGTGGTTCAGCCAGGCTTCGGTGCGGCAGTACGAGGCCCAGAGCCGCCGCCTCTCGCCGGCGTCCGGGAGCGCGGCGAGGTACCTGTCGAACCCCACCCGCCCGAGAGCCAGCGCTGCGGCTTCGGATTCGACGTAGTGCACGATGCCCTCGGTCGGCCCCGGCCCGGGATCGGCCTCGTAGAGGAAGTGCCCCAGCTCGTGGAGGAGCACCGCGAGGGACGACGTGGTGCCGTCGTCGGTGGCCAGGATGCGAAAGCCGGTGGCCGTCTTGGCGGTCCGGCCGGCCGGACCGCCGCCCGGTGGGCTGCTGACCGTGGCCAGTGCTTCCCCGTCAGGGAGCGAGAGCTCCTTCAGCACGACCCGGGCCGCCTCGACCGCGCTGCTCCGCAGGGGAATGCTCCGCAGCCAGGAATGCTCGATCAGCGGCACGGCCTGATCGGCGTACCTCTGCAGCAGAGGGGGAGCCAGCCTTGCCATGGCGGCACGGCTCCGGTCGATCTGGGCGCCGTAGAGCTCCCGCAGGTCATCGGAGAGCGGGTGCAGCGCCACCGCACGACGGCGTTCGGCCCAGAGGTCCGCGAGCCGTCCGGGGTTTCTCCTCAACGTCCGGGCAGCCTCGACGTAGCTGGTCTGGAAGAGGTCCCAGCCGCCCTGGATTCTGGTCAGGACAAGGAGTTCCGGCACCGAAGTCACCGACCTTTCTCAGGATCCGGAGGTCGAGGAGCGGCTGAGCCTGTACAGGCGGGAGCCGTCGCTGAACCGCATCCGGTCTCCGTCGATCACACATCTGGGGTACGGCTCTCCGGGTACCGCATAGACATGGGCGGCCGTCCTGCGCAGCTCCAGCTCGAACCCGCTCTGCGTGCGCACCGTGGCGACGTCCGCCACGACCTCGGCTCCGAGGGAGTCGCCGGCATAGCTCCCGGTGTCCTCGGTCCGGCTGTCCACCGGCGTCGCGCTCTCCGACGGCAGCACACCCCCCGCGGGTGCTGCCGGGGTGCCCACCGACGTGGCGGCGAGCGCCTGCTTGACGACCGTGCGCAGCTCCGGCGGAGTGACCGCGGCCGTTGCCATGGCGACGATGTGCACGTCCTCCTGGGGGTAGCTCGCGAACTCGGTGGTGAATCCGGCGCTGGCCCCTTGGTGGTGGTAGTACGTCCGTCCTTCCCCGTCCTCGTCGACCAGGGCGGACATCGCCATCTTCGGATGGAGGTGGCGGGAAAGCAGGTGCCCGCGGATCCGGCTGCCCACCGTTCCGCTGCCGCTCTCACCGCGCAGGTGGTCCGCGATGTCGACGAGTACCGTCATGAGGTCCCGCGGACGTGCCCAGAGACCGCCCGCGCATGTCTCGGGGTAGTGGAGCGAGCCCTGCGGCACGGGTATCGCCGGATGGATGAAACCCTTTGCCAGAGACGGGTTCACCGGTCCTTCGAGCGAATCGGCCAGCAGGGCCGCACCGGGGGAAATCTCGCGGATCGCATCCGGGAGGAGTCCGGCGAGGTCGCCTCCCTGCCCGAGCTGGGCCTGGAGGAGCGCGAAGGCGCCGCTGCAGTAGGCGACACGGCCCGTCGGAATCCCGGTGAAGGCGAGCGCCGGCGACCGGCCCTTACCGGCGATGATCTCGGCCAGGGTCGGAACCGTCTCATCGCGCGCGTATCCGGGAACACTGCGTACGTTGAGGCCCGTAATGTGATGGAGGACCTGGCGGGGCGTGAGGGCAACCCGGTGCCCCAGATATCGGGGAATCAGGTGGTCGACGAACCGCATCGGCTCGTCCAGACTCAGATATCCCTGCCCGTCCAGGACGAGACACGCTGCCGCGGTGATGAACTTCGAGATCGAGCCCAGCTGGTAATACTGCTCCGCCGGTGCGACACCGGCATGTCCCGGTCCCCATTCGACCAGGGTTTCGCGTCCCTTGTCGACGAGGAGCACCACGATGTTTCCGCTGGTACCTGCCTCCACGATCGCCTGGTCGAGCGCGTCCTGAATCATCGCTTGCGGTGTCACTGAATCACGAATCCGAGCTGGGAGTGGGGACGAAGTGGCGGAGCTCCTCAGGAGAGGCCCGCGTCCGATACGAAGAAGCCGACGACAGCCGTCCTGGGCTGGTCTCCCGCGCTGGGCGTCACCGGTGCGACCCGGTGGTGGACCCGGGAGGTGAGCAGGACCAGGCGGTTGGGGCGGGCAGAGACGAAGATGCCGTGCCCGATGTCGTTCCTGTACTGCTCGGCACGCACGTCGAGCATGAAGTCGGGCCCCAGATCGCCGTTGACCTCCGGGGGCCGGCCATCGCGGTCCCCGGTCCCGTCCCGGCCGCCCGCTTCGTCCTCGGCGAGGACCAGCAGCTCGCCGCCCCACGAGGAACCCCATCGCGGATGCCCGTAGAAGACATAGGCACCCAGCAGGCTCTCTGCGTCGTTGTGCCAGTTCAGAGCCGCTCCTACCCCCGACAGCACGGTGCGGCCGGTGACGGTGGACCCCTGGCCGGTGATTCCCTGCGGGTAGCTGTCCTGCAGCGCTCCGTCGGGCCGGGCGATACGTTCGACGAGCTCTCCCACCCGACTCATCCCCGGAGGAGTGGAGTCCACCCGTCCGCGGGTGGCCAGCTCGCTCTGCAGGACCGGAGCCGATGAGAGCCCGTACGCCTTGACCCATTCCTTGGAATGCATCGGGCGATAGGACAGGAACTGCAGTGAAGTCGCCAGCGATGCGAATTCGGCCTCGCCGAGGAAGTCATCCACCACTGTGAGGTGCGGAGTTCTAATGGTGATCTTCATGGGAGATGTCCTTGTGCGATGCCGTCGCGATGTCACGCTTCGGGAGCGGGGCGGGCCGGCGGCCTGATCGGCTCGCCGGCCCGCCCCTCGCCCCTGGATCAGACCAGGTCGAGGACGTCCGCCGGAACAACGGCCAGGTTGCGCGGCCAAGCCAGCATCTCGATGTCCTCGAGCACCGACTTCTCCTCGACGAGCTCGATGTTCTTCGTGTCCTGAGAGTCCATGACCATTCCTTTCGCGAGGGGAGCGAACTCCCCTGTCCTTATGAATCGGCAGGAGCGGGCCGGAATTTGCCGGGAGGTTTTTCCCGGCGGCTCCGAGGCACCTGCCTGCTTGCTGACACAAGAATTGCCGCAGGAACGACGGCACGACAACGAGGGCAATGGGACATCATGTGGCGTTGCAGGATCCTGAAGGGAACGGATGCCGCCAAACTGGACATCCCCCATCAGAACTCGGTGCCGGGCGACTGGAGAAGCTGCAGTCGCAGTTCAGCCTCCTGCAATGTCACTTCATGAGCGCCTTCACCTCTTGTACGGCTGAAGCGGCCGAGAGAGGCTCACTCTCCTGCGATCCGTCCGGGTTGTTTGAACGGGGACGCACGGTGTCGCGTCCTTTTCCCGCGGCGGCGCGTACCGCAACCGGCGGGCCGGTCACCGATGGTGAATCACGGAGGAATCATGGAATACACGAGAGACCTCTCGGGCGCGATGGAAGACGTCATCTCCACAGTGATGGCCGACGACTTCCTGCCGCAGGTCTACCACCGCGAACACCGCGTGTTCCCCGCGGCCGCGGAAAAGATCAGGGACGTCTTCGGCTGGGACGACCTGAACGAGATCCTGGAGACGCATCCGCTCAGGTCCCCCCAGATGCGCTTGTCGCGGGACGGCAAGCAGCTGGCCGAGGCCGCCTACATGGAGGCGCGTACCGTCCGGCGCGGCCGCCGGCGCGTCCGCATCGACCCGGTGAAGCTGCGCGCGGCGCTCCGCGAGGGCCACACGCTCTCGATGCGATACCTCGACGAAATCCACCCCGGGGTCTCGCAGCTGTCCGAGGCGTTCGAGCGCAGGCTGCTCAGCGACTTCGAGTTCAACCTCTACGCCTCCTGGGCGCCCACCGGCAGCTTCAACACCCACTGGGACGACCACGACGTGTTCGTCATCCAGCTCCAGGGCAGGAAGCGGTGGCGCATCTTCGGGCGCAACGAGTTCTCCATGCACCCGGCGGACTCGGCCATGGGCACGCCGCCCGCCGAGGTCATCGACGACCTGGTGCTCTCACCCGGCGACGTGCTCTTCCTCCCGCGGGGCTTCTGGCACGACCCGGTGACCGAGGAGGGCCCCTCCCTGCACATCACCGGCTCGATCCCCTGCACCACCGGTCTGGACCTGGCGCGTTGGCTGCTGGACCAGCTCCGTGAGGACGAGGCGATGTGTGCCGAGTTGTTGCGCTTCGGGAATCCGGATGGCCCGCAGGAGGTGCTGCGGAAGGTGCGGGAGCGGCTGGACGGGGCGCTCGCGGAGGAGGACCTGCTGCAGCGGTTCTTCGCCGGCCGGGACGGCGCGCAGTTCGGCAGGTTCCGGCTCGGGCTCCCCGACACCGGCCCCGCGTCTGCCGCGTAGGGCGGTTCTCCGGCGAGGACGTCACGGGCGTTCTGACCGAGCGAGGCAGGAGGCTCGAACGCAGGCCCAGGTCGACGACCTGGGCCCGCGTCATGTCCGGGCCGCTCGGCCCTTGCCGTGGCCGCCGGTGTGCCGGTGTTCGGCGCCGCCCGCCCCAACCATCGGAATACTCGGTTCAGTTGCGCCCGCGATCCGGCCGGCCGAGCGCCGCGAGGCCCGGCACAGGGCCTTGCGGCGCGAGGGGCAATGCTGCTCGGCCGCCGCTCATTTGCGTAACGTGTGCGAACGGGGGCTGTCGACTGCTCCCGGGAACGGGGCGTGTGATGGGACTGCCTGAGGAGATAGCCGCCATGCGGGGCGGGTCCGGGCATTCAGGTCGTTTGCTGGGCGAATTCCGCCGTACTCCGCTGCTCGTGCCGCTGTCGGAGGGCGATGACGGCGGGTTGATGACGGGGTGGCAGGGCGGGGTCCGCTGGATCTACGCCTTCACGGACGAGGGGGCGCTGGCCCGTTTCGCGCAGTCGCGCGGGGCCGGGGCCGGGACCGGGGCCCGTGAGTGGGAGTACCTGTCGATCCTCGGTGCCCGTCTCGTCGACGCGGTGATCCCCACGGTCGACGGTCCGACCGGTGTGGCGGTCGATGTGGCGGACGAGGACGCTTCGATGCTGTTCCCGCCGGTCGTGGGCATCGTTGCGGACGCGTACGCCGTGGATGCCGGCGCCGACCGTGCGGACGCCGTCTGATGGCCGGCGACGGGGACCTGGAGGTCTCCCCGGCCGCGGTCAAGAACATCCAGGACGGTCTGCGCAAGGCCATCGCCGAGTTGCGCGAGTCGGGGGATGCGGCCGGCGCCTCCCAGGGGGCCGGTTTCAGCGATCTGTCGATGACGGGGATGGAGGCCGGGCACATGGGTCTGGCCACCGACTTCGAGGACTTCTGCGAGCGCTGGGAGTGGGGCGTGCGCAGTCTCGTGCAGAACGCCAGCACCCTGGCCGGGAACCTCGGGATCGCGGCGGGCACGGTGTGGGAGGAAGAGCAGTACATGCACGGCGCGTTCAAGGTCGTCGCGAACGCCGCGTACGGCAATCCGCACGCGAGCGAGGACGAGATCGAGCAGAAGAGCTGGGACGACATCTGGCGGGCGGACGTCTACAAGCCGGACTACAGCGCGGAGTCCTTCGAGAAGGGCCGGCAGGACATGAAGCAGACCTGGTCGGACACGGGCGACAAGCTGACCTCCGGCGGGAAGATCGGCTCGATCAAGGACCTGCTGGACCAGGCGGGCGGGGGCGGTAACTGATGGGCTGGCGGGACTTCGTACCGGACTCGGCGGAGGACTGGGTCGAGGACCGGGCCAAGGACGTCGGCGACGCGATCGAGTGGACCGGCGACAAGGTCGCCGACGTCGCCGAGGAGGTCGGTCTCGACGAGGCGGGCGACTGGGTCCGGGACAAGAGCCGCTCGGCCGCCAATCAGCTCGGCGCCGACGTATCGGAGCTGGAGCTCGGGCAGACGGAGGATCCGAACAAGCTGGTCTACGGCAGCGTGTCGAAGATCCGCGAGCAGGTCTCGCACCTGAACGACTTCAAGTCCTCCTTCACCATGGTCGGCAACGGCCTGAAGGGTCTGGAGGGCGACGGTCTGAAGGGCGCGTCGGCGGACGCGTTCCGGGAGTCGATAGCCAAGGAGCCGCCGCGCTGGTTCAAGGCGGCGGAGGCCTTCGGCAAGGCCGCCGACGCGATGGGCCGCTTCGCAGAGACCGTCGAGTGGGCTCAGGGCCAGGCCAAGGAGGCCCTGGCGGACTACAACCACGCCAAGAAGGTCTCGCAGGACGCGCGCACCGCCTACAACAAGTCGATCACCGACTACAAGGCCGCGGTCGAGGCGAAGAAGGACACGCTGCCGCCGCGGCCCGCCGATGACTTCACCGACCCCGGCGACCCGCTGATCAAGGCCGCCCAGGACAAGCTCGACACCGCGCGCACCCAGCGCAACGAGGTCGCCGAGACGACCCGTACGGCGGTCCGGGCGGCCCGCGACGCCGCCCCGCCCAAGCCCTCGTACGCCGAGCAGCTCAAAGACGGCATGGACTACCTGGACCTCGCGCAGACCCACCTCGCGGGCGGCGTGATCAAGGGCACCGCGGGCCTCGTCAACTTCGTCCGCTCGGTCAACCCGATGGACCCGTACAACCTGACCCACCCCGCCGAGTACCTGACCAGCCTCAACTCGACGGTCGCCGGCCTGGCCGTGGCGGTCAACGACCCCATGGGCGCGGGCAAGCAGATGCTCGACGAGTTCATGAAGGACCCCAGCGAGGGCATCGGCAAGATGCTCCCCGAGCTCGTCGGCTCCAAGGGCCTCGGCGCCCTGAAGAAGACGGCATCGATCGCCAAGCACGCCGACGACCTCAAGGGACCGGGTCGCACCCACCTCGACAACGACGGTCCCGACGCCCCGTCGCGCGCCCCCGGCGACAAGACGTGCGTCGACGACCCGGTCGACGTCGCGACCGGACGGATGGTCCTGCCGCAGACCGACCTCGTCCTGCCGGGCTCGCTGCCGCTGGCCCTCACCCGCACCTTCGAGTCCTCCTACCGGGCGGGCCGCTGGTTCGGCCCGAGCTGGGCGAGCAGCATCGACCAGCGCCTGGAGATCGACGCCGCCGGTGTCGTCCTCCTGGGCGAGGACGGCAGCGTCCTCGCCTATCCGCACCCCGCACCGGGGCTGCCGGTGCTGCCCACACACGGCCGGCGCTGGCCCCTGTCCGCCACACCGGACGGCGGGTTCACGGTGTGCGACCCGGAATCGGGCCGCGTCTGGCATTTCACCGCCGAGGGCACGCTCGTCCAGCTGGACGACCGCAACGGGGGCTGGATCGCCTACGAGTACGACGCGGACGGCGCCCCGACGGGCATCAGCCACAGCGGCGGCTACGGGGTGCGGTTCACGACCGCCGACGGCCGGATCACCTCGCTCCTCCTCGCGGACGGGACCAGGGTCCTCGACTACGGCTACACCGACGGCAACCTGACCGAGGTCGTCAACTCCTCGGGCAAGCCCCTGCGGTTCGGGTACGACGATCAGGCCCGGATCGTCTCGTGGACCGACACCAACGGCCGCCACTTCGACTACGCGTACGACGACCGGGACCGCTGCGTCGCCCAGTCCGGCACGAACGGGCACGTGGACTCGCGCTTCACCTACGAGGACGGCGTCACCACGGTCACCGGCGCTCTCGGGCACCAGCGCCGTTACGTCATCGACGAGAAGGCCCGGGTCGTCGCCGAGACCGACGCGAACGGCGCCACGACCCACTTCGCGTGGGATCCCTTCAACCGGCTGCTGAACCGCACCGATCCGCTGGGCCTGACGACGCGGATCGCCTACGACGACAACGGGCTCGTCACCTCCGTCGAACGCACGGACGGGCGCCGTACGACCCTCGAGTACAACGCCCTCGGCCTGCCCGAACGGGTCACCCGGCCGGACGGCACTTCCGTGCGCCGGACCTACGACGAACGCGGCAACCCCCTCACCGTGCGGGACGCCTCGGGCGCGAAGTCCCGGTTCACGTACGACGAACGGGGCCACCTCGCCTCGGTGACGAACGCGCTGGGCGACACCACCTCCTTCCGCTGCAACGCGGCGGGCCTCGTCGAGGAATCGGCCGACCCGCTGGGCGCGGTCACCCGGTACGCCTACGACGCCTTCGGCCGCGCGGCCACGATCACCGACCCGCTCGGCGGGGTCACCCGTCTGACCTGGAGCGTGGAGGGCCGCCTGCAGCGCCGGGTGGAGCCGGACGGCAGCGAGCAGTCGTGGGTGTACGACGGCGAGGGGAACTGCCTCAGCCACACCGACGCGGCCGGCGGACGGTCGGTCTACGAGTACGGCGACTTCGACTCCCTGGTCGCGCGCACCGGTCCCGACGGGGCCCGCTACTCGTTCGCGCACGACCTGGAGCTGCGGCTGACGGAGGTCACCGGCCCGCAGGGGCTGACCTGGACGTACGAATACGACCCGGCGGGCCGGCTGACCGCCGAGACGGACTTCGACGGCCGGACCCTCGGCTACGCGTACGACGCGGCGGGCCGGCTGTCCGCCCGGACCAACGCGCTCGGGGAGACGGTCCGGTACGAGTACAACGACCTCGGCCAGACGGTTCGCAAGGACGCCGCCGGCGCGGTCACCACGTACGAGTACGACTACGCGGACCAGCTGGCACAGGCCGTCGGCCCGGATGTGACCCTGAGCCGGATCCGCAACCGCGAGGGCCTGCTGCACTCCGAGACGGTCAACGGCCGCACGCTCAGCTACGCGTACGACGAGCTGGGCCGGACGGCCCGGCGCACCACCCCGACCGGTGCGGTCAGCGAGTGGTCGTACGACGCCGCCGGTCGCCGCGCAAGTCTGACGGCCTCCGGCCGGACCCTGGCCTTCGAGCACGATGCGACGGGCCGCGAGACGGTCCGCCGGATCGGCGGGGGCGTCATGCTCCGGCACGGCTTCGACGAGGTCGGGCGCCTCACCGAGCAGCACCTCACGGGCCACGACGGCCGCACCCTGCAGCGTCGCGGCTACACCTACCGGCCCGACGGCCATCTCACCGCGGTGGACGACGCGCTGGGCGGCTCCCGCTCCTTCACCCTGGACGGAGCAGCCCGTGTCACCGCGGTGGAGGCGGGGGCGTGGTCCGAGCGCTACGCCTACGACGAGGCCGGCAACCAGACCTCCGCGTCCTGGCCCACCGCCCACCCGGACGCCGACGTGGCGCCCGGGCCGCGCAGCTACACCGGCAACCGCCTCACGGGCGCGGGAGGCGTGCACTACGCGTACGACGCGCAGGGGCGTGTCGTGCTGCGCCGGAAGACCCGGCTCTCCCGCAAGCCGGACACCTGGCACTACGCGTGGGACGCGGAGGACCGCCTGGTGGGGGTCACGACCCCGGACGGCACGGTCTGGCGCTACCTGTACGACCCGCTGGGCCGGCGGACCGCCAAGCAGCGGCTGTCGGCAGCCGGTGAGGTCGTGGAAGAGGTCCTCTTCACCTGGGAGGGCGCAACCCTCTGCGAGCAGATCACGCGGTCCGACGAGCTCCCCCACCCGGTGGCCCTGACCTGGGACCATCGCGGGCTGCATCCGCTGGCCCAGACGGAACGCATCCTGACGGCCTCGCGTGAGGAGATCGACAGCCGCTTCTTCTCGATCGTCACGGACCTGGTGGGCACGCCCACCGAACTCGTGGACGAGCGGGGCGAGATCGCCTGGCACACCCGGTCCGCCCTGTGGGGAGCGACGACCTGGAACCGCGGCGCGTCGACGTACACGCCGCTGCGCTTCCCGGGACAGTACTTCGACCCCGAATCGGGTCTGCACTACAACGTCTTCCGCACGTACGACCCGGAGACGGCGCGGTACCTCAGCCCGGACCCGCTGGGACTCGCCCCGGCGCCCAACCCGGCGACGTACGTTCCCAACCCCCACACCTGGTCGGACCACCTCGGCCTGGCTCCGGACGAGTGCACGGTCACCGTCTACCGCAAGCAGACCGAGCATCCGCTCAGCCAGCGGGTGCACATCGACGAGAACGGCAACGTCCGGATCGAGGGCAACAACCACCTGTACGTGAACATGAGCGGCGACCTTCGGCACACCGTGGAATTCCGGGGGGACAACGGCCAGATCGTCGCCTTCGACGTACCGAAGAGTTTTGTGGACGAGATCCGTGCGAAAGCGGTCCCGCAGGAACAGCCGGACGGGTTCGGCTTCACCAAACAGGAATGGAAACAGGTGAAGCAGATCTATCCCGAAATATCCGACCCCACCAGGGGAACGGACCTGTACGGGCTTCCGGGTGAAGTGATCGACAAAATGAGAAAAGTCATCATACCCGGCTCTGGTAGGATCGTCCAGGACCATTAGCGAGGATTGTAGAATGCTGCACGAAATCGAAGATCTCGAAATCGAGAGGGCCCGCGCGTCCAGCCGGCCGGAAAGTGATTCCGCGCCCCCGGTCCTCGCTTATTTCGAACTGGCGGTGGACGGGGACCCCGTTCAGTACGCGGGCAGGCTGCGCGGCGTCATGGACGCCGTCCTGCAGATCGCGGCTTCGGAGTCCTTCGACGACGACGATCTGCCCGTGGACACCCTTCCCGCGTGGTTCCCCGGCGTCTGCCGGGGCGGTACCTCCCCGGAGCCCTTCGCAGCCGAAGGACGCGACCGCTACACCGAGCGGACCGGCAGCGGGCCCTGGGACCTGCAGAACTGGCTCTCCCGCTTCGATCCGGACCTGGAGGTCCGGGGCTGGTCCTGGTGGGACCTGACGCGGGCGCCCGCCGGGGCGGACCGGCTGCGGCTCTGGGCGGACACCTGGGGCGAGCCGTTCTTCGCCTGGGAGGACCTGCGCTGGCTCCTCCACGCCTGCGGCGCGCGCACGGTGGCCGACCCGGTGCTGACGAAGCCGCAGGTCTGGATCGACGAGGTTTCCGTATGACCGGCGCGGCGGCGCACGAAGTCCGGGCGCGGTTCGACGACGAAACCATCACCGTCTATCAGGCGTACCCGGCGCGCATCGCCGGACCGGCCCTGGAAGCCGGCACTTTCGTGGACCCGTTCAAGCGCGGCAGAATGACGTGGATCAAACCGTCGTTCCTGTGGATGATGTACCGCTGCGGATGGGCCACGAAGACCGATCAGGAACGCGTACTGGCGATCGACATCACGCGGGAGGGATTCGAGGAAGCGCTCTCCCGGGCCTGCCTCAGCCACTTCGACCGGACACGGTTCGCGACCGCCGAGGAATGGCGCGCCGCCGTTCGTTCCAGCCCGGTCCGCGTCCAATGGGATCCCGAGCGGGACCTGAACCTGAATCCGCTGCCGCACCGCGCGATACAGATCGGCCTCTCGGGCCCGGCGGTCGAGCAGTACGTGGAGAACTGGATCAGCGAGATCCGGGACGTCACCCCCTTGGCGCGCGAGGTCCACGCCGCGATGGCGGCCGGGAGCCCGGACACGGCCGCGTCCCTGCTGCCCGAGGAGCGGGTGTACCCGCTCCCCGCGGCCCTCGCGGAGCGGATCGCCTGACACCCCGACGCGGATCCCCGTCCGCTCGGCGCTCCTGAACGAAGGCCCAGGTCTACGACCTGGGCCTTCTTCGTCGTCCGGATCGGTTCACGTGTGGTGTGGGCGGGCGGCCGGCGGGTAGCCGCCGAGTGAGGGCGGGGTCCCGTTGCTCTCAAAAATACCCCCGGGGGTACCCGTGCTAGGCTCGAAAATATACCCCCGGGGGTAATCGCCCGGCCGAAAGGAGCAACCGCGTGTTCTTCATCGACACCATCGAGACCGAGGGCCTCGGAAACCGCAGCTACCTGGCGGGCGGCGCCGCCACCGCGGCCGTCGTCGACCCGCCACGCGACATCGACCGGGTCATCGCGGCGGCCGCCGCGCGCGGGGTGCGGATCTCCCACGTGGTCGAGACCCACCTGCACAACGACTACGTCACCGGCGGCCTGGACCTGGCCCGCCTGACCGGCGCCGCGTACCTGGTGCCGGCCGGTGCCCGCGTCTCCTTCGCCCGGACACCGGTGGCCGACGGCGACACGGTGGGCGTCGACGACGGCATCGCGCTGCGGGCGCTGGCCACCCCCGGCCACACCCCCCACCACACCTCCTACGTGCTGGAGGAGCACGGCCGGGTGGCGGCGGTCTTCACCGGCGGTTCGCTGCTGATCGGCTCGGTGGGCCGCCCCGACCTGGTCGAGCCACGCCTGACCGAGGAGCTCGCCCGCGCCCAGCACGCCTCCGCCCACCGCCTGGCCGCCGAGCTCCCCGACGAGACGGCCGTGCTGCCCACCCACGGCTTCGGCAGCTTCTGCTCCGCCTCCCGGTCCGCGGGCGGCGACGCCACCACCATCGGCAAGGAGAAGAGCGTCAACGACGCCCTGGTCAAGGACGTCGACCGCTTCGTCTCCGACCTGCTGGCCGGCCTGGAGGACGTCCCCGCCTACTACGCCCACATGGGCCCGGCCAACGCCGCGGGCCCGGATCCGGTGGACCTGAGCACACCGCCCCTGACCGACGCCGCCGACATCGCCGCGCGGCTGGCCGCCGGGGAATGGGTGGTCGACCTGCGCAACCGGATCGCGTTCGCCGAAGGGCACGTCGCGGGCTCGTTCAACTTCGAGGCCGAGGGAAAGATCGCCACCTACCTCGCCTGGATGATCCCCTGGGGCAAGCCCGTCACCCTGCTCGCCGAGTCACCCGCCCAGCTCGCCGCCGCCCAGCGCGAACTGGTCCGCGTCGGCCTCGACCGGCCCGCGGCGGCGGCCACCGGCACGCCCCGCGACTGGATACCCGAAGGTCGCGGCCCGCGCTCCTTCCCCCGCGCCACCTTCGCCGACCTCGCCGACCGGGCCGTCCCGGGCACCCGGGACGGCCGGGGCGCCGGCTCACCGACCGTCGTGCTGGATGTGCGCCGCGACTCCGAGCGGGCCGGGGGATGGATCGCCGGGTCCGTGCACATCCCCGTCCACGACCTGCACCGGCGCCTGACCGAGGTCCCGCCCGGCACCGTGTGGGTGCACTGCGCCGGCGGGATGCGCGCGGCGATCGCCGCCTCCCTGCTGGACGCCGCCGGACGTGACGTCGTCGCCGTCGACGACTCCTTCGACGCCGCGGCCGAGGCCGGCCTGCCCCTCACCGACGGCGACCGGAACCGCTGAGCCCGCCCTCCTCCCTCCCCACCGACCCGGAAGGAAGACGGATGTTCCTCTTCCGCCGCGGCACCGCCCGCGTCACCCCCACCCGCATCACCCCCACCCGCATCACCCCCGCCCAGGCCCATCAAGCGCATCACCGACGGCGCCGCCGTACTCCTCGACGTGCGCGAGCAGGCCGAGTGGAACGCCGGACACGTCCCCGGAGCCGTCCACGCCCCGCTCTCCCGCCTCCTCACCGGCGCCGCCCTGCCGGCGACCGCCCGGAACCGGCCGCTGGTGGTGATCTGCCGGTCCGGACACCGCTCCCGGCAGGCCGCCGAGCTGCTGACCGGCCGCGGGGGCGACGCCGTCGACGTCAAGGGCGGCATGAACGCCTGGGCTTCCGCCGGACTGCCGGTCGTCGGCGAACGCGGAAGCCGCGGCCGGCCGGCGTGAGCACGCTCGCCCTCGCCCTCGCCGCCGGGGCCGTCATCGGACTCGCCCTCGGGGCACTGGGCGGCGGCGGCAGTGTCCTGGCCGTCCCCGCCCTGATCTACCTCTTGGGCTTCACCCCGGCCGCCGCCACCACCGCCTCCCTGATCATCGTCACCGCCACGTCCGCCACCGCCCTCTACCGCCATGCCACGTCCGGCAACGTCCGCTGGAAGACCGGCGCCCTGTTCGCGGCGGCCGGCATCCCGCCCGCCCTCGCCGCCGCCACCCTGGCCACCCGCGTCCCCGAACCGGCCCTGACCGCGGCGTTCGCCGCGGTAGCCGGCCTCGCCGCCTGGCGCATGTTCGCCGCCCCCGCCCCCGGGCGGCAGCCCCGGCCCGTACGCCCCGCGCGGGCTGCCGGGGCGGGCGCCGGACTCGGCTCGATCACCGGCTTCCTCGGCGTCGGGGGCGGCTTCCTCGCCGTCCCCGCCCTGGTCTCCGTACTGGGCCTGCGCATGCGCGCCGCCGTCGGCACCAGCCTCCTGGTCATCACCGTCAACTCCCTGGCCGCGCTCGCCGCCCGCACGGGCACCCACGCCCCGCTGCACTGGGCGGTCATCGCCCCCTTCACCGGAGCGGCCGCCCTCGGAGCCTGGGACGGCAAGCGCCTCGCCGCCAAGATCTCCGGACCCGCCCTCCAGCGGGCGTTCGCGACCGTCCTCCTGGCCGTCGCCGCCCTCATGCTCACCGACGCCCTCCACTGACCCCGCGGACCCGCCCCCCCTTCCGACAAGGACGGAACACAGCACCATGACCCACCCCCACCCCCACACCCACAGCCACGCCCTCGACGCCGAACAGGCCCACAGCCGCCTGCCCGACCTGATCGTCCTGGACGTCCGCACCCCCGGCGAATACGCCACCGGTCACCTCCCCGGCGCCCTCAACATCCCCCTCGACCACCTCGCCCGCGCCCTGCCCGATCTTCGCGATGCCGCCGTCCGCAGCGAGATCCTCGTCGTCTGCGCCTCGGGCACCCGCGCCGAGAAGGCCCGCGCCACCCTCGCCGACCACGGCATCACCGCCACCACCCTCACCGGAGGCACCGGAGCCTGGACGGACGGCGGCCACGCCCTGCACCACCCCGACCACGACCGGCGCACCCCCTGGGCCATGGAACGCCAGGTCCGCTTCACCGCCGGCGCCGTCGTCCTGACCGGCCTGACCCTCGGCCGTCTGCGCCCCGCCTTCCGCCTCGCCACCGCGGGTGTCGCCGGCGGCCTGGTCTACTCGGCCCTCACCAACACCTGCGGCATGGCGGCCCTCCTCGCCAGACTCCCCCACAACCGCCCCCACCAGGGCGACCTCGACGCCACCCTCGCCGCCCTCCGCGCCCGCTGACGGATACCCCCTGGGGTACCATTGAGGAAGAGCACACAAGGCCAGGAGGCACCCGGTGAAAGTCGACGACGACGCAGTCAACGCAGTCCTCAACCGCCTGCGCCGCGCCCAGGGGCAGCTCGCGGGCGTCATCGCCATGATCGAGGCCGGCCGTGACTGCAAGGACGTCGTCACGCAGCTCGCCGCCGTCTCCAAGGCCCTGGACCGCGCAGGCTTCAAGATCGTGGCGAGCGGCATGCGCCAGTGCATGTCCAACGCCGACGAGAACCAGGCCCCCATGACCGAGGAAGAACTCGAAAAGCTGTTCCTCGCCCTCGCCTGACCGGCACGCCGAAAACGGCCCGGCCCCTTCCAGGAGCCGGGCCGCGGTCGTCGCCCGATCACCACGATGCCATGGCGCCCAGCGGGCCTCAGGTCATCGTGCACGCACCCGACCACCGGGGGTTGCGCGAGGTCGGCGTCACAGGCCGGAGCGGCCGGGCATGGTCGCCCCGGGACCTCCGCCGCGCGTTGCGGCGGGCGGGGGCGCCCGCGGACATCGACCTCGGCCATCCCGGACAGGTCCGCCGGCGTGCCGAACGAAGACCGGGTCGACATGGGTCGATCAGCCGGTCGCCCTGCTCCGCCGGGCCGCCGAGAAGCCCTGGGCCGGACCGGCCGGCCTCGCGGCCGACGCCCGCGTCAGCGGGACCCGGGAAGTGCACGCTCCAGCGCGTCGAACGCGCCGTTCACACGAGACCGGTGGTCCTCGGCCACATCGGCCGCGCGCTCGCCCGCCAGCAGGCGTTGGGCCGTCGCGACGTAGACGGCCCGGTACGCGGCGACGGTCAGTGCTGCCGCGAGGCGGGTGCCGGGGCCGTCGCCTTCCGGGGCGGTCTCGGCCATCGCGTCCCCCAGCGCGAGCTCCACCTCCTCGACACCCTCGCGCGCCCGCGCCCGCAGGGCGGGCGAGTCCAACACGATGCGCCAGAAGTACGGGAAGTCGTCGCTCACCGCCGCCAGGGGATGGCGCTGGTCCAGGAGTCGGAGCAGCAGAGCGCGCAGGGCGGCCGACGGGGACTCGCCGGCCGGGCGGTTGCGTACCGCTGCCGTGAAGAGCTCGACCGCTTCGGGGATCCGGTCCAGGAAGAGGTCTTCCTTGCGGGGGAAGTGGTTGAAGACCGTCATCGTGGAGACATGGGCGGCCTTGGCGACCTCCGCCACGGTCACCTGGTCGAAGCCGCGCGCCGCGAACAGCATCGTCGCCTCGTCGGAGATCCGCTGCCGGGTCTCGCGCTTCTTGCGCTCCCGCAAGGTCAACGCCCGGTCGGCCACGCGCTCTCCGGAGCCACGCCTCTCAGTTTCCTCGGTCACGGTGACACTATAGCCACTCCAAAGTTTTAGTGACTAAAGTGAACTCCATGAACTCGGACTTTGACGTAGTGGTGGCCGGGGGCGGCCCGGTGGGACTGATGCTTGCCTGCGAGCTCCGGCTCGGCGGCGCGAGCGTGGTGGTGGTCGAGCGGCGCACCGAAGCGGACCGGACCATCAAGGCGGGGTGGATCAGCACACCGACCGCCGAGGCCTTCTACCGGCGCGGCATGCTGCCCGCGCTGGCCGAGGTCCAGCAGCGCTCCGTCGAGCGGTTCCGGGCGTTCGTACGCGAACAGCAGGGGACCGGGGGAAGCGGACGACCTCCCCGCGCACCGGCCGGGTTCGCCGGGCACTTCGCCGGGATCATGCTGCGCGGGGAGCTGCTGGACCCGGCCGACCCGGACTTCGTGAACGCCGGTCCCGCAAAGGACATCGGCCACGTACCGCAGCAGGAGATCGAGCGGCTCCTCACCGAGCGCGCCCGCGAGCTCGGCATCGAGGTGCGCGGCGGCACCGAGTTGACGGGATTCCACACGGTCGACGGCGGAATCGAGGTCCGCGTGGCCCCGGCAGCCGACGGATCCGGCGAGGTGATCCGTGCGCACTGGCTCGTGGGCTGCGACGGCGGCCGCAGCACGGTGCGCAAACTCGCCGGTTTCGCCTTCCCCGGTACGGATCCGCAGATCACCGGTCACCAGGCGCTCGTCGAGATGACCGGGTCCGAGGCCCTCCGGCCCGGCTGGAACCACACGCACACCGGGATGTACGTGCACGGGCCGATGCCCGGCCGCATCCTCACCGTCGAGTTCGACGGGCCGCCGGCCGACCGGGAAGCGCCGGTCACCGCGGAGCAGTTGCAGGCGAGTCTGCGACGTGTCTCGGGGGCCGAGGTCACGATCACCGGGGTGCGCACCGCCACCCGCTTCACCGACCACGCGCGCCAGGCGGCCGACTACCGCGCGGGCCGGGTCCTCCTGGCGGGCGACGCCGCGCACGTCCACTCGCCGTTCGGCGGCCAGGGGCTGAACCTCGGGATCGGGGACGCGATGAACCTCGGCTGGAAACTCGCCGCGGTCGTACGCGGCCGGGCACCGGAAGGGCTGCTGGACTCGTACACCGCCGAACGGCACCCGATCGGGGCATGGGTGCTCGAATGGACCAGGGCGCAAGTCGCGTTGATGCGGCCGGAACCACAGGCCCAGGCGCTGCGCCAGGTCGTCGCCGAGCTGGCCGAATCGGTCGCCGGCACCACCTATTTCGCCAAGAAGATCTCCGGCGTCTCGCACCGGTACGACCTTCCCGGCAGCCATCCGCTGGTCGGCCGCAGCGCCCCGGACCTCGCGTTCACCGACGGGACGCGCCTCGCGGACCTGCTTCACGACGGGCGGGCACTCCTCCTCGACCTCGCCGACGACGCGGGTCTCAGGGCGCACGCCCGGGGGTACGGCGAGCGCGTGCGGGTCGTCACCGCTGCCTGCCCGGACGGACCGGAGCCGGCCGGGCTGCTCGTACGCCCCGACGGAATCGTCGCCTGGGCAGCGGGAGCCGGGGACGGGGACGGGCTCGCCGACGCACTGTCGCGGTGGTTCGGCCCGGGCCGCCGCACTTTCCTGTGAGAAAGGTGTTATCGCCGCGCGCCTCACGGGTCTCCTTCAGTGTCAGGCCAGGTGGGCCGTCACCTTCGAGGAGATGCGATGCGGGATCACGACGATGAGTTCACGTACGGCGCGGACGCGGACGCGAACGTGGACGGTGCCGGTTCGCGGTCGGGCCGGCGCGGGCGGGCGCGCGCCGCGGGCCGGGCGGCCGGCGGCCACCGCAGGGGCCGTCGCCGGACCCCCCTGATGGCGGCGGCCGCCGTGGTCCTGCTGGCCGGGGTCGGGAGCGGCTACGCCCTCATATCCGGTGGGGCCCCGGAACGCACCGCGGCGACGGGCGCCCCCTCCGCACTCGCCGGCCGGCCGGACGCGGTGGACGGCCCGCCGGCCGCAGCGGCGTCCGCGACCGCCGCCGGCGACCCGTCGGCGGCCGACGGGACGGCGAGCCCGAGCGCCGCCGCGTCCGCACCCGCATCGGCCCCCGCGCCCGCGTCCGCTCCCGCCGCGCAGGCGAAGGACGCGGAGCAGCGCTCCGGAGCCCCGGCCACGGAACGCGCCGCCAAGCCCACCGCGCCGCCGACCCGCGGCACTTCGGGGAGCGGGCCGACGGGACCGGACCCCAAGGTGCCCGGCGCCCGTACCTCGACGCAGGACGTCGCAACGGCCCAGTCGCTGTCCCTGCAGCTGCTCAACAACGAGCGTGCCGCCGTCGGCCGGCCTCCGCTCGCGCTCAAGCAGGACCTCAGCGATTTCGCCCGCAAGTGGGCCGAGCACATGAGCAAGAACGGGTTCGCCCACTCCTCGTCGGCGGACCGCGCGTACCTGAAGACGGGCTCGCGCACCTGGACCGGCGAGAACATCGTCTGGTTCAGCGATGCCTCGATGACCGCCCAGGAAGCCGCGGAGAAGTTCCAGTCGATGTGGCGCCACAGCTCCGGGCACTACAAGGCGCAGGTCAACCCGGACTTCACCGAGGTCGGCGTGGGCCTCTACCACGACTCCACGGGCTGGTGGGGCGTGCACAACTTCTCCGACGGCAAGTGACGCGGCTCCTGCGCGCCGCCCCGGGGGCAGGGCCCCGATAGCCGGTCCTTCTGCTTGCGAGAAGGACTTCCTCTTGGACTTGGCGCGGGGCAGCGCGGACCCTGGTGCACAGGCATGCCGCCGCCCGCACCCGCCCGCCGGCCAGCCCACCCGCCCGCCCGCCCGCCCGCCGTGAGCACCGACGCACAGGAGCCGACGAACATGCGCACACGCCTTCTGCTGGGCCTCGCCCTCCTCTCCACCGGACTCCTCGCCGGCGCGTTCGGCTACGGGGCGGCCAACCTCGTACCCACCTTCAACGCGGTACCGCTCGACATACGGCTGTCGTTCCACACCGAACTGATGAAGATGAACGGCATCACCATGCAGGCGGCGATGGGCGTGTCGATCGTCAGCTCGCTGGCCCTCACCGCCGTGAGCCGTGGCCGTACGCGGCTGCTCGCGGGCGGGGCCGGCCTGCTGGCCCTGACGTCCCTCCTGGTCACCCGGTTCGGCAACGTCCCGATCAACAGCCGGATCAAGGAGTGGGCGCACGGCTCGGCCCCGGCCGATCACCACGAGATCCTGCGGCACTGGGAGATGTTCAACGACATCCGCACCGCCGCCGCCGTCGTCGCGTTCGCGCTCCTGATCTTCACCGCGCTGAGAACGCCGGCCCGCGACTGACCCCGCACCCGTCCCGGACGCCCCGACCGAGTGCCCTACACGTCGAACTGCGCGTCGGACTGCGCCGCACGGACGACGGCCGCCGCGGCCTTGGCCGCGGCCAGGACCGGACCGGTGCTCCGCGCGGCACGGCCGAGCATGAACGCGCCCTCCAGCAGGGCGAGCACCGAGCTCGCGGTCTCGTGCGCGGCGGGCCCGGCGATACCGCCGGCGCGGTAGAAGGCGGCGAGGCGGTCCGTCCAGCTCGCGAAGACCTCGGCGGTGGCCAGGCGCAGCGGTTCATGGGTGCCGGCCACCTCCAGCGCGATGGTGGCGAGCGGGCAGGGATCGGTGAAGTCGAGCTCGCGCAGGGTCTGTGCCGCGGCCGTGAACGCGTCGCGGGTGACGGCCGCCATGTCCGCGGCCTCCGCCGGGGGAAGAGGTCGGCGATCAGTTCCAGGTAGGCCGCACCCGACGTGCGGATCACCTCCTCGCCGAGCTGGGATTTGCCGCCGGGGAAGAAGTGGTAGGCCGAGCCGTACGGGGCGTCGGCCGCCGCGACGATCTGCTTCATACCGCTGGCGGCGTAGCCCTGGCGCCGGAACAGCTCGGTCGCGGCGGTGACGATGCGCGCTCTGGTGTCGCCCGTGGTTCTCACGCTCGATAGTCTCTCACTAGATCGGTCTATCTAGTCGGAGGTAGTCCCTTGCCCGAGATCGAACTCAGCGCAGGCGTCATCGACTTCACGGACACGGGCGGCGACGGCGAGGTCGTGGTGCTCGTCCACGGGCTCGGGTTCGACGAGTCGGTCTGGGACCACGTGGTACGGGAACTGCGGGCCGATTTCCGGGTGGTGGTGCCCGTACTGCCGATAGGCGGCCACCGCAGGCCGATGCGGCCGGACGCGGACCTCTCGGCGCACGGGGTCGCCGCGCTCCTGGCCGAGTTCCTGGAGCGCCTCGGCCTGCGCGACGTCACCCTGGTCCAGAACGACGCGGGCACGGCCCAGCTGCTGGTGGGCGTGCGCGACGAACGCGTCGGCCGCCTGGTGCTCACCTCGTGCGAGGCGCTGGAGAACTATCCGCCGGGCATCCAGGGCAGGACCCTGCACGCGGCCGCCCGGGTCCCGGGCGGCCTGTTCCTGCTGCTGCAGTCCTTCCGCGTCCCCTTCCTCGTACGAATGGGGAGCTCGCTGGGCGGGATGGCACGGCGGCCGATCCCGTACGCGCTGGTCCGGCGCTGGTACGGGCCCCTGCTCAGCCGGCGTGCGATCCGTCGGGATCTCGCCAAGTTCGTGCGCAGCACCCGGAAGGACACCTACCTCGAGGCCGCGAGGAGGCTCGCGGAATTCGACCGGCCCGCGCTGGTCGCCTGGGGAGCCGAGGACCGCATGATGCCGCCCGCCACGGGCCGCCGGCTGGCCGAACTGCTGCCGCAGGGGCGGTACGTGGAGATCCCCGGGGCGGGCACTCTCGTCCAGCTGGACAATCCCGGTGCCCTCTGCGCGGAGTTGCGCCGTTTCATCCGGGAGAGCGCCTGAGGCCCGGTCCACGGCCGGCGGCCGCCGTCCGCCGTCCGCCGTCCGCCGTCCGCCGGAGGGGACCCGGAGCCTCCCGCACGTCCCCCGCGCCGCGCCGGCCCGCGGGCGCCGTGCTCACCGCCTTCTCCGCGGACGAGGACGTCGCACGGGCCACGGGCTCCGGCGCGTCGGGGTTCCTGCTCAAGGACACCGCGCCCGACGAGCTCATCCACTCGGTGCGGTTGATCGCGGCCGGGGGGACCGTGCTGTCGGCGCCAAGGACCACGTCAGCGCGATCCTCGGCAAGCTCGGCGTGGAGAACCGGGTCCAGGCCGCCGTCCTCGCCCACCGGGCCGGTCTGACGCGGACCGATCCCCGCCCGGCCCTCGGGGCTTCCGAGGCCCGCAGGCGGACCTCCGCGCCCGGAGCGAAGGCGCCGTAGAAGTGGCGGGCGGCGGTGGTGTCGGCCACCTCGAGGGTGAAGGTTTCGGGGGAGGCCATGAACATCACGCCAGTTCCGGGGCCGGGGCGGAAGCTTCTCGGATCCTGACCGGTTCGGCCGGAGCCGCGGGCGATCGGACGGCGCGCGGATAGGCGCCGGGCGCCATGCCGACCAGCTCGGTGAAGCGGGTGCTGAAGATGCCCGGCGTCGGGCAGCCCACGGCGCGGCGGACCTCGTCGACGCCGAGGCCGCCACCGCGCAGCAGGGCCGTCGCGCGCTCGATGCGGCGCGCCGTCAGATAGGCGTACGGGGAGGCACCGTAGGCGAGCCGGAACCGGCGGCCGAGGTGCCCGGCCGCCATGTCCGCGGCGCGGGCGAGCTCCTCGACGTCCAGCGGGCGCGCGTACTCCCGGTCGATCCGGTCCCGGACGCGGCGCAGCCGCGCCAGGTCCTTCAGGTGCGCTGCCTCGATCAGTGCCTGTCGCCACGCGGGACGGCACATGGTGGACCCCCTTCGTCGATTCCGTCGATGCGGGCGCTCAGCGGAGCTCTTGGATGCGGATCAGGTTGCCCGCGGGGTCGCGGAAGGCGCAGTCGCGGACGCCGTACGGCTGCTCGGTCGGCTCCTGGACCACTTCGGCGTCGCCGGCCTGGATCTTCTCGAAGGTGCTGTCGAGGTTCTTGGTGGCGAGGAGGATCCAGCCGTAGGTGCCCTTCGCCATCATCTCGGCGATGGTGCGGCGCTCCGCCTCGGTGACACCGGGGTCCACGGCCGGCGGGGCGAGGAGGATGGACGTGCCGGGCTGGCCGGCGGGGCCGACCGTGATCCAGCGCATCTTGCCCTGGCCGACATCGCTGCGGACCTCGAAGCCGAGGACGTCGCGGTAGAAGGCGACGGCGGCGTCCGGGTCGTCCTGCGGGAGGGTGCTCATGTGAATGCTGATGTCCATGTCCGTCACCGTAACTGCGCCCGGAGCACGGCGGCTTCTCGAATCCTGACCGATCGGGACTCCTCCTTCCGGCCCTGCCCCTGGCCCTGCCCCGGCCCTGCTCCGGCCTTCCTGCGGGCCGCTGTCCCGGCCCGCGCCGGGGGGCGGCGGCGACCCGGTTCGCAGGGGCCGACCCGGTGTCCGTGATCACCACGGGCTGCGGCCGGGCGGGGGACCGGCGGGCGGGTCTCGGGGCCGCCGTCGGCGCAGCTCAGAGCGGTGCCTTCACCCGGGCGGCCCGAAGCGCGGACGATCTTCCCGGTGTGCGGCGCCCGACCCGTCGGCATAGGTCTGTGGGCACAGGCGTCGTAGACGCCCTGTGCCCCCGCACGGGCACCCGTCGCTCCAGCACCCCTGGTGAGGAGTCACATGTCACGTATCAAGCGCCGATCCGCCCGCCGAGCCGCCCGCCGGGCCGCGATCTCCGTACTCGCGGCCACCGCAGCCCTGGTCACCGCCGTACCGGCAGCCGCGCACGACGGATCGGCCCGCCCCGAGGAGAAAGCGGCCCTCGGCGCCGAACACGCCCAGGAGCATACGAAGGTCCGCGAGCAGCTCCTCAAGCTGGGCGGGTACTCCCAGCTCGCCCGGATCGACAGCCTGAACTCACTGACCCGGTCCCAGGCCGACGTGAACGCACGCTTCCACCCCAAGGCGTTCGGGCAGTTCGCCGAGTACTTCCAGTCCCCGGACTTCGCCGCCCACATCGCCATGCTCCCGACCGGCAAGGTGCTGCTCTTCTCCTTCGAGCGCATGGAGACCGACCCGACCGAGGAGCCCGCACCGACCAACACCCTCGGCAAGGCCAACGCCGGCCGCGCCTTCCTGTGGGACCCGCGCCGCGGAACCGGAGCGGCCGCCTTCACGAAGGTCACCCCGCCCGAGCTGGTCGTGCCGGACGGCACGGGTGAGAAGCGCCCGGCGCCCTTCTTCTGCGCCGGACACGCCTTCCTGCCCAACGGCATGGTCGGCGTGTTCGGCGGCAACCTCGGCTACGGCGGCGGCGCCGGCGCCAAGCTGTCGCTGGTCTTCGACCCGTGGACCGAGAGCTGGTCCGTGAACAAGGACATGGAGGTCGGCCGCTGGTACCCGTCGGTGGCCGCCGCCCCCGACGGCCGCCTGCTGATCATGTCCGGCCACACCGACCAGGGCTGGGGCACCTCCACCTCCGTCATCGAGCGCTTCCCCGCCAAGAGCCATCCCGTCCCCTTCGAGAAGACCCTGATCCCCAAGGACGTCCCGACGGACACCCTGCGCGTGGACGCGCCCTTCGGTGCCGACAGCGACTACCCGCACCTGTTCACCCTGCGCGACGGCAAGGTGTACGGCCTGGGCCGGCACGCCACCAAGCAGTGGGCCTTCGACCCGGTCGCGGAGACCCGTACGGACCTGCCCGCGCGCCCCGACGGCGTCCACCGCGGCTACGGCTCCGCCGTGCCGCTGCCCGCCGGACTGCGCGGCCCGGACTCCGTACTGGTCCTCGGCGGCGACCGGGACGACCCCAACACCTACCGGCTCACGAGCGGCGGCGACTGGGAGAAGCAGCAGCCCCGCGCCTTCGGCCGGACGCAGGACGACACGCTGCTGCTCCCGGACGCGAGCCTGCTGACCGTCAACGGCGCCTACGGCATCCGGGACTACGGCAACGGCGACTACAACCCCAAGTCCGACCTGAAGTACCGGCAGATCGAGACCCGCAACGCGCTGGGCGAGTGGAAGCTGGGACCGGCGCAGCGGCTGCCGCGCGGCTACCACTCCAACGCCGTCGTCCTCCCGGACGGCCGGGTCATGGTCACCGGTGACGAGCTGCAGCAGCTCGCCAACGACCCGAAGATCGACGACGACATGAACGGCAGCATCGAGATCTTCGAGCCGGCCTACCTCCACCAGGGCAGCCGCCCGGCCCTCGACCGCGTCCCCGACGGCCCGCTGCGGTACAACACCGCCTTCAACGTGGGGACCTCCACGCCCGACCAGGTCAAGAAGGCCGTCCTGCTGGCCCCGACCACGGCGACGCACTCGCTCAACACCAGCCAGCGCCACCTGGAACTGGGCATCGTGAAGCGCCAGGGGAACAGCCTGCGCCTGCAGGCACCGCCCTCGGCCAACGACGTCCCGCCCGGCTACTACATGCTCTTCCTGCTGGACGAGAACGGGGTGCCGAGCGCGGCCAAGTGGGTCTCCTTCCGGTAGCCCACCGGCCTTCCGCCCCACGCCACAGCCCCGGGCCGTCCGCCCGGGGCTGTGGTGTTGCCGCGCGCGGGCGGCCGGCGGCCGTCAGCGGTGGCGCAGGGCGTTCTGGGCGTCGACGTACCTCAGCATGAGGCGGGCGAAGTCGAGGCGGTCGCGCCGGCTCCAGTCGGCCGTCACGTACTCGAAGGCCGCGCGCTGGTGCCGCCGGAAGCGGTCCATCATGTCCCGGCCCTCGGGGCTGAGGTGAAGGATCGTGCGGCGGCCGTCCTGCTGGGAGGCCGCGCGGACGAGGTAGCCGGCGGAGATGCTGTCGGACACCATGCGGCTGGCCACCGAGGGGTCGACGGCCAGGTACTCGGCCACGGCGCCGACGGTGATCTCGCGGCCGTCCCCCTGTTCGGCCTCCAGGACGATGTTGAGGACCAGGGTGCGGCTGAGGTCCTTCGGCGAGATCGGGTTCTCAACCTCCAGGAGCGAGGAGCGCCGCAGTTTCCCCATCGCCGGGCCCACTGCGTCCAGCAGTTCCTCGTCGGTCGCCGGCTCGTGCTTCGTCATGCCCCTCATCGTACATATGTGAGCTCACACAGACATGTGTTGACGTGAAAACGTGTGCATGCGAGCATGCATATGCACCCACGAACGAATGGAGTTCTCGTGACCATCCTCATCACCGGCGCGCGCGGCAAGGTCGGCCGGGCCGTCATCGACCGCCTGCACTCCGCCGGCCTCCCCGTCCGGGCCGCCAGCGCCCGCCCCGCCGAACTGACCGTCCCGGCCGGCGTCGAGACCGCCGAGCTCGTCCTGGACCGGCCCGAGACCTTCGCCGCCGCACTCCGCGGCGTCCGCCAGGTCTTCCTCTATCCGCAGCCCGCCGGCATCCACGACCTGATCGAGGCGGCCGAGGCCGCCGGGGTCGAGCACGTCGTCCTGCTGTCCTCGTCCTCGGTGCTCGCCCCGGACGCCGAGAGCGACCCGCTCGCGAGCCACAGCCTGAAGGTCGAGCGCGCTCTCGCCGACTCCGGTCTGACCTGCACGTTCCTGCGCCCCGACGCCTTCGCCAGCAACTCGTTGGGGTGGGCCTGGCCCGTCGGCCGGTCGATGCCGGTCCAGCTCGCCTACCCGGACGCGCAGATCGCGCCCATCCACCCCGAGGACATCGCCGACATCGCCGCCCTGGCCCTGACCGGGGACTCCCTCACCGGCCGCGCGCTCACCCTGACCGGCTCCGAGTCTCTCTCCTTCCGCGAGCAGCTCGCCGTCCTCTCGCAGACCCTCGGCCGCGCCATCCCGGTCGAGCACATCACCCGCGCCGAGGCGGAAGAGCAGATGGGCCGGCACATGCCCGCCCCGATGGTGTCCTCGCTGCTCGACCTGTGGGAGGCCGCCGACCACGGTCCCGCCGCCCTCGGCGAGACCACCGAGACCCTGCTCGGCGTACCCGCCCGCACCTACCGGCAGTGGGCCCGCGAGAACGCGGACGCCTTCACCGCCCGCTGACCCGCCCGCCCGCTCGCCGACCGACCTTCCGAAGGAGCAGGACATGAAGCCCATCGGCTACTGGCTCAACCGCACGGACCAGGCCCTCACCGCGTCGATGGACGCCGCGCTGGCCGAGTTCGGCCTCACCCGGCTCGGCTGGCAGATCCTCAACGTCGTCAAGGACGACCCTCGGGCCACCGACACCGCCGTCCTGACCGCCCTGGCCGCGGGCGCCGACTCCGCGGCACCGACCGCGGCGGTCGCATCGGTGCTCGCCGGCGGCTGGGTGACCCGCCCGCGGCCGGACCACCTCGCCCTGACCGATGACGGCCGCGCCCGCCTCGCCGAGGTCGCCCGCCGCGTGGCCGACTTCCGCGAGCTGTCGGCGAAGGGGATCACCCGCGAGGAGTACGTCACCGCCGTCACCGTCCTGGAGCGCATGACCCGCAACCTCACCGAGCCGCGAGAGGGGTCCGCGGGGTCCGCGGCTCGGCCGTGACCGGCCGCGGGGAGCTCTTCGGGCCCCGCAGGACGGCGGCCGCGACGGCCAGGGCGACCAGGATCAGCCCGGCGCCGACCGCGAAGGCCAGGTGGTAGCCACCGGTCAGCGCCTCGGGGACGGGAGCGCCCGCCGCGGTGAGGGACTCGGTGCGGGAGGCGGCCACGGTGGAGAGGACCGCGATGCCCAGCGCCATGCCGATCTGCTGGGTGGTGTTGAAGAGCCCGGAGGCCAGGCCCGCGTCGGCCTCCTGCGCACCGGACATGCCCAGCGAGGTGAGCGCGGGGAGGGCGAGGCCGAAGCCGGCGGCCAGGAGCATCACGGGGAGCAGGTCGGTGAGGTAGTCCGCCCGCTCGGCCTGACCGGGTACGCGCGTCAGCAGGCCGAGTACGCCGACCAGCAGGACCAGACCGGCCAGCAGGACCTTGCGCTCGCCGAAGCGGGAGTTCAGGCGGGCCGAGACGGTGAGCGAGACCAGCCCGATCACGGCGGCGGCCGGCAGCATCGCGAGACCGGTCTCCGACGCCGAGTATCCGAGCACGTTCTGCATGTAGAGCGCGACGAGGATCTGGAAGGAGAACAGTGCGGCGACCATCAGCATCTGCACCAGGTTGGCGCCGAGGACGCTGCGCGAGCGGAAGACGCGCAGCGGCATGAGCGGGGTGCGCGCCGTGGCCTGGCGGACGAGGAAGCCGGCGAGCAGGGCGAGCGCGAGGGCGCCGAATCCGATGGTGCGGGCCGAAGTCGCCCCGTACGTCTCGATCTTGACGACCGTGTAGATCCCGAGCATCAGACCGGAGGTGACGAGCAGCGCGCCGAGGGCGTCCGCGCCCGCCCGCAGGCCCAGGCCGCGGTCGCCGGGCAGGGCCCGGAGGGCGACGAGGAGCACCGCGATGCCGATGGGCAGGTTGATGAAGAAGATCCAGTTCCAGGTCAGCGCGTCGGTGAGGACACCGCCGAGGACCTGCCCGATCGAGGCACCGGCCGCGCCGGTGAAGCTGAACACCCCGATGGCGACGGCCCGTTCGCGCGGCTGCGTGAAGAGCGTGACGAGGATGCCGAGGCTGACGGCGGAGGCCGCCGCGCTGCCGGCGCCCTGGAGGAACCGGGCGGCGATCAGGACCTCGGGCGAGGTGGCGAGCCCGGCCGGCAGCGAGGCCGCGGTGAACACCGCGGTGCCCGCCAGGAACATCCGCTTGCGGCCGATCAGGTCACCGAGGCGGCCGACGAGCAGGAGCAGCGAACCGAAGGCGATGAGGTAGGCGTTGACGACCCAGCTCAGCCCGACCGGGGTGAAGCCGAAATCGCCCTGGATGGCCGGCATCGCGACCGTGACGATGCTGCCGTCGAGGACGGTCATCAGCATTCCGGCGGCCAGGACGCCCAGGGCGGGCCGGCGGGAACGCGAGGGGGAGGCGGAAGGGGCGGGGGAGGTGGCGGTGGCGGTGGCGGGCACGGCGGTCTCTCCTGTTCGTTGGAGGCAACAGGAAGGACCGTAACAGATAGTTTTGTTGCAGACTATCTTTTACGGATCCACCGTTTCGGCGACCGCTCCCGGCTATCCCTTCTGACGCGCCCGCCGGGCCGGCCGCGGGCCCTCGACAGGAGTCTCCAGATGCCCCGTGACCAGCCGGTTCAACGCCCGGAGCAGCGCCTCGCGCTCACCCTCGGGCAGGGCGCCGAGCGCGCCCTCGTGGACCTGGTCGACGATCTTCTGGCTCTCCTTCGCGACCTTCGCCCCCTCCTCGGTCACCGCGATGACCCGGGCCCGCCGGTCGGTGCCGGAGGGCCTGCGCTCGGCGAGACCGGCCTTCTCCAGCGCGTCGACGGTCACCACCATCGTGGTCTTGTCCATGTCGCCGATCTCGGCGAGCTGCGCCTGGGTGCGTTCCCCCTCCAGGGCGTGGACGAGCACGCAGTGCATCCGCGGGGTGAGTCCGATCTCGCCGAGCCGCGCGCTCATCTGCGTACGCAGCACGTGACTGGTGTGGTCCAGGAGGAAGGACAGGTCCGGTTCGGTGCGCGTGGGTGCCATGGCTGTCATGTCGGCCAGGGTAACGAGAATCGATCCGTCGCGGATTATCGGCAACCTGACCACCGCTGCCGCTCAGGCCAGGATCTTGGCCTTGGCCCGGTCGAACTCCTCCTGGGTGATGTCGCCCTTGTCCTTGAGCGCGGAGAGTTTGTGCAGCTCGTCCGCCGAGCCCGACCCGGCCCCGGCCGTCTGCTGCACGTACGCGCGGAAGGCCGCCTGCTGCTCCTCGGCCTGCTTGCGGTCCCGTTCGTGCATGCTCCGCCCACGGGCGATCAGGTACACGAAGATGCCGATGAACGGCAGCACCAGCACGAGGATGAGCCAGCCCGCCTTCCCCCAGCCGCCAAGGGTGTGGTCACGGAAGATGTCCGTGATGACCTTGAAGAGGAGGAAGAACCACATGACCCACACGAAGAACCACAGCATCGTCCAGAAGAAGTTGAGAAGCGGGTAGTCGTCCATACTCGACTCCGATCATGCACGTGGTCCTTCATTCATACAGGCGACCCCGGCGGTCCGCATGCGGAGGCCGGCTCCGGTCGCGCGCCGGGTTCCGGGCCGTTCTCCTGAAGGCATGGAACGCAACGCAGCCGGACAGCGCCGACGCGTCCTGCTGGGCCACCTCCTGCGCTCGGTGTTCTCCATCGCCCTCCTGACGGGGCTGTATTACGTGGCGCCCCTGGAGGGCGGGTTCGGCCTCAGCACCATCCTGTCGCTCGCACTCGGCCTGGTGGTCTTCGGGCTGCTGACGGCCTGGCAGATCAGTGCCGTCTCCCATGCACAGTTCCCCCGGATGCGCGCCCTGGAGGCGATGGCCACCGGCGTACCGCTGTTCCTGTTGCTGTTCTCCGCGACGTACTACCTGCTCGCGGCGCAGGACCCCGCTTCGTTCTCGGAACCGCTGACCCGCACGGACGCCCTCTACTTCACGATCACCACGTTCGCCACCGTGGGATACGGCGACATCGTCGCCACCGACCAGGGCAGCCGGGTACTGGTCACCTCCCAGATGGTCGCCGACCTGATCCTCATCGGAGTGATCGCCAAAGCACTGGTCGGCGCGGTCAAAATCGGCATGCACAGGCGCAGTTCGCAGACCTCCGCCCCGGACGACGACGAGCCCTGAGCGGCGAAGTGCGCCCCCGAGGTGGACCATCGAGGAAGCGGAAAGGAAGTGAGCCATGCCGCAGTCGCGCCCCCGATCGCAGCCGCCCCCCGGCGGAACGCAGCCGCAGGAGGCCGACGTCCTGAGGCAGACCCTCCGCAGCCCCGGATACCTCAAGCTGCTCTTCTTCTGCGCCCTCATCAGCATCCCCGTCTCCCTCGCGTCGTTCTGGTTCCTCGCGGCGCTGCACAAGATGGAACACGTGATGTGGACGGACCTCCCCGAGGCCCTGGGCTGGGACACCCCGCCCTGGTGGTGGCCGCTGCCCCTGCTGCTCGTCGCCGGTGTCGTGGTCGGCCTGGTCGTCCCGCACATGCGCGGCAACGGCGGTCACCTCCCCGCGGCCGGCCTGCACACCGGCGGGGCCTCGGCCGGCGCCCTGCCCGGCGTCATCATCGCGGCGGTCGCGAGTCTGCCGCTCGGCGCGGTCCTGGGTCCGGAGGCCCCGCTGATCGCCCTCGGCGGCGGGCTGGCCCTGCTCTTCCGCAACCTCGCACAGGCCCCGGTGACCCCGCAGGGCACCGCGCTCGTGGGCGCGGCGGGAGCCGCTGCGGCCATCGCCACCATCTTCGGGAATCCGCTGATCGCCGCGGTGCTGCTGATCGAGGTGGCGGGCGTGGGCGGGCCGCAGCTGTTCGCGGTGATGCTGCCGTCCCTGCTGTCCGCCGGGGTCGGCGACCTGGTCTTCACGGGCCTCGGACGCTGGACCGGACTGCCGATCGGGAGCTTGAAACTCGAACTGGGCGTACCCGTGCCCCACCTGGACGTGCCGGACGTGTTCTGGGCGGTGCTCATCGCGGCGGCCCTGGCCCTCGCCCTGCACCCGGTGCTGACCGGCGCCCGGGGGATCGCCGCGTACGTCCTCCAACGGCCCCTCCTGCGGACCGTCCAGTGCGCGCTGGGCGCCGCGGCCTGCGCCAGCCTCTACGCGCTCATCACCGGCCTCACGCCCGCCGACGTCACCGGGTCGGGCCAGCAACTGATCGGCAGGCTGGCCGCCGACCCGCACGCCTGGGGCGTGGGTGCGCTGATCGGCATCCTCCTCTTCAAGGGCCTCGGCTACGCCATCTGCCTCGGCAGCCTGCGCGGCGGCCCGGTCTTCCCGGCCCTGTGCCTCGGCGCCGTGGCGGGCGTCCTGCTCGGTCCGCTGCCCGGTCTCGGCATCGTGCCCGCGATGGGCGCGGGCATGGCGGCGACCGCCGCCAGCGCACTGCGGCTGCCGGTGAGCAGCGTGGTGATGGTGGTCCTGATGCTCGGCGGCACCGCGATGATCCCGGTCGTGATCATCGCGTCCGTGGTCGCCTTCGTGGTCACCGAGCTGCTGCCCGTGGGGCCCCCGATCCCCGAGCTGCCCGCCGTACCCGCGAAGCCCGCCGCGCCCGCAGCGCCCGCGGCCTAGCCCGGCCGCGGACAGGGAGGACCCCGCCCGGGAAACCGGGCGGGGTCCTCTGCGCGGGGTCGGCCGGGCGGTCAGCAGCGGAGGCCGGTGGAGGCGGCCGTGGCGGCCTGGTCCAGGCTCTCGATCTGCGGCTGCAACTGGGTGCGCGCGTCCTTGCCGGTCGTGTCGCCGGGCAGGTCCTGGTAGCTCTTCTTGAGGTTCTCGGCGGCCGACTGGACCGCGGCGCGCTCCGCGTCCTTCAGCTGGGCCGCGTTCTCCTTGACGTTCGCCCAGTCCTTCTGGACGGCCTCGTAGGCGTCCTTGACCTGGTCCTTGGTCGCGTTGGCGGGGTCCAGGGCCTTCAGCTTGGCGTTGTCGGCCTTGAGGGCATTCAGGTCGGTGCAGAGGTCCGCCGCGGCCTGGCTGGCCTCCTCCGCGGGCGAGCTGCTGTCGTCAGAGCACGCGGAGAGACCGAGAATCGCGCCGACGCAGAGCACACCGATCACCGGGAAACGCTTCATGGGGGCCTTCCTCAATCTGACAAACCGGGTGTACCGGACTTTCCGGTACACCCGGCAAAAATATGCAGATGAGGGATGACTCCGCATCCGCACCGCTCCGCGCGGCCCTGGGCCGACCCGGGGCCGACCCGGGGCCGACCTAGGGCCGGATGTTCTGGTTCAGGTGGAACAGGTTCCCCGGGTCGTAGGCGCGCTTGACCGCGACCAGCCGGTCGTAGTTGCCCTTGTAGTTGGTCCGGATCCGGTCCTGGTCGTCGTCGGCCATGAAGTTGATGTAGCCGCCCTCCTCCGAGTGCGGGGCGGTCGCCTCGTAGTAGTCGCGCACCCAGGCGGTCGCGGACTCGTTGGCGGCGGGGTCGGGCCACATGCCGGCGATCACCGTGGCGAACGAGGCGTCCCGGTAGGCGAAGGCCGTCGCGTCCGGCGCGACCCGGTGGCAGGCGCCGTTGATCGGGTAGATGTGGACCGTCGAGTTCACGGCCGGCAGGCCCGGTGCGTGCCGCAGGTGCGCGTCGATCACGTCGTCGGTGAGCTCGGTGACGAAATTGGCCTTCCAGTAGTGCTGGAGGCCGGGCGGTACGAGCGCGTCGAAGGCACTGTTGAGCGCCGGGTAGGGCATCGGGCCCACCTGCTCGGCGACCACCGGCGCGAAGTCCCGGAAGGCCCCGACGGCGCGCTCCCCCTCGTCGAGCGGCCCGGACCAGCACGCCACGATCAGCGCGAAGGTGTCACCGTGCCGGTCCTCCGGAATGAACGGGAGCGGCGGGGCGATCTGGAAGGCCGGGAAGCCGCCGAGTTCCTCCGGGGCGTCGGCGATGTGGTCGGCGAAGGAGCGCAGCACGGTGGGAGCGTCCGCCAGCTCGAAGAGCATCGGTCCGCCGTAGATGTCCTTGACGGGGCTCAGCCGGAACTCGAACGAGGTCACCGCGCCGAAGTTGCCGCCACCGCCGCGCAGCGCCCAGAAGAGGTCGGCGTTCTCCTCCTCGCTCGCCACCACGAGCCGGCCGTCCGCGGTCACCACATCGGCCGAGATCAGGTTGTCGCAGCTCAGGCCCAGTCCGCGGGCCAGGTAGCCGATGCCGCCGCCGAGGGTGAGGCCGCCGATGCCGGTGGTGGAGATGATCCCGCCGGTCGTGGCCAGCCCGAAGGCGTACGTGGCCGCGTTGAAGTCGCCCCAGGTCGCCCCGCCCTCCGCGCGGGCCGTGCGCCCCGCGGCATCGACGCGGACGCCCCGCATCCCGGACAGGTCGGCCACCACGCCGCCGTCGCAGGTACCGAAGCCGGGCACGCTGTGCCCGCCGCCGCGCACCGCGAGGTCGAGCCCGTTCTCGCGGGCGAAGTCGACCGTGGCCATGACGTCCCCGGCGTTGGCGCAGTGCACGACGGCCGCCGGCCTCCGGTCGATCATGGCGTTGTGGACCTTGCGCGCCTCGTCGTAGGACTCGTCGTCCGGGGTGACCACCGCCCCGCGTACCCGTTCTCGCAACTGGTCGATCGAGAGCTTGCCCATGGCCATCGCTCCTCGTGCGTCACGTCGTTCCACGCTGCGCCGTGCTACGGCTGCAGGTGGCTGAAGCCCACCTCGAAGCGTTCGACCGAGACGATCCGCTGGCCCTCACGCTGCGCGGTCTGCTCGCGGATCCGGGCGGCCTGCTCCTCGCTGTCCAACATGGTCCGTTCGTCGTCCCACAAGGTCAGCGTCTTGGCCATGCCCGTGGCCCGGTCGACGAGGTAGTAGACGCCCCGGAACCCGGGAACGTCCTGGACCTGCCTGACAATCGCCTCCGAATGCGCAGCCACGTCTCCCTCCGCGGGGACCGGTGATCCCTGGTAGGTGCTCAGCCTCGCGAACATCTGCGGCAGTCCTTCCTCGCAGGGCCACCGGTCGGGGAACAGGCGGCTCCACGACCAGGGTGCTCCGGCACGCCGGAGCCCGCATGCCGGAGCGGCGCGACAATGGTGAGGACGGACGCGTGTGCCGTTGCGCGGCCGTCGCCGTAGCCGTTGCCGTCGCCGCAGCCGTCGCGATGGCCTAGAGGCGGGACGCCGAGGTGCCGTACATAGCTGTAACCGCCCTGAGTCATGTCGGGCTGGTGCGCGAGCACAACGAGGACAGCCTCGTCATCGGCCCGTGGACCCTGTGCGGGACCGTGACCCAGAATCCGCAGACCCTGGTCTTCCCCTTCGGCAGGCCGCTCGTCGTCGCGGTCGCGGACGGCCTCGGCGGCCAGCCGGCCGGCGAGGTCGCCAGCGAGCTGGTCGTGCGCCAGCTCTCCTCGCTCGGGCCCACGCTGGACGGCCCGGAAGCCGTCGGTGACGCGCTGAGCATCTGCAACCGCGCCGTGTACTCGGCGACCGAGGGCCGGCCGGAGCTGGCCACCATGGGGACCACGGTCGCGGGCGCCCTCGTCCTGGCGGACTCGCTGCTGATGTTCAACGTCGGCGACAGCAAGGTGTTCCACGCGGCGCAGGACGGGCTGCGCCAGGTCAGCGTGGACGACAGCCCGCCGCCGGCCCCCGGGCACCGCACCACCTCGGCGGTCACCCAGGTCCTCGGCGGCACCCGCGGGTACAACGAGATCACCCCGCACATCGAGGCCTTCTCGGTGGCCGAGGGGGATCGCTACCTGGTGTGCAGCGACGGGCTGACCGACCCGGTGCCGAACGAGGAGATCGAGGGGCTGCTGCGGGTGCACGACGACGGCCGGGCCGCGTTCGAGCTGTGGCGGGCCGCCATCGACGCCGGCGGCCCCGACAACATCACGCTCGCGCTGCTGCGCATCGGCGCGTAGGCGGTACCGGCGGGGCGTCCCGCGGCACCCCGCGGCACCTCGGGGCGGATCAGGGGGTCGCCACGCTCTTGGTGTAGGCCTCGCCCAGGTCCCGTACGTCCACGGAGGCGTGGACCTCCAGGCCGGCGGCCTTCGCCGTGTGGCGCTCCACCAGCTCCAGCACCGCACGGGTCAGGCGCGACTTGGTCTGCGGCGTACGGCCCCGGGCGATGGCCAGTTCGACGTGCACGACCACCGCCCGGGCGTCGGTGCCTTCCCCGACGACGGACTCCTCCAGCCGGTGGAAGCGCGTCTTGCAGTTGCCGATCGCGGTGTCGAGGATCTCGACCACCAGCGCGTGCAGTTCGAGCGCGAACGCCCGGCGGTCGAAGGCACCGGTCAGCGAGTCCGAGTAGTCGACGACTGCGTGGGGCACGGGGCACTCCCTGCTCTACGGATGCGGGGCGGCGGGCCCCGGTCCCGCGCGGGCCGGCGGGTACCTGAGCGACGTTAACCGAGCCCGCCCCGCCAGGGGTCGTGTCCCGGACATCGCCCTCCGGGCGCCGTCGCGGCGCCGGGGCGGGAACGCTTCCATGAAAAACATTCCGGCGTTCATATGATTTTCCGTTTCGAATTTCCGCTTCGCGCGCGCGGATTCGAGAGTGGGGCACGTCGGAATTTCCATGGCCGCCGACACCTGCTGTGCTACCGTGACGTTCGTTGCAGTTGTGGTTCCCAAAAACTTACAAGTGCTCTCACCGGATTTTCGGTGGGCGCACTTTTTATTTCCGGTGCATGAAGTGAAACCTACTCGTTCCGGTCGGGGCAATCATCACGGCGACACCGGGCCCGCACAGTGCGGATCCGGGCACTGCCCCAAAGGAGAATTCATATGGCATCTGGCACCGTGAAGTGGTTCAACGCGGAAAAGGGCTTCGGCTTCATCGAGCAGGAGGGCGGCGGCGCCGACGTCTTCGCCCACTACTCGAACATCGCCTCTTCCGGCTTCCGTGAGCTTCAGGAAGGCCAGAAGGTTACCTTCGACGTCACGCAGGGCCAGAAGGGCCCGCAGGCCGAGAACATCGTTCCCGCCTGACGCACGACGCCTGACGTCCGAGGTCCACGCCGGCGCCCGCGTCGGCGCGCAGACGCGGCCGAGGTCCGCACCCTGGGGTGCGGGCCTCGGCCGTCCTTTTCTCCCCGAGCGCGCCGACCAGGCCACTCCCCGGAAGCACGGCCGGTACGCGAGCACGCTTGCTAGAGTCCGTGCCCATGTCGATCCCTGACGACCTGCTCCTCGATCTCGCCGCCATGGTCGAGTCGGAGCAGACCAATCAGATGTCCCTGACCGTCGTGGTCCACGGCGCCGTCATCACAGGCCGCCTCGCCCCCGAGAGCGTCTGGCGCCAGCGGGTGGCCGAGGTCCTGCGCGACTCCGACCAGCTGGGCCCGTTCGCCGAGATCTTCAGCTCTCCCGGACGCGGCGACAGACAGCCGGCCGAGGCACCCTCACACCTTCATTTCCACGTGGCGCGCATCCTCCAGGGCACCCTGGGCATCCCCGAAACCGGCGGAATGTACCGGATCGCGGTCAAGGACGTCAGCGCCTGGACCGTCGGGGACTTCAGCTACTCCGACAAATAACCCACCGTCCGTCCCGCACCGGAGGACGGCCGCCCGCAATTCACCTGCGGGGGCCGTCCCCGGCGACCCGTGCCGGACAATGCCATGGCAATGCCGCCGAACGGCGCCGCACAATGTCGCCATGCGGATCTCGATGCTGGGGGCCCTGGACGTACGGGGCGAGGACGGAAGCGGCGTCGCGGTCGGGGGGACCCGCCTGCGGGCCCTGCTGATCCTGCTGGCGCTCGAGCCGGGGCGGGTGGTGGCCTCCGAGCTCCTGATCGACGGGATCTGGCAGGACGCTCCACCGGCCGGCGCCGCCAACGCCCTTCAGGCACTGGTGTCACGGCTGCGCCGGGCCCTGCCCGCCGTGGAGGTGGCGGCGCACCCGGCCGGATACCGCCTGGTGGTCGCGCCCGACGCGGTGGACGTGGTCCGCTTCGAACGGCTGGCCTCGGCAGGCCGCGGGGCACTGGCCCGGGACCCCGCCGCCGCGGCACGACTGCTCCGCGACGCCCTGGAGCTGTGGCGCGGCCCGGCCCTGCTGGACGTCGCGGCCTCCGCGTCCTTCCGGGCCCCGGTGACCCGGCTGTCGGAGCTGCGGATGGCGGCCCTGGAGGACCGGATCGAGGCGGATCTACGGCTGGGACGCGGCCGGGAGCTGACCGGCGAGCTCACCTCACTCGTCGCCGAACACCCCTTGCGGGAAAAGCTCGTCGGGGCACTGATGCGGGCCCTCGTCGCGGCCGGACGGCCCGCCGAGGCGCTCACCGTCTACGGAAACGCGCGCGCGGCCCTCGCCGAGGAGCTCGGGACGGACCCCTCCCCGGAGCTGTCCGCCCTGCACACCGCCGTACTGCGCGGACAGGTCGAGGTCCCCGCGGGTCCGCCGCCCGGGGCCACCGGACCGCCGCCGGACCCCGACGCGCCAGCGTCTCCACTGCCGTCACCACCGACCAACCTCCGGGCCGGACTGGCCAGTTTCGTGGGCCGCGACGAGGACCTCAGCCAAGTCGACTCCCTCATGGGCCGGTTCCGGCTCACCACGCTCATCGGCCCCGGCGGCGCCGGGAAGTCCCGGCTGGCCCTGCAGAGCGCCCGCCCGCTGCTCGCCCGCTTCCCCGACGGCGTCTGGCTGGTGGAGCTGGGACCGCTGGGCGCGGCGGCCGACGTAGCGCCCGCCGTCCTGAACGCGCTGGCCCTGCGGGACCAGGCGCCCGCCGCGGGTGACCCGCTGGACCGGCTCACCGCGGCCCTGCGCACCCGCACCGCGCTGCTGGTCCTCGACAACTGCGAGCACCTGATCGAAGCGGCCGCCGCGACGGCCGACCGGCTGCTCGGCGCCTGCCCGGGACTGCGCATCCTGGCGACCAGCCGGGAGCCGCTCGGCCTCACCGGCGAGGCGCTGTGGCCGGTGCGTCCGCTGGACCTCCCGCCCGAGGGCGCCGACGCGGCGCAGGCCCTGTCGTACGCGGCGGTGCGGCTGCTGAACGACCGGGCGGCGGCGGCCCGTTCCGGCTTCGCCGTCACCGAGGAGAACGCCCCCGCCGTGACCCGGATCTGCCGGGCCCTCGACGGGATGCCGCTGGCCGTCGAACTGGCGGCGGCCCGGCTGCGCACGATGAGCGCCGAGCAGCTCGCGGCGCGGCTCGACGACCGCTTCCGGCTGCTGACCGGCGGCGCGCGAACGGCTCCGCGCCAGCACCGGACCCTGCGCGCGGTGGTCGACTGGAGCTGGGAGCTGCTGACGGAGGCCGAGCGGGTGCTGCTGCGCAGGCTCGCCGCATTCCCCGGCGGCGCCACGGTGGAGACGGCCGAGGGGGTCTGCGCGGGCGGCCCGGTCGACGCGTACGACGTGCTCGACCTGATCACCTCGCTGGCCGACAAGTCCCTGCTGGTGACGGCGGGCGACGGGCGCTACCGGATGCTGGAGACGATCCGCGCGTACGGGCTGGAACGGCTCGAAGAGGCCGGTGAGCGGGAGGCGGTCCGCCGCGCGCACGCCGCGTACTTCACCGGGCTGGCCCGGACCGCGGACCCGTACCTGCGGCGGGCGGAGCAGCTGGAGTGGCTCGGGCGGCTCACCGAGGAGCACGACAACCTGGCCGCTGCGCTGCGGGGCGCGATCGCGGCGGGCGACGCGCGGGCGGCCGTACGGCTGGTGGCGGCGGCCGGGTGGTACTGGTGGCTCGGCGGGCACAAGGCGGAAGGCGCCGAACTGGCTGCGCGGGCCCTCGCGTTGCCCGCTCCGGACGAGGCGGACGGGACAGATGGGGACGACGGGGCGGACGGGGACGACGGGGACGACGAGGCCCGCGCCGTGGCCTGCGCGCTGGCGGTGCTCTTCGCGACGGCCGGACTCGGTGACGACCGGCGGACCGGCGAACTGCTCCGCCAGGGGCTGCTGCTCGCCGGACGCAGCGGGAGCCGGCATCCGGTGGTCCGCTTCCTGGAGCCGCTGGAGCGGCTGCTGCGCGGGGCCGACGGGGGCTCGGCGGACCCGGCGGACGCGTGGGCGGGGCTGCTGGCCGACGAGGACCCCTGGGTGCGGGCGCAGGCCGGGCTGGAGGGCGCCAAGACCCTGCTCGGGGCCGGCGGCCCGCCCACGCGGGCGCAGGCCTCGATCGAGGCGGCCCTGGCCGGGTTCCGCGGGCTCGGGGAACGGTGGGGGATCTCCTTCGCGCTGACGCTGCTGGCCGATCTGGTGGCCCGGCGCGGCGACCACCGCGCGGCGATCGGCCACTACGAGGAGGCCGTGGCGGTGATCGGCGAGCTGGGCGTCGTCGAGGACCGGCTGTACGCCTGGGTCCGGCAGGCGCAGCTGTGCCGGCTGGCCGGGGACCCGGCGGGCAGCGCTGCGGTGATGGCCCGGGCGGAGCGGGACGCGGTGGCGGCGGGCTGGCCCGAGGCGCTGGCCATGATGGCGCACGGCAAGGCGGACCTGGAGCGCTGGAACGGCGAACCGGCGTCGGCCCGGGCCGAACTGGCGCGGGCCAGGGAGGCGGTGCGCGAGGTCGCCGTGCACCCGGTGTTCGAGGCGGTGGTGCTCGACTCCCTCGGGTACCTGGACGCGGCGGACGGTGCGTTGGCCGCCGCCCGCGCCCACCGCGCCGAGGCGCTGGAGCTGGCCGTGTCCTGCGGGCACGCGCCGACGCTCGCCCAGGTGCTGGTGGGCGTCGCGGACCAGGCGGTCCGGCTGGACCGGCCGCGGGAGGCGGCCCGGCTGCTGGCCGCGGCCCTCGCCGTGCGCGGCGGGCCGGACCACTCGCGCCCCGACGCGGCACGGGTGGAGGGCGCGGCGCGCGCCGCGCTCGGCGACGCGTACGAGGAGTACGCGCGGTACGGGGACGCCGGCGACGCGCCGCGGCCGGCGGCCGTACGGGACCTCGCGCGGGTCACCCTGAGCGGTTGAGCTCCCGCAGGAAACGCTCCTGGTCCGCGAGGAGGCCGGGCGGGAAGAGGGCGCGCGGGGCGAACACCGCCGTCAGGGAGCCGCCAGGAGGAGCGCTCGACCTCGGTGCGCAGCAGGGAGTGGGTCGCCCCCGGATAACGGCGGACCGTGAGGGTGCCGGGGGGCAGCACGCTCCGGTGGAGCGCCTCGGTCTCGGCGCCGTCCACGTTCAGGTCGTCGGCGCCGGAGATCAGCAGCACCGGGACGGGCGGCATCGCCCGCAGGTCGGCGGTCATGTCCGCGGTGTGGTTGCGGCTGATGAACGTCCAGCGCTCCGGGGTGAGTTCCCGGTCGGCGCCGGGACTCGCGCGGTACTCCTCGTACGTCGCACCGCGCCGCAGCAGCGACAGCGTGGCCTCCCGGGTGCGCAGGGCGGCCGCCGTGCGGTCGGCGCCGGCTCCGGCCGCCCGGAGCTCGGACCGCAGGTGGTACTCGCCCTGGCGCTCCCAGTTCACGGCGGTGCCGACCGCGATGACGAAGCGCACCCCGGGGGCGGGGGCCCGCGCCACCACCTTGGGCATGACCCAGCCGGCCTGGCTGGCGCCCCACAGGCCGATGCGGGCGGGGTCGATCTCGGGCCGGGTGCGGGCCGCCCAGGTGAGGGCGTCGACGCTCTCGCGGGCCCGGTCGTCCATGGTCTGGCCGAGCCAGTCGGCGGGCTTGTCGAGGGAGAGCGAGGCGTAACCGGCCCGGGCGAACGCCTCCCAGTAGGGGCGGTAGAAGCCGTCGTGGGTGGCGTCGATCCCGCCGTCGCCGTGCACGAGGACGACCAGCGGGAAGGGCCCGGGGCCCCGGCCGGCCGGGGTGGCGAGCACCCCGGGGAGGTCGTGGCCGGCGGCGGGGACCGTGACGCGCTCCTCGTGGAGGCCGTAGTCGTGCTGCCACAGGACGACACCGGTGAGGAGGAGGGCGGTGGTGAGGGCCATGAGGAGGCCGGACAGCAGTGCCCGGCGCAGTCTGCGGGCCGTTGCGGGTACGGGGGGCTCGGTCATCTCGGCTCCGGATTCCTCGCTCGTGGATTCACACACTCGTTCGCTCACATCAAAAACGATCGTAACGGCAATGAACGTATTACGCTTGCACGTATGACGACGGAGAGCGTGGAGGTACGGCGCGGGCTGCCCGAAGGGGCCGCTCCGCGCGTCGCCGAGCTGTACTGGGAGGCCTTCGGGGGAAAGCTGGGCCTCGCGCTCGGCCCCGCGGAGGCCGGACGGCGCTTCATCGCCGGGCACCTGCACCCGGACCGGGCGGTGACCGCACTGTCCGGCGGCGACGGCCAGGGGGGCGGCCGGGTGGTCGGCGTGGCGGGCTACCAGCTGGCCGGGCGCGGCCTGGTCGGCGGCGACGCGGCCGCGGTCATGGCCCAGTACGGGCGGGTCCGGGGCCTGTACCGGGTGGTCCTGCTGGCCCTGCTGGAACGCACCCCGGCCCGCGGCGAGCTGGTCATGGACGGCATCGCCGTGGACCCCGCCGAGCGGAGCCGGGGCATCGGCGGCCTGCTGCTGCGGGAGATCGAGGCGATCGCCGTGGAGCAGCGGTGCCGGCGGATCAGGCTGGACGTGGTCGCGGAGAACCCGCGGGCGCGGGAGCTCTACGAGAAGCACGGGTTCCGCGCGGTACGGGTGCAGCGCACGCCCTGGCTGCGGGACGTGCTGGGATTCGGGGGCGTGACGACGATGCACAAGGAGGTGGCGGCACGATGAGCGGGATCCCCACGCGGATGGTGGTGCACGCGCTGGTCCGGGAGGACGGGACGGTCGCGGGCGAGGAGCTGTACGAGGTCGCCGCCCTGCTCGGGATGACCGACCAGCAGGTGCGGCTGTGCGTGAAGCGCCTGGAGGCCGAGGGCCGGTTCACGGTGGAGGGGCGCGGCCGGCGGGCCGTGCTGCGCCTGTCGGGCGCGGAGCCGGGGGCCGGACTGCCGCTCGTGCCGGAGGTGGAGTTCGTCCGGCACGCCTACCGGCAGGACCGGGGGCTGGAGCCGTGGGACGGGCTCTGGCACGCGTTCGCCTTCGCCGTACCGGAGTCCGCGCGGGCCGCGCGGGACTCCCTGCGGGACGCGCTGACCGGGCTGGGAGCGGCGCCGGTCCAGGGCGGTCTGTACGTCACGCCGAACGCGATCGGCCCGTACGTGCGGGCGCACGCGGCGGAGCTGGGCCTGTCGGAGGCGCTGACCTGCCTGAGCACCCGGGACCTGGCGGTGGGCGGCACCTCGGACCCGCGCGCCCTGGCGGAGCGGCTGTGGCCGCTGCCGGAGATCGCGGCGCGGTACGGGGAGCTCCGCGCGCTCGCGGAGCAGCCTGCCGGGCCCGGCCGGGCCGACGGGCTGGCGCACGCCGTGACACTGGCCGCCGCCTTCTCCGCCGCGATGCTCCCCGATCCGCTGCTCCCGCCGGAGCTGCTGCCGCAGCCGTGGCCGGGCACGACGGCCCGGGCGGCGGCGTCCGAGGCCTGGGCCGGGCTGGGGGCCGCCGCCCCGGCCACCGGGCCCCGGCTGTTCCGCCTGTACGGCGAGGCCCTGGCCTGAGCCGGCACGGGTGCCCGGGTGCCGACCCCCGCCCCGTCCACATCATGGACAACTACGCTCGTTTCATGAACGCAGAAGCCGACGCCCTCGCCGCCGTGAAAGACGCTGACCGGAAGCATGTCTTCCACTCCTGGTCGGCGCAGGAGCTCATCGACCCGCTCGCCGTGGCCGGCGCCGAGGGTTCGTACTTCTGGGACTACCAGGGCAACCGCTTCCTCGACTTCTCCAGCGCCCTCGTCTACACGAACATCGGCTACCAGCACCCGAAGGTCACCGCGGCCATCCAGGAGCAGGCGGCCAAGCTGTGCACCGTCGCGCCCGGCTTCGCCGTCGACGTGCGCTCCGAGGCGGCCCGGCTGATCGCCGAGCGCACCCCCGGCGACCTCGACAAGATCTTCTTCACCAATGCCGGTGCCGAGGCCGTGGAGAACGCCGTCCGCATGGCCCGGCTGCACACCGGCCGGCCCAAGGTGCTGTCCGCGTACCGCTCGTACCACGGCGCCACCTCCACCGCGATCAACCTGACGGGCGACGCCCGCCGCTTCGGCAACGACTCCGCGACCGCCGGTGTCGTGCACTTCTGGGGGCCGTTCGCCTACCGCTCGCCCTTCTACGCGGCCAACCCCGCCGAGGAATGCGAGCGGGCCCTGCGCCACCTGGAGGACACCATCGTCTTCGAGGGGCCGCAGTCCATCGCCGCGATCATCCTGGAGACCGTCGGCGGCGCCCCGGGCGTGCTCGTGCACCCGGACGGCTACCTGGCCGGCGTACGCGCGCTGTGCGACCGCTTCGGCATCGTCTTCGTCCTGGACGAGATCATGGTCGGCTTCGGGCGCACCGGTACGTGGTTCGCCTCCGAGCACTGGGACGTGACCCCCGACCTGATCTGCTTCGCCAAGGGCGTGACCAGCGGATACCTCCCGCTCGGCGGGGTCGCCATCTCGGCCGCCATCGCCGAGACCTTCGCCCGCCGGCCCTACCCGGGCGGACTGACGTACTCCGGGCACGTGCTGGCCTGCGCGGCCGCCGTCGCGACGATCGGCGTCATGGAGGAGGAGGGCATCGTCGAGCAGTCCGCCCGGACGGGTGCGGAACTGCTCGGCCCCGGCCTGCGCGCGCTCGCCGAGCGGCACCCCTCGGTCGGGGAGGTCCGCGGGCTCGGCACCTTCTGGGCCCTGGAGCTGGTGCGCAGCAAGGAGACCCGCGAGCCGCTGGTCCCGTACAACGCCTCCGGGGCGGAGAACGCCCCGATGGCCGAGTTCGGGGCGGCGTGCAAGAAGGGCGGGCTCTGGCCGCTGACCGCCGGCAACCGGATCCACATCGCACCGCCGTGCAACATCTCGCCGCAGGACGTGGCCAAGGGGCTGGAGATCCTCGACGAGGCCCTCTCGGTGGCGGATGCCCACACCGCCTGACCTGGGCTTCTGTGGGGTCGCCCAAGGCGTGGGTGCTGGTGTTCGGAGGATTTGTACGGGGATCAACCCCCGGTGCGCATGCTGCAATCCGTGCAGGCCTTCAAGACGCACAACAGGCCAAGCACCTACGAACCGGGATGCACGTCAGGCCCGGGGCGGTCCCTCGGCGAGGGGCCGAACGGCGGGGAGCGGGACGTCCTTGATTCGGGCGGGCGCTGGACGCCGGGCGTACGGGATCCAGACGACCGGACTCCGTGTTCCCGAGTACCCGAAGGAAGACAGCATGAGCAAGCACGTCCTGGCCCAGAACCAGTACGGCAAGGCCGAGAACCGCATCGTGAAGGTCACCCGCAAGGGCGGCGACGGTTCCTGGCACGAGATCCGCGACCTCAACGTCTCGGTCGCGCTCCGCGGTGAATTCCGCGACGTCCACCTCACCGGCGACAACGCCAACTGCCTGCCGACCGACACCACCAAGAACACGGTGTACGCCTTCGGCAAGGAGCACGGCATCGACTCGCCCGAGGCCTTCGGCATCCTGCTCGCCAAGCACTTCGTCTCCTCCCAGCAGCCGATCCGCGAGGCCCAGATCCGCATCGAGGAGTACGTGTGGGACCGCATCCCGGTCCCCACGCGCAAGGAGCAGCACTCCTTCGTCCGCAAGGGCCAGGAGGTGCGCACCGCGCAGATCACCTACAGCGAGACGACCGGCCTGCAGGTCATCTCGGGTCTGAAGGACCTGACGGTGATGAACTCGACCAACTCCGAGTTCCACGGCTACATCAAGGACAAGTACACGACCCTGCAGGAGGCGTACGACCGCATCCTGGCGACCAAGGTCACCGCGCGCTGGGCGCACTCGGCGCTGGCCGCCGACGACGCCGGGTACGACTGGGACCAGGCGTACAAGAAGGTCCGCAAGAACCTGCTGGAAGCCTTCGCGGAGACGTACTCGTACTCGCTGCAGCAGACCCTGAACCAGATGGCCGAGCGGGTGCTCGACAACTGCGCCAAGGTCAACGAGGTGCGCCTCAACCTCCCCAACAAGCACCACTTCCTCGTCGACCTGGAGCCTTTCGGCCTCAAGAACGACAACGAGGTCTACTTCGCGGCGGACCGGATGTACGGCCTGATCGAGGGCACCATCCACCGCGACGGCGTGCAGCCGGTGATCGCCACGTCCGACTGGATCGTCGCGTGACGCGCGGCTGACCGCCCGTTCGGCCCGGACCGCGTCGCGGGGTCCGGGCCGAACCGTTTCACCCACCGCGGCTACGGCTACGGCTGGCCCTGCTCCTGCCGCGCCTGCTCCTGCCCGGCCCGCTCCTGCCCGGCCCCCGGCTGCTCGTCCTGCGGCTGTCCGACCAGGAGGTTCCAGCGCCCCGCCCGCCCGGTGAGGGTGGTCACCGACTCCGGACGTACGTCGAGCCGCCAGAAGGCCGCCGCGGGCAGGTCCAGGGCGTGCACCACGGCCGCCCGGACGACGGCCTGCTCGACCACCACCCGGTGCGTGCCCTCGGCCAGGCCCGCCAGCACCGCCCCGACGCGCGCGATCAGCGCGTCGACGGACTCCCCGCCCGGCGGCGCGTACGCGGGATCCGACAGCCAGGCGTGCACGGCCGCCGGGTCCCGGCCCGCCACCTCGTCCAGGGTGCGCCCGGCCCACTCGCCCGTCGACAGACCGCGCAGCCCCTCGTGGCCCGGGCACGGCCGGGCGTGACCGAAGCGGCCCTGACGGGCGGCCGGGTCCAGAGGGAAGGTGATGAGCCGAACTCGTACCAACGGGGTCTTCATAAGGGGAGCGTAAGCGCGGTACGGTCACAAATGGTTCAATTGACTTACGACGGAACGACGGAAGCACGGTGAGAATCCGGCACGGTCGCGCCACTGTGAAACCTCCCGGAGGGGGAGGAAAGTCAGACCCGCCACCGTCGTAGCGAGCACCACTGACCGGGACGCGTGTTCCCTCTGGAGGTTCTGCCATGGCCCACTCCGCCGTGCCCACGACGAACTCACCCGTCATCGCCCCCATCTCGCTCTCCGCGCTGGCCCCCTGGGCCGTGTTCGTCGGCATCCTCATGCTCGTCCTGCTGTACTTCGTCGGCGCCGAGCAGGGCGCCACCTCGGTCTTCGAAGGGGAGACCATCCACGAGTGGCTGCACGACGGCCGCCACCTGCTCGGGTTCCCCTGCCACTGATTCCCCTGCCACCGACCGACGTCTCAGCAAGGGAACAGATCGATGACTTCCACTTCTCCGGGTGGGGTCTCCCCCCGCACCCTGCTCGTCCGCGGCATGCTCGCCGGCCTGCTGGCCGGCGTGGCCGCCTTCCTCGTCGCCTACCTCCTCGGTGAGTCCAAGGTGGACGCGGCGATCGCCATCGAGGAAGCCGCCGCGGCCGGTCACGACCACGGCGAGGACGCGCCGGTCAGCCGGGCCCTCCAGGCCACGGCCGGGCTCGGCACCGGCGTCCTGCTCTACGCGGTGGCGCTCGGCGGCATCGCCGCGCTCGTCTACTGCTTCGCCCTGGGCCGCATCGGCCGCTTCGGCCCGCGGGCCACGGCCGCACTGGTCACCGGGGGTCTGTACGTCACCGTGACACTGGTGCCGTTCTTCAAGTACCCCGCCAATCCCCCCGCCGTGGGCGATCCCGGAACCGCCGCCCGCCGGACCGCCCTCTACCTCCTGATGATCGCCCTGAGCGTGCTGCTGGCGGCCGGCGCGCTGATCCTCGGGCGACGGCTCGCACCGAAGCTCGGCAACTGGAACGCGTCGGTCGTCGCCGGCGCGGCCTTCGCCTTGGCCATCGGCCTCTCGTACGCCCTGCTGCCCGGCATCGACGAGGTCCCGCCGGGCTTCCCCGCCGCGCTGATCTGGGAGTTCCGCCTCGCGTCCCTGGCCATCCAGACGGCACTGTGGACGACTTTCGGCCTGGCTTTCGGTTTTCTAGCCGAACGAGCCCTTGTGCCCGCCTCCGCACCCAAGGAGGCTGTGCAGCCGACGAGTTGAGCACGAGGGGGCCGGTAGTACATGGCGACGGCGATCAGGCAATGGCGGGGCTGGACGGGCGCGGCCCCGTTCTGGCTGAACTCGTTCCTGCTGCTCCTGGCCCCCTGCTGCGCCGTCACGCTCTTCGGCCAGATCGGGATCATCGCCGCGCTGGCCGCACTGGGCGGCCTGGCCCGCCACCTCTGGTACGGCGACTACGGCCACCCCGCCATGCACCTGGCCGGGGCGCTGATGGGGGCGGGCGCGGCCGCCCTCGTCATGTGGGGCTGAGCAGGCTCTCACCCGTTCGGGCGCATGGGCGCCACCGTGGGCGTTCGGCGGGTGGACCCTTCGCGAACTGCGAAGACTCCCCGATCGGGCGACGACACGCCCGTGACGCCATGTCAGTCCACCGTGTTGCACGGGGTACCGACGGGCAGAGGAGGTGTCCACTGCTCACATGACCCGGCTTCCCGAGCCGGACAGGAGGGAATCCCATGCCCCGCGCCAAGTGGGTCGTCGCTTCGCTGACGGTGGTTCTGCTGTCCACCGGCATCGCGGTGTTGCAACGGACCGAGGGTGCCCTTCCCGCGGCCGTGACCACCGACGACGCGCTGCCCTCCCGGGCGCTGGGGCTGTCGGGCCACCGACGTCTGGTGCGGGAGCTGGAGCAGTCCGGCGAGCACACCCCCGGCACGGGGGCCCGGTCGCCGAGGACCGCACCCGGGCCGCTGCGGGCGGTCACCGGCCCCCTGCGGGCCGCGCGGCCCCTGCGGTTGCGCATCCCGAGCCTGGGCGTGGACCTCCCGCTGGGCGGTGGCCGTGCGGAGGTCGCCTGGGACACCGGGGGCCCGGCGCCGGGTGCGGCCGGGACCGCGGTTGTGACGGTGGAGGGGCTTCGGCTCGGCGAGTTGCGGCGGGGCCGGACCATCGAGATCCCCCGCGCGGACAGCCGTACCGCCGTGTTCACCGTCGTACGGATCTCACCCGGCAGGTCCTCCGGCCACGAAGGCGCGTCCGGCCGGGCCCAACTGCGGCTGGTCGGCGGCGAGACCGCCGTGCTGGCCCGGCTGACCGGGCAGCGCCGCACCCGTTGATACCACCGGATCGGGTGGCGGTCCGTCAGCCGAGGGGGGTGTCTTCGTCCCCCGGTCGGGGGCTTCTCGGTGTCCGTCCGGGAGTCGTTCGGCGTGGCGGGGCAGACCCCTCGCATGAGCGGGAGGCACCACGCGCGTTCGGCACTGGCCAGGGCTCTGACCGTGGCCTGTGTCGTGCTGCTGTGCGTCTTCGGCGCCGGTCCGGCCGGAGCCGAGGCCGCCGAGTTCCGCCCCGCCTCCACCGCCTCCACCGCGCCGGGCGCCCCCGCCGAGTCCCCCGAGCCCGGCGAGGGCCAGTCCGATCCGGCTCCGGCTCCTGATCCCGAGGCGCGGGCGGCCGTACGGACGGTCACGCGCGGGCTGTCCGGCGTACGGCGGGCACCGCTCGCGGTGTTTCACGTGGAACATCCGGCCGCCCCGGTGTGCGGGCCCGCCGCGGAGGCGGCGGCCGAACCGGCCCTGTGCCGGCGGACGGTGCGGAGTGTGGTGCTGCGCTGCTGAGCGGACCGAGGTCCGGACGCAGCCCCCACACCCCCCTGAGCACCGTGAGGTTCCGCCATGCCCATCGACCCCTACGCCGCACTGAACGCCATGCTCCGCGCCGAGGTCACCCGGTTCTCCCCGCCGGTCCGGCAGACCGAGCCGGCCGCGTCGCCGAAGACCACGGCCAACGCCACGGCCACCTCCACAGCCACCGCCACAGCCGTCGAGGCCGAGAGTGAACCGCAGCGGACCGCCCCCGCGGACTCGGCCGCGTAGGAACCGCGCGGACGCGCCAGGAGCGCCGGGGGTACCGGCGCTCCTGGCGCGTCCCGGCCGTGCGACCGGCTCGGCTCAGTCCTCGTGCGTGTAGTAGCGGTAGAACGCCGCCGCACCGACACCCGCGGCGACGGCGAGGCCCACCACCACGGCCTTGAGGATCGACTGGCCGGTGAGGCTGTGCAGATAGCCCACCGCGATGCCGCCGAAGGCTCCGTAGGCGGCGGCGTGGACCTCGCGCATCATCCGGGGACCGACCCTGGCCAGGCCGAACATGATCCCTGCGAAGATCACGCCGCACAGGATCCCGTAGAAGACGTTGGCCGTGGTCACCGGACCCGCCTGGCGCTCGATGAAGGCGGCCCAGAATCCGTAGACGAGCCCGAGGAGCACAGGCCCCACGAACGCGCTCTTGTGCAGGTGGGTCTTGCTCGCGCTCTGCCGGCGCCGCCCGAGGGCGCTGGGTGCCGCATGTGCCATGACGGGCTCCTCTCTCCCATCATCCAGGGCACACCCGCCGCCCCCCGGCGGCAAGTGGATCAGCGGTCATGGCGTGCGCACGGCCACCGCGTCGATCTCGAAGAGCATGTCGGGCAGGGCGAGCGCGGCGACGCCGATCAGGGTCTGGGCGGGCAGTTCGGTCCCCCAGGTGGCGTGCAGCTGCTTCAGCAGGATCTCCAGCTTCCGCTGGTCGTGGCCGACGATGTAGGTGCCGATGCGGACCACGTCGAAGGGGCCGAGGCCGACCGCAGCGAGGGCGGTACGGAGGTTGGCGAAGGCCCGCTCGACCTGGTCGGCGAAGTCCTCGGAGACGACGCGGCCGTCCTGGTCGGAGCCGTACTGGCCGGCTATGAAGACCTGCTCGCCGGGTGCGGAGACGATGTGGCTGTAGCCGTAGCCGGTCGGGGTGTGGAGTCCTGCCGGGTTGATGATGCTGCGCGTCATGCCGAGCTCCCTGTGTCCGTATCCGTGTCCGTACGTGCGGTGCGGTGCGCGCCTTGGGGCTCCGTGGTGCGGCTACCGCGCGGCGAGCCAGGCGCGCAGCCGCTCGGGGGCCCCGGGGGCCTGCCGTTCGGCCTGCTGCCGGATCTCGTCGAGGTTCTGGGCCGCCAAGGCCCGGCGCCAGGCCAGTTCGGCGCGGGTCATGGCGTGCGCGATGGCGCAGTCGGCGGCGTCCTTCTCCGGGGCGGAGTCCGCCGGTCCGCCGGCGCCGGGCCCCTGCTGCCGGATCTCCGCGCACCGGAAGGCCTCCTCGGGCCCCTCGACGGCGGCGACCACGTCCATGAGCGAGATGGCCTCCAGCGGGCGGGCCAGCCGGAAGCCGCCCCGGGGGCCGGGGGTGGAGGTGACGATGCCCGCCCGGGCCAGCGCCTGGAGCTGCTTGTTGAGGTAGGCCGCGGGCAGGTCGTGCCACGCGGCGAGACGCGCCGCCGACACGGCGCGGTCGGGGCCGCTCCAGGCCAGGTTGACGCAGCTGTGCAGCGCCCACTCGACGCCCTCGCTCATCCTCATATCCTGGATATTAAATATCCAGGATTACTGGCGCAAGGGTGCCACGCCGTCCGGCGGCCCACCACCCGCCCGCAGCAACACCGCTCGCGCCCGGCCCCGCGTCCGCATTCCCTGGTGACGTGCGCACCATCCTGTCGACGGTACTCATCGCGCTCGTGGCCCTCCTGGTGCCCGCGAGCGCCGTCGCGTACTGGGCGGACCGCGAGCTGGGCAACGCCGACCGGTACACCGCCGCCATGTCCCCCCTCGCCGAGAACCCCAAGGTGCAGGAGGTCGTCGTCACCCAGGTCACCCGCGCCCTCGCCGGCCAGATCGACGCGGGCCCCTTCCAGATCGGCCTGGACACCCTGCTCGGCGAGGCCCTGCACTCCTTCGCCGGCACCGCCGCCTACCGGACCGCCTGGGACGCGGCCAACCGCGCCGCCCACGCCGCGTTCCTCGACGCCCTCACCACCGGACACGGCGACGCCCTCACCATCGACCTCGCACCCGTCATCGCCCAGGTCAGGGGCGATCTCGTCGCCGACGACGTGCCCTTCGCGGACCGCATCCCGGTGACCCACCTGACCGTGAAGGTCATGGAGTACGACAACCTCGCCGCTCTCCGGAAGGGCTTCCACATGCTCCAGGTCGCCGGCGTCTGGCTCCCCGTACTGACCCTGGTCCTGGCCGCGACGGCCATCGCCGTCGCCGTCCACCGCCGCCGCGCCCTCATGGCCACCGGAGCGGGGCTGGCGATCGGGGCCGGGCTGCTGTGGCTCGCGGTGGACGTGTGCCGCCGGCTCACCCTGGACGATCTGCCCGCCGACATCGACCGGCCCGCCGCCGGAGCCGTGTACGACGCCCTCACCGCGTACCTGCGCACCACCGCCTGGGTGGTGCTGGCGATCGGGCTCGCCGCCGCACTCGCCGCATGGGTGATGGGCCGACTACGCCACACCCCATAAGCTCGGAAGGTACCAACACCATCAGAACCACGCAGAAGATCACAGAAGAACCGATTCGCGAGCGGCGGGCACGGAAGCGGGAATGAGCACCGAACGCACCGAACACATATCGTCGCGGCGAGCCCGGCACCATCCGCTGGCTCCGCCCTCCTGGCTGCTCAACGGGCTGAAGCCCAGTGCCGCACCGATCCCGTGGGCCGCCGTGGCCCGGGCCTCGGTCGCGATGTCCGTGCCGCTCGCCGTCGGCTTCGCCCTCGACGAGCCCGAATACGGCGCGCTCGCCTCCATGGGCGCCCTCGCCGGAGTCATCGGCGACACCGCCGACGCCTACCGGATGCGCGTCCTGAACATCGCCGTCCCCCAGCTCTTCGGCGCCGTCGGCGTGGCGCTCGGCACCCTGGTCTACGGGCACGGCTGGCTGGCCGTCGGAGCCCTCACCCTCATCGCCCTCGTCTCCGGGATGATCTCCTCCATCGGCACGGTGGCCTCCGTGTCCGGACTGCTGCTCCTGCTCAACGCCGTGATCGGCGCCGGACTGCCGCTGCCCGAGCCCTGGTGGACGGCCCCGCTGCTGCTGAGCGCGGGCGGGCTGTTCGTCCTCGCGCTGAGCCTGCTGGGCTGGCCGCTGCACCGCCGGCAACCGGAGCGCACCGCCGTGGCCGACACCTACCGGGCCCTGGCCGACGCCCTGGAGGCCGCCGGCGGACCCGGCGCCCCCTACGACGAACGCCGGCAGCAGGTCACCCACGCCCTCAACCACGCCTACGACCTCGTGCTCGGCCGCCGGGCCCGGGTGCACGGGCGCAGCCCCTCGCTGGTGCGGCTGCTGGCCCAGCTCAACGTGGTGATCCCGCTGGTGGAGGCCGCGCCCGCCGCGCACCTGCGCGGCCGGCCGCTGCCCCCCGAGATCCCGGCGGCCGTACGGGACCTGGCCGACGCCGTCGAGGAGGGCCGCACCGGAACCCCCGTACTGGAGCTGCCCGCCGCGCACACCCCGGCCGAACGGGCCGTCGACGCGGCCCTGCGCCATGCCGCGAGGATCGTGTACATCGCCCGGCCGGACCTGGACAACGTCGACGACCGGCTCGGCCGGCCCGCCGCACTGCGGGTGCGGGCCCGGCGGGCGGTACGCGACATGGTGCTGTCCCGGGCCTCCTGGCGGTACGGGCTGCGGCTCGCGCTGTGCATCGGGATCGCGCAGTCCCTCGTATCGGTGATCGAGTTCGAGCGGTCCTACTGGGTCGCGCTGACCGTCACCTTCGTCCTCAAGCCCGACTTCGGTTCGGTGTTCTCCCGGGCCGTACTGCGCGCGCTCGGCACCGCGGGCGGGCTGGTCGTCGCGGCCGCCGTGCTCTCCGAGGTGCCGCGCGGCTGGTGGGACGTGCCGGTGATGGTGGTGCTGGCCGGGCTGATCCCCGCCTTCTCCGTCAAGGGGTACGCCTTCCAGACCGCCGCGATCACCCCGGTGATCCTGCTCCTCTCGGACCTGCTCAACCACCAGGGCTTCGACCTGATCCGGCCCCGGCTGGTGGACAGCCTGATCGGCTGCGCCATCACCCTGGTCTTCGGGTACCTGCTGTGGCCCGAGAGCTGGCACACCCGGATCGGGGACCGGCTCGCCGACACCGTGGACGACGCCGCCCGCTACGTGGAACGGGCCTTCGCGCCGGTCGCCGACGAGGCCGCGTTCGCCGTGGCACGGACCACCCGCCTCCAGGCCCGGCGGCGCATCTACCGGGACCTGTCGGGCGTACGCAGCGAGTTCCAGCGGGCGCTGACCGAGCCACCGCCGACCGGGGCGCGGGCCGCCGCCTGGTGGCCGCTGGTGGTCGCCGTCGAGCGGATCGTGGACGCGACCACGGCCGCGCGGGTCCGGGTCAACCACGGCGCGGCCCCGCCCCCCGCCGACGAGGTGGAGTCGATCGCGCGGCAGCTTCGCGAGCTGGCCGTGCGGGTGCGCAGCAGCAGCATCCCGGTACGGGTCGACGCGGGGCCGCCGGGCGAGGCAACGAGCGTGCTGGCCCCGGTCCACCAGGAGATCGCGGCGGCCCTGGCCATCGCCCGGCCGGAGTCCTGACCGGCCCACCGCCCCCGCCCGGGACCGGTGTCCCCCGAATGGGTCGCCTCCCGGGCCGGGCGGGGGCGGACGGGGCAGCATCGGAGCATGCGCCGCGTCCCAGCCGTGATGGTCCTCGCCGTACTCCTGGCGGGGTGCGCCGATGTGGAGGGACTGCAGAGCGAGGGCGACCTCGGCACGGTGCACGCACCGAAGAGCCTGTGGAAGGACATCCGCCCCGACCCGCCCGCCCCGGACCAGAAGCCGGGCACGGCCGCCGTGGTCCCCGGGCTCCCCAAGGTGACGGACCTGAGCATGCGCGGGGTGGACGCGCTGTCCGTCGTACGCGCCGACATCACCTCCGCCGCCGAGCAGGACGGCGGGACCGGCCGGCTCGTCGACCCGCGCGCCGTCCGGCGGCTCGGTCTCTGCACACAGGCTGTGGACGGCGGCCCCGACTGCCCGGTGCGCCCCGCGGTCCTGCACGACCTGACGGGCAACGGCCGGGAGGAGCTCATCACCGCCCTGGACGTCGACGGCCGGGTCAGCGAGCTGCGCGTCTACACCGTTCAGGACGACGGGAGCATCGCCCGGATCCTGTCCCGGCGCGCGGTGCTGGAAGGGGTGGAGGTGGCCGCCGAGCACCTTGCGGTCCGCGAGCCCACGACCAACCCCGACCACGTCGCCGTGTCCGACTACGTGTGGGACCCGAAGGCCGGGATCATGAACCTGTCCCAGCTCACCCTCGACGACTGCCCGGGGAGCGCAGAGGGTCCGGCGGGCGGGGACGGGGCGCGATGCGCGCGCTGAGCAGCCTGCGCTGGAAGATCGCGCTGACCACCACCATGGTGTGCTGCATGGTCGCCGCCGCCCTGGGCATCCTGGTGCACAACGTGGTCGCCCGGCAGATGGTCGGGGAGGTCCGCAAGGCCGCCGTCACCGAGCTGGACCACGCCCTGGGCCACTACGAGTACGGCACCGCGCACGGCGACGTGAACGCCGTGTTCGACCCGCCCGACCTTCCCCGGCGCCTGCGCGAGCTCGTCGCGACCGGCCAGACCGGCAGCATCGTCGGCGTACAAGGGGGAAAGCCCGTCATGTGGGCGGCCGGACCCGCCGACGACAAGGCGCTCGCCGTCTGGCTGCCCTTCGGGAGCACCCGCGCACGGCTGCGGGACATCGACACCGCGATCCTCGCCTCCGCGGTCCTCGCGGCCGGTCTGGTGGCGCTGGCCGGCCTGTTCCTCGCCGACCGGATCAGCCGGCGGCTCGCGACCACCGCCGCCGTGGCCCGCCGGATCAGCGCCGGGGACCTCGACGCCCGGGTGAACCTCCAGGCCGAGGGGGACGATCCGGGGCCGGGCCGCTCCCGCGACGAGGTCCAGGACGTGGCCCACGCGCTGGACTCGATGGCGAGCTCGCTCCAGGGCCGGCTGGAGGCGGAGAAGCGCTTCACGGCGGATGTCGCGCATGAGCTGCGCACCCCCCTCACCGGTTCGCTGGCCGCGGCGGCGCTGCTGCCCGAGGGCCGCCCCAAGGAGATGATCAACAGCCGGCTGAAGGCCCTGCACCTGCTGACCGAGGACCTGCTGGAGATCTCCCGGCTGGACTCGGGCGTCGAACGGGCCGACCTCGCCCGGGTGGAACTCGGCCGGGCGGTGGAGCGGGCGGTCGCCGCGGCCACGGCCGCCGCCGGGGGCGGGGCAGCGCCGGAGGCCGGGCCGGCCGCTTCGGTACGGGTGGTCGAGGACATGGTGGTGGTCACCGACCGGCGGCGGCTGGACCGCATCCTGGCCAATCTGCTGGTCAACGCCGGCAAGCACGGCAGACCGCCGGTCGAGGTGACCGTGGAGGGGCCGGTGGTGGTGGTCCGCGACCACGGTCCGGGCTATCCGCCCGAGCTGATCGAGCAGGGCCCGCAGCGGTTCCGTACCGGGGACCCGGGCCGCGGGCGCGGTCACGGCCTGGGCCTCACGATCGTGATGGGGCAGGCGGCCGTGCTGGAGATCGTGGTGGGCTTCGCCAACGCGCCCGACGGGGGCGCGGTGACGACGCTCCGGCTCCCCGTCGGCAGGATGCCGGAGGGGAATTGACCGACTTGAGCCACTTGGACGCCCGAGGGGCGTGTTTCACGTGAAACACGCCCCTCGGGTCAACCGGTCCGGTCAGACGCCGATGTTGCGGCCGTCCTTGCGCCAGACGGACACGACCGCCGGGCGGACGATCTTGCCGGGGCCGTCGGGCCACACCGACTGCGGCTTCTCGACGGACGCGCCGTCGATCTCGCCCGGGTGCTGGACGGAGACCAGGACGCGCTTGTCCTGGATGAGCGGGCCGCAGGTCTCGGCGCCGCGCGGAACGGTCAGGAACTGCTTCAGCTCACCGCGGCGCTCACCGGCCGTCGCGACACCGAACAGGCCGTCGTGGGAACCCAGCTGGTTGCCGTCCGTGGAGATCCACAGGTTGCCGTGCGGGTCGAAGGCCACGTTGTCCGGGCAGGAGATCGGGCTGACCTTGTCCTTGGGGAAGCCCGCGAAGTAGGTCGCCGGGTCGTTCGGGTCACCGGCGACCAGGAAGAGCCGCCAGGCGAAACCGTCGCCCGCCGGGTCGTCGAAGTTCTCGGCGAGCTCCAGGATCTGGCCGTGCTTGTTCAGGTTGCGCGGGTTGGCCTCGGTCGCGCCTTCCTTGCCCGGCTTGCCGCGGTCGGCGTTGTTGGTCAGCGCGATGTAGACGCGACCGGTGCGCGGGGAGGGCTCGACGTCCTCGGGGCGGTCCATCTTCGTGGCGCCCACCTTGTCGGCGGCCTGGCGCGTGAAGACGTACACCTCCTCGGCGGTCATGCCCTCGACGTGCGAGACATTGCCGGTGGCCAGCTTGATCCACACGCCGGAGCCGTCGAACTCGCCGTCGGAGGGGAGCTTGCCGGTGCCGTCGATCTCGGCGGCCGGGGAGTCACCGGTGAGCTTGGCGACGTAGAGGGTGCCCTCGTCGAGCAGCGTGAGGTTGTGCTCCTTCGCGGCGCGCGAATTGCCCTTCTTCATCCGCTTCGACGAGACGAACTTGTAGAAGTAGTCGAAGCGCTCGTCGTCGCCCATGTAGACGACCGGACGGCCGTCCTCGGTCAGGCGGGGCTGCGCGGCCTCGTGCTTGAAGCGGCCGAGCGCGGTGCGCTTGCGCGGGACCGAGTTCGGGTCGTACGGGTCCAGCTCGACGACCCAGCCGAAGCGGTGCGACTCGTTGGGCTCCTGCGCCACGTCGAAGCGCTTGTCGAACCGCTCCCACTTGCGCTCGGTGGCGCCGGCGGTCACGCCGTAGCGCTTGAGGCGGGCGGCGGCGGTCGGGTCGGTGACCTGGCCGGCGTTGCCGAAGTACTGGTTGAAGTTCTCCTCGCCGTGGAGGGTGGTGCCCCACGGGGTGGTGCCGCCGGCGCAGTTGTTGAGCGTGCCGAGCACCTTGGTGCCGGTGGCGTCGACGGAGGTCTTCAGCAGGGCGCTGCCCGCGGCCGGACCGGTCAGCTTGAACTCGCTGGTGGCGGTCAGCCGGCGGTTGAGCTGGTGGCGGCTGATCGCGGTCAGCTTGCCGCTGCGGTGGTCCTCCTGGACGGCGACCACGGACAGGCCGTGCGCGGCCCAGGCGATCTCGACCTGCTCGCGGGTCGGGTTGGCCGGGTCGTACGCCTTGAACATGAGGTTCTCGTCCGTGTACTCGTGGTTCGCCACGAGCAGCTGCTGGCGCTCGTAGTCGCCGCCGAGCGGGAGGAGGCTCAGGAAGTCGTTGTTGTAGCCGAACTGACCGGCCTGCGCGGCGGCCGTCTGCTTGTCGGGGTTGAAGCCCGGGGCACCCTTGACGATCGGGTCGCCCCAGCGGATCACCACGTTCTGCTCGTGGCCCTCGGGGACCGTGACCTTGTCGTCGGTGTTCGGCGCGACGGCCTTGAAGCGCAAGCCCCGGGCGGCCTCGCCGCCCTTGCCCGCGGCGGCATCGGCGGCGTCGGCGGCGGGAGTGGCGTTGGCGGTCTGTCCCGGGCCGCTGAGCGCCACGGCGGAGCCGGCCGCGGTGGCGACCGTCACGACGGCGGCGGAGCGCAGCATCGCGCGGCGGGAGTAGGCACGGGCTATGACATCGCCGGCGTACTCGTTGTCGCTTGTGTTCGGCACCTCGTGGAAGCAGGCGTCGCCACAGCGGTAACGACAGGTGAGAGCGGACCGGCCGCTCCCATGCGGGTTGCCGATGAACGGCAGAAGCTTGCGCACGAGTGTCCTCCGAGTAGCTGCGTGGGCGCCGACAACGCGTCGGTACGATCCAGCCGCGACGGTAGGCCCGGGTTGCGCCGAAGCGGCGGCGCGGGGATGAACGGTCGGTGAACCCGGCACGTCGGAGCGGCAGTTCACGGAGCGTGTGCGGGTGGGTGGGAGCCGGGCGCCACGAAAGGCGCCCCTGCCGAAGATCCAGCCGGGCGGCCGATAACCTTACGTGTCCACTCTGGGCAGGGATCATCCGCGCAGCACGGACAAATGACGCACGCACACATGCGAAAGGCCTGGCCCATGGGTATTCGGAGCTTGTTGCGCAAGGTATTCGGACGGTCCGCGGAATCCGTTCCGGAGACTACGGACACCCCTTCGGCCGCTGTCCCCAACCAGGCGGAACGGACCCCCTTGGACGTCGCCGCCGAACTGGTGGCGGCGTCCTTCGACAACCCCACCGTTCCGCCGCAGTCCGCCCCGCGCGACCGTGAACCGGGCACGGTCCTCACCGCCCCCGCCCAGGTGGCGGACCCCACGGTCCCGGAGGCCCGCCGTGCGCCTGCGGCGAAGCCCGGCGGAGAAACCCCCGCACCCCCGGCACCGGAACAGGCCGAGCCGGCCGCCGCCCCTGCTGCGGAGCAGCCCGAGGCGGACGCGGAACCGGCTGCCGCCGAGGCCATCGCGCCGGAGGCCCCGCTGGAGGCGGACACCGCCCCCGCTGCGGAGCAGCCCGAGGCCGCTGCCGAAGCCACCGAGGCGGAGCCGGCCCAGGCCGAAGCGCCGCAGGCGCAGGACGAGGCCGCCCCGGTCGCCGCCGAGGCGGAGCCCGAAACCGCGCCGCAGGCGGAGGCGCAGGACGCTCCCGCGGAGGAGCCGGTCGCCGCTGCCACGGAACAGCCCGAGGCCGAGGCACCGACCGCGCCGGAGGCGGACACCACCGCCGAGGCCGAGCCCGAAACCGCACCGCAGGCGGAGGCGCAGGACGCTCCCGCGGAGGAGCCGGTCGCCGCTGCCACGGAACAGCCCGAGGCCGAGGCACCGACCGCCCCGGAGGCGGACACCACCGCCGAGGCCGAGCCCGAAACCGCGCCGGAGGCAGAGGCAGAGGCCGAGCCGGTCGGGGCCGCTCACGGGGCTGCTGCCGTGCGGCGGCGGGCTCCTGAGGTCGCCGGGGCGTACAAGGCCGCCGGGCAGGTGCTGCGCGGCAAGGGGAAGACCGGGGCGCGCGCGAAGGTGTACCTCGTGCTGGACCGGTCCGGTTCGATGCGCGGGTTCTACAAGGACGGCAGCGCCCAGCACCTCGCCGACCACGCCCTCGCCCTCGCCGCGCACCTCGACGACGCGGCGACCGTGCACACCGTGTTCTTCTCCACGGACGTGGACGGCACCGCCGACCTGGCCCTCGACGGCTACGACGCCGCCTGGGTCGAGACCCGCCACGCCGAGCTCGGCCGGATGGGCCGCACCAGCTACCACGTGGCCGTCGAGGCCGTCCTGGAGCGCTACCGGAAGGACGGCGGCGAGGGCCCGGCCCTGGTCGTCTTCCAGACCGACGGCGCCCCCGACAACCGCCAGCCCGCCCGCCAGGCACTGGCCGACGCCGCCACCACGGCTCCGGGCGTCCACTGGCAGTTCGTCGCCTTCGGCGACCACGACGCCAAGGCCTTCGACTTCCTGCGCAAGCTGGACGCCGAGAACGCGGGCTTCTTCCACGCCGGCCCCGCCCCCACCGAGCTGACCTCCGCCGCCCTGGTCAAGGGCATCCTGGAGCAGTTCTAGTACGGCGGGCGGAAGCACGAAGGCGGCGCCCCCCTCCGGCAAGGAGGGGGGCGCCGCCTTCGGCGTTGTCCGGGGGTCAGCCCCGCGGGGAACCGGCGTCCGGGGCGACCGCGTCGGAGACCGGCCGCTCCGCCGCCTTCGTCTCGACCGGCTTGCGCAGCGCGATGTTCAGCTCGCGCAGGCGGGCCTCCTCCAGCACCGTCGGCGCACCCATCATCAGGTCCTGCGCGTTGCCGTTCAGCGGGAAGGCGATGGTCTCGCGGATGTTCGGCTCGTCGGCCAGCAGCATCACGATGCGGTCCACGCCCGGGGCGATGCCACCGTGCGGCGGGGCGCCCAGGCGGAACGCGCGGAGCATGCCCGCGAACTCGCGCTCGACCGTCTCGGCCTCGTAACCGGCGATCTCGAAGGCCTTCAGCATGACCTCGGGCTCGTGGTTGCGGATGGCGCCGGAGGACAGCTCGATGCCGTTGCAGACGATGTCGTACTGCCAGGCCAGGATGTCCAGCGGGTCCTTCTCCTCCAGGTCCTTCATCCCGCCCTGCGGCATGGAGAAGGGGTTGTGGGAGAAGTCGATCTTGCCGGTCTCCTCGTCCTTCTCGTACATCGGGAAGTCGACGATCCAGCAGAAGCGGAAGACGTTCTCCTCGAAGTGGCCCGCACGCTTGGCCGCCTCGACACGAACGCCGGACATGATCTTGGAGACCTCGTCGAAGTCACCCGCGCCGAAGAACACGGCGTGGCCGGGGACCAGGCCCAGGCGCTCGGTGAGGACCTTGACGTTCTCCTCGGTGAGGAACTTGGCGATCGGGCCGGTCAGCCCGCCGTCCTCGCCCACGCGGACCCAGGCCAGGCCCTTGGCGCCCAGCGAGATCGCGTACTCGCCGAGGCCGTCGAAGAACTTGCGCGGCTGCGCGGCGGTGTCCGGGACGGCCAGGGCGCGCACGTGCTTGCCGGCGAACGCCTTGAACTCCGAGCCCTCGAACACGTCGGTGATGTCGACGAGCTCCAGCTTGGCGCGCAGGTCGGGCTTGTCGTTGCCGTACTTCAGCATCGACTCGCGGAACGGGATCCGCGGGAACGGCGAGGTGACCTCGCGACCGTTGCCGAACTCGGTGAAGAGCTCGGTCATCAGGCGCTCGATCGGCTGGAAGACGTCCTCCTGCTCGACGAAGGACATCTCCACGTCGAGCTGGTAGAACTCGCCCGGCGAACGGTCGGCGCGGGCGTCCTCGTCGCGGAAGCACGGCGCGATCTGGAAGTAGCGGTCGAAGCCGGAGATCATCAGCAGCTGCTTGAACTGCTGCGGCGCCTGCGGCAGGGCGTAGAACTTGCCCGGGTTCAGGCGGGACGGCACGACGAAGTCACGGGCGCCCTCGGGGGAGGTCGCGGTGAGGATCGGGGTCGCCATCTCGTTGAAGCCGAGGGCCACCATCTTCGAGCGGATCGACGCGATGACGGCCGAGCGCAGCATGATGTTGCGGTGCATGCGCTCGCGGCGCAGGTCGAGGAAGCGGTACTCCAGGCGCCGCTCCTCGTTCACCCCGTCGTCGGTGTTGATCGTGAACGGCAGCGGGGCGGCCGCGCCGAGCACCTCGACCGAGGAGACCTCGATCTCGATCTCGCCGGTCGGCAGCTCCGGGTTGACGTTGTCGGCGCCGCGGGAGACGACCTTGCCGTCGATGCGGACGACGGTCTCCTTGGTGACGCTGCTCAGCGCCTCGTTCGCCGCGGTGCCGGGCCGGGCGACCAGCTGCGTGATGCCGTAGTGGTCACGCAGATCGATGAAGAGGATGCCGCCCAGGTCTCGACGGTTGTGCAGCCAGCCGCTCAGCCGGACGTCGGCGGCGACGTCAGAAGCGCGGAGCTCGCCGCAGGTGTGGGACCTGTACCGATGCATCAGTCATCCAGTTCTACGCGATACCAGGGTGGATTCAACCGTCCCAAGGTTACCGTCCGGGAAGGTGACGGGTCGGGCACTCCCTCCAGCCTGCGCAAATGCGTCCGGTGGTGCGGGCGAACAGGCACGTAACGGATATGACCTGTAAAGATGGCCGGGTGCGCACCGAGGACGTCCTGGCCGCCATCGCGACCGGCCTGTGGCGATGGGACAACGCCTCCGGGACGGTCACCCTCGACAGCGAGGCCGCCCGGCTCCTCGGGCTGCCCGCCGAACCGGTGGAGCTGCCGGAGGTCGCCGTACGGTCGCGTTTCCACCCGGTGGACTGGAACGAGATCAACGGGATCGTGAACCTGGCCGTCGCCGAGGGCACCCTCGCCGAGGCCCGGCTCCGGATCATGGACGTCGACGGCCGGGTGCTGCGGACCGTGCGCAGCCGCTCCAAACCGGTGGCGAACCGGACACCCGAAGGGTCCACGGACTACGAGCTGATCGGCACCATCCAGGAGATCGCCGAGCCGCAGCCCGGCACCACGGCCGCCCACACCCCCATCACGGGCGACTGGCGGCGCTCCCGCGAGGCCTTCCTGCTGGACGCGGGGCGCGCGCTGGCGGAGGCGCGGTCCACGGCCGAGGTGCTGCGGGTCGCCGCCTCGCTGTCCATGCCCGGATTCAGCCCGGACGGGCTGGCGGTCTTCGGCGTGGCCGGGGACCGGCTGTCGATCATCGGGCACCACGGGCACGACCCGGGGGACGAGGGCCCGTTCTCCGACATGCCGCTGGAGACGAACTATCCGGCCGCGGAGGTCGTCCGTACCGGCCGGGCGATCTACCTGCCCACCCCCGAGGACTACAAGCGGCGCTTCCCGGCCGCCTGGCCTCTCGCCCAGCGCTTCGACCGGGTCTCCTGGGCCTTCCTGCCGCTGATCGTGGCCGGGCGGACCATGGGCGCCTGGATGGCCGCCTTCAAGCACCCGGCGTCCTTCTCCCCCGACGAGCGGTCCGTCCTGACCACCGTGGCCCGGATGCTGGCCCAGGCGCTCCAGCGCGCCGTGGTGGCCGAGTCCGAGCGGGAGCTCACCACCGGCCTGCAGCGGTCGATGATGCCGCAGCTCGGCCCGGAGATCCCCGGCATGCGGATCGCGGCCCGCTACGTCCCGACGGGCGGCGGGCTCCAGGTCGGCGGCGACTGGTACGACATGATCCCGCTGCCGTCGGGCAGGTTCGCGCTGGTCATCGGCGATGTGCAGGGCCACGACGTCCGGGCGGCCGGGCTGATGGGCCAGCTGCGGATCGCCGTACGGGCGTACGCGTCCGAGGGCCACCGGCCGGACGCGGTGCTCTCGCGCGCCTCCCGCTTCCTGGCCGGGCTGTGCTCCTCGCCGGAGTCCGACCCGTACGGGGACGACGGCGGCCAGGACTCCGACTTCCAGAGCCCGCGGTTCGCGACCTGCCTGTACGTGGAGTGCGATCCGCGGACCGGCATGCTGGAGGTGGCCCGCGCCGGCCACCCCGATCCCGCGATCCGGATGGCCGACGGAACGGTCATGATGCGCCCCACCGCGGGCGGGCTGCCCCTCGGGATCGTCCCCGACACCGACTACCCCACCACCCGGTTCACCCTGGAGCCCGGCGAGACGATGATGCTCTGCACCGACGGGCTCATCGAGACCGGCGGGCACGACCTCGACACCGGCTGGGCACGGCTGCGGGCGGTCCTGGAGTCCGACCTGCACGAGAACGCGTACGAGAACGCCGCACACCTCGAAAGACTGGCCGACCTGCTGGTCCAGGCCGTGCACGGGCCGTCCTCGCACCACACCACCGGCCCGCTCGCCGACCGCCGCGAGGACGACATAGCCGTGGTGCTGCTGTGCCGCGAGAGCGCGGAGCGCGAACCGGGCACCGCGCTGCCGCACCCGGCCCGGCCCGTGCGGCGCACCGTACTGACCGTGGCCCAGGCCGAGCCCGAACGGATCGCGGGCGTGCGGCAGCAGATCCGCGAGCTGCTGCACGACTGGGCCGACCCCGACCAGGTGGACTCGGCGGTGCTGATGGTCTCCGAGATGGTGACGAACGTACTGACGCACACCGACGGCGACGCCCTGCTGGTCGCGGAGGCGGCCGGCGAGCTGGGCGCGCGCCGGCTGCGCGTCGAGGTCGCCGACGGCAGCGACGAGCTCCCGCACAAGCGGCAGCCGGGCGAGATGTCCTCCAGCGGCCGCGGGGTGCTGCTGATGGAGATGCTGGCCGACGCGTGGGGCGTCGACCCGCGGGGCGAGGGCAAGTCGATCTGGTTCGAGCTGCACGAGCAGTCCAAGACGGACGCCGACCCGGTGTTCTGACCCCGAGGGGCGCGCGGCGGGGCGTGATTGGATGCAGCGGTGTCCGCTCCCCTCCTGCCCGCGCCCGTACGGCGGCTCGCCGCCTGGTGCGGCGTCGTCCTGCTCGTCACGGCCGTCCTCGCCGTCGGCGTATGGCTGTGCACCGTCTTCGAGTCGGTGGTGACGCCCGTCCTGCTGGCCGTGCTCGGTACGGCCCTGCTCGGGCCGATGCACCGGCGCCTGGTCCGCATGAGGATGAACCGCTCGCTGGCCGCGGCGCTGACCTGCCTCGCCGTGGTCGCCGTCGTCGGCGGGGCCACGTACATCGTCGTCCTCGCGCTCATCGGGACCGGCGGCCAGATCGTCGACGCGCTGCGGCGGGCCGGCGAGACGGTCGCCGAGCACTTCGGGGCGGTGGGCACCTCGCTGGAGGACATCGCCGCGAACTCCAAGGACCTGCTGGCGAAGTTCGGCGGCACGGCCGCCTCGGGTGTGGTCGCGGGGCTCAGCGTGGTGGGCTCGATGATCGCCATGGTGCTGCTGGCGCTGGTGCTGATCTTCTTCTTCCTGCGCGACTCCGACCGGGCCGTGGGAACCCTGCGCTCCCTCGTACCGAGCCGCTCGGGCGACCTGATGGAGGCCATGGGGCGGCGCGCCTTCGAGGCCGTCGAGGGGTTCATGCGCGGGACCACGTTCGTGGCCCTGGTGGACGCCGTGCTGATCGGCGCGGGTCTGCTGGTCCTCGAGGTGCCGGGCGCGCTGGGGCTGGCCGCCCTGGTCTTCGTGACGGCGTACATCCCCTACCTGGGAGCCATCCTGTCGGGCGCCGTGGCCGTGCTCGTGGCCTTCGCCGACCGGGGCTGGATCATCGGCCTGTGGGCTCTGGGCCTGGTGCTGCTGGTCCAGATGATCGAGGGCTACGTACTGCAGCCCGTGGTGCAGAGCCGCACCGTGCAGATGCACCCGGCCGTGGTGATGCTGGCCATCACGGCGGGCGCGAGCGTCGCCGGGATCCTGGGGATGCTGCTGGCGGTGCCCATGACCGCCGCCGTCTTCGGGGTGATCTCGGAACTGCGGGCCCGGTACGCCGCCGATGCGGCGCCCGGGCCCGTGGATCCCGCGTAGCGGACCTGCGGGTCGGTCCTGGCCCGTCGGTCCTGGCCCGTCAGTCCTGGTCCGCCTCGCCCGTGCCGCGGTGGCCGAGGCCGGTGCGCGCGGTGGTGGGGATGCGGCCCAGCCGGCCCGCCTGGAAGTCGTCGAAGGCCTGCTGCAGCTCGTGCTTGCTGTTCATCACGAACGGCCCGTAGTGCGCCATCGGCTCGCGGATCGGACGTCCGCCGAGGAGCACGACCTCCAGGTCCGGGGCGTTGGAGTCCTGGGAGGCGTCCGCCCGCACCGTGAGCGAGCCGCCCTCGCCGAAGACGGCCGTCTGCCCGGTCTGTACGGGCCGGCGGTCCTCGCCGACGGACCCGCGCCCGGCCATGACGTACGCCAGCGCGTTGAAGTCCTCGCGCCACGGCAGGGTGATCTGCGCGCCCGGCGACACGGTCGCGTGGATCATCGTGATCGGGGTGTGGGTGATGCCCGGGCCCTGGTGGCCGTCCAGCTCACCGGCGATGACGCGGAGCAGGGAGCCGCCGTCCGGGGTGGTCAGCAGCTGGACCTGGCCGCCGCCGATGTCCTGGTAGCGCGGGGGCATCATTTTGTCGGAGGCGGGGAGGTTCACCCACAGCTGGAGGCCGTGGAACAGCCCGCCGGACACGACGAGGGACTCCGGCGGGGCCTCGATGTGCAGGAGGCCCGAACCGGCGGTCATCCACTGGGTGTCGCCGCCGTTGATGACTCCGCCGCCGCCGTTGCTGTCCTGGTGGACGAAGGTCCCGTCGATCAGGTACGTGACGGTCTCGAAGCCGCGGTGCGGGTGCCAGGGCGTGCCCTTGGGCTCACCGGGCGCGTACTCCACCTCACCCATCTGGTCCATCATGATGAACGGGTCGAGGTACTGGTAGTTGATCCCGGCGAACGCGCGGCGCACCGGGAATCCCTCACCCTCGAACCCACCGGGAGCGGAGACGACGGCCAGCACCTTGCGCGGGACGGCGGCCTGCGGCTCGGCCACGCGCGGAAGGGTCAACGGGTTCTCAACAGTCACTGCGGGCATGGTCAGGACCTCCTTCTGCTTCGAGTTTAGTTGAAACTCGAACTTTCTGCCACACCCCACACAACAGAGGGGCCCCGGAGGAAATTTCCTCCGGGGCCCCAACGGTCCTGACCTGCGGTTACGGCGAGACTATGACCGAGTTGATCGGCGTGAGGTCGACCGCCACCCACTGGTCGACGGGCATGTTGGTGCAGTTCCCCGTGCCGTTCCAGCCGGTGCACAGCCTGAACTTCCAGTTGGAGGTCTGGTTGTTCAGGACCCAGTGCCATCCGTACTGGCCGCTCAGGTTGTAGGTGCCCGCCCGCGACCACTTCAGCGACGGGGTGACGGGCACCGCGTCCTGCGGGTAGATGCACGCGTAACCGGACGGGCACCCGGCCACCGTGTGGTCGGACGCCTGTGCGGATCCCGCCGCCAGGACCCCCGTACCCAACGCCATCACCCCCGCGGCCGCCACAGCCCCGAGCTTCGTGCGTAACGACATACGTGACATCGCAGTCTCCCTGTCCCTAGGAGCGGGTGTCCCCCCGCCGCACCGATGCTCGGGCAGCGGGCCCGCGGCCCGCGATCCTTTCGGGCAGGGCCGAAGGGTGCCTCAGCCGCCGTTGCGGAGCAGGTCCACGCCCAGGCCCGTCACCGAGTGCAGGACCGCCTTGCCCTCGCGCTCGGTGGTGATCAGGCCGGCCGCGCGCAGGGTGCGGGCGTGCTCGGAGGCCGAGGGGAGGCTGATGTCGAGGTCCCGGGCCAGCTCACTGGTCGTGCGCCGCTCGATCAGCGACTGGAGCACGGCCGCCCGGGTCCGGCCCAGCAGGGCGTCCAGCGCCCCCTGCGCCGGGCCCGGGCCGACCAGGGGCAGCGGCGTCAGCGCCGGGTAGAGCAGCAGGCACCTGCCGTCCGGGCCGTCCGGGCCCTCGGCGAGCAGCGGCCGGCCCGTCCAGAACGGCGAGGGCATCAGCAGCAGGCCGCGCCCGCCGAGGCGGACCTCGTAGTGCGGCGGCCCGTCCACCTCCAGCACCGTGCCCGCCCAGGCGGCCAGCGGATGCGTGCTCGCCAGGCACGCCCTGATGCCGTGGGCGGCCAGCAGCCGGCTGCGCCAGGCCACGTCCGCCTGGAAGGACTGCCGGATCCGCGGCCAGTACGGGGCGACGACCACCTCGTAGGCGGACCGGAGCGCGCCGCCGAGCTGGTCCCACGCCTCGCGGTCCTGGTCCCACAGGGCGCGCAGCCAGGACGCGCCGCCCGGGGCCCGGGCGGCGACGCGGCGCAGCTCGCCGGGGGTCAGGAGCGGGCCGGCGTCCCGTACGACGGCCAGCCCCTCCTCCAGGGTGCGCGCGTACGGCTCGACGAACTGGGGGTTGTCGCCGTCGGGGCGCAGGAGGTCGAGCAGCGGGCGGGCGCGGCCGGGCAGCTCCCGCCCGACACGGCTGCGCCAGCGGCCGAAGACCGCCTGTTCGTCGGTGCGCTGCCAGGCGACCATCGCCATGCCCAGTTCCACCAGCGGCAGCGGCTCGCTCGCGAAGGTGACGTCGAGCAGGTCCTCCGCCGTGAAATGCACCCGCAGCACAGTCCGCCCCCCGTCAGGCGTCGGCCGGTACGCCTCCGATGGCCGCCGGCCGTCCGCGCAGCAGTCGCGCCTAGCCGTACATCCGGCGCATCGCGAAGTCGACCATCTGCTCGACCGCCTTCGCGTCGAAGACCATCCGGTGGTCGCCCTCCATGTCGAGGACGAAGCCGTACCCGGTCGGCAGCAGGTCGATCACCTCGGCGCCGGTGATCACGAAGTACTTGGACTCCTTGCCGGCGTACCGGCGCAGTTCCTTGAGCGTGGTGAACATGGGGATGACCGGGTGCTGCGTGTTGTGCAGCGCCAGGAATCCGGGGGTGTCGCCGCGCGGGCAGTAGACCTTCGAGGTGGCGAAGATCTGCTGGAAGTCCTCGGCGGAGAGGGACCCCGTGGTGAAGGCCCGCACGGCGTCGGCGAGCGACGGGGGCGAGGGCTCGGGGTAGAGCGGCTGCTCGGCGTAACCGCCGGCCATCTGCTGCGGGGCGGCGTAC